>CALXOL010000004.1 GCA_944390015.1 uncultured Spirochaetaceae bacterium
ATCAAGCTTCCGAAACTCGGAAGAGTGCGCATCATACTCCACCGTGGCATACCGGACGAGTGGAGGATGAAGCATGCTACTATAAAGGAGACGGCAAGCGGGAAGTTCTATATATCTCTTACATTCGATGTGGATACAGAGCCAATGGAGACAAGGAAGAAATTCGAGAAAGTCGAGGCCTTCGACTACTCTATGCCATCCCTCGTCGTCTCCGCATCTGGAGAGAACGACATCACCCCAGATGACATCCGCTGGTACCGTAATCTCGAGGAGAGGATTGCAAAGGAACAGAGGATGCTCTCTAGGATGCAGTACGGGTCTGCTAACTATTGGGAACAGAAACATAAGATAGGAAAGCTTCATGAGAAGGCAAGTGCAAGGAGGAAGGACTTCCTGCATAAGCTCTCCAGGAAAGTCTCCGATACATTTGATGCCGTCGTAGTGGAGGACATAAACCTTCAGCACATGTCCAAGGCTATGAACTTCGGCAAGAGCGTATACGACAACGGATATGGGATGCTGAGGAACATGCTTTCCTACAAGCTGAAAGACAAGGGGAAGGTGCTTGTGAAAGTAGATAGGTTCTTTCCCTCAAGTAAAAGATGCTCTGCTTGCCATGAGATAAACCACGACCTGAAGCTCTCTGACAGAGAGTGGACATGCCCATCTTGTGGCACGCACCATGACAGGGACAGGAACGCAACGAAAAACCTGCTGGATGAGGGAAAAGACATCCTTAACCGTTGGGCTAACGGGGATAGCTCACTGATACTGGCACCATCAGGTGTCTTGAGTGAGAAGAAGCTCCGCCCTCAGGCTCACAGCAATGTGAGGCAGGGTGGAGAGTAGGTCACTCTGCATTCAGAATGGAAAATGCTGAAAAAATAGAGCAGGAACTCTATCCGTTCAGTATCACAGGAAACTCTTTCAAAAAGATTGTTGTGACAAGGCATGAATTGCTTCCTCATTACGATGAAAAAGGGATATTCCATGTTGGCATTACTGATTTTCTATTGGGAGATTATTTGAAGGAGTGAAGTGCTTCATCTTATTTAGAGTCCTGAAGTTCATGCTTTCTTGCCTTAAATTCGACAAAAATTGATTGTATTTTGGTCCCTCTCGGTGGACAATCAAAGAATGTACAATAAAACTGATGATAGAAAAAATCTCATCCTCTTTCCCTTGGGAACCTTTGGACGGGATATGATTTATGCTCTTGTAACGAATTTCCTCCTTTCTTTTATCATGTTCACTCAGAACCTCAATGCAAGTCAGCTTGCATCAATTACTCTTATCATGATTGGGGCGCGTATCTTCGATGCCTTAAACGACCCGGTGATGGGAAATATAATCGAACGTACCAGGACTAGATGGGGAAAGTTCAAGCCATGGCTTGCAATAGGAATAGTATCTACTTTCTTTGTTGTATATTTCATGTTCAACAACCCATTTGAAGGCTGGGCATTCGTGGCTACTTTCGGAGTTGTATATTTCCTCTATAGCATTGCTTATACGATGCATGATATTTCTTACTGGGGTATGATACCATCTCTTAGTAGTGATGCTGGGATGCGTAATAAGTTCACATCCCGCACCACTCTTATTGCCGGTATCGGTGGTACGCTTGCAAACATCCTGATTCCAATGCTTACAACAGGAGCCTTTGCCATAGGAGGATCTGCAAAGATAGCTTATGGCCGTATAGCCCTTATCGTTGGCCTTATAGCACCATTGTTCCTTCTTTTTACCATAATCGGTGTGAGGGAAGACAGGCATTACATGAATGAGAAGGTTCCTCCAGTAAGTTTTAGGAAAATCATTTCAACCGTCAGGAACAATGACCAGCTGAGATGGGGATGCCTTTATCTTCTGCTTCAGCAGATTGGAAATGGGCTTGCACTCTCTGGGATTGCTGCAACATACATATACTTTGAATTCGGTTACAGTGGTGGCCTCTTCTCAATTTATACTACGCTGGGGATGCTTCCTACAGCTTTCCTCATGATATTCTATCCAATTCTCAGCAAGAAGTGGGGCAGACGTAGTTTGGTGAAGGCCCTCAGCGCAATAGCACTAGCAGGTTATGCCTTATCGCTTATCATTGGATTAGCTCTTCCTTCGACGAGTGTTAAGTTCATTATCTTGACAATCGGTTATATGGCATCTAATTTCGGACAATACGGCTTGTATCTTATCGCCATGATCTCAATCTTGAATACTGTTGAGTATAATGAATATAAGAATGGAACAAGGGATGAGGCGATAATAGCATCCATGAGGCCTTTCTTCACAAAGCTCTCTTCCGCTCTTACCGTTCTTATTGCAACTGGAAGTTATATTCTCTTCGGTATTCTTGAATACACGAACAGCATCTCCGACTATGAGAATCTTGCGACACGTGGCCTTATAGGGGAGGCTGAGAAGCTTAAAGGGATTGAGAGTATCATAAAGAGTGCGACGAGAGGGGAGGCTGATGCGCTTTTGATAACCATGTGCGTCCTTCCTGCTATTCTTCTTGTCATTTCCAGTTGGCTCTATCTCAAAAAATACAAGCTCGATGAAAAATACTATGATGATATCTGTGCATCCTTAGGGGAGGGGAAATGAGTCTTACTAAGATAGCAATGCGTTTTGCCCTTAAGCGTCCTAAACTCCTTTCTTATGACAGATATCTTTTCTTCGGCCCTCATCCTGATGATATAGAAATCGGAGCGGGGGCTACGATAGCAAAACTTTCATCAATAGGAAAGAAGATAAGATTCGTAATATGCACCGATGGGCGTTACGGCTCTGATGTTATAGGCACGGATGAACTGATCGGGATAAGGAGAGCGGAGGCAATTGCCTCTGCAGGGAAGCTAGGGGTAGATGATGTCGTATTCCTCAATCTAAGTGATGGGGCGTTTTATAAGGAGGAAGAACTTTTTAAAGCGATGGCAGCTGCGATTTCATCCTTCAATCCTGATATCATATTCGCCCCAGATCCATTTGTATCAAATGAATGTCATAGGGACCATCTGAATGTGGGAAATGCTGCAAGGAATCTTGCTTGTTTTGCACCTTTTTCATCCATCATGGGACAATATGGATGCAAGAAAGCAGATGTTAAAGCTATCGCCTTCTATATGACTGCGAAACCTAATGTCTATGTTAAGACAGGGGGAAGCATCAAGAAACAGTTTGAAGCACTTAAGTGCCATAAAAGCCAGGATTCAGGACTTGAAAGCGTATATCTATATCTTCGCTTACGCTCTTTGGATTTTGGTCTAAGAAGGCTCTCCCTTCATGCTGAAGGGTTCAGAGCATATACTCAGACAGAGATGCACTGTCTGCCTGAGAGAGGAGAGTGAAGAAGAATTCTGTGCCTATAGAAGAAAAGCAAGGTAAATAGGCAGAGAGATTATGCCGTTTTCCTCTCCTATATTTTTGGTAGAGAGCTTTATTGCCTTTTTTATTCTGTATTTTCCGCTTAAAAGTAATGAATTGAGAGATTTAGAACGTGTATTATCACTGGATTTTACTTCTATAGGGCATGCAGAGTCTTCAAAGCGTATGATGAAATCGATTTCCATGTTTTGTGAAGGTTTGAAAAAGTATAATCGATAACCTTTTGCTGTAAGCATTTGTGCGACTGCATTCTCATATATTGCACCTTTATGACGCCCGATGTTATCCGTTATTATGTTCAAGGCCGTACCGTCTTCGTATTGAGATGTAAGTAGACCTGTATCGGCTAAATAGAGCTTGAAATTATTCTCTTCCTCATAGGCTTTAAGCGGTAATTCCAGTGTTGATAGGTTATGACAGAAATTTACTACATTTGCATCTGAAAGCCAAAGAACACTGGCTCCATATTTTCTTGCAGATGATCCTTTTTCCACTGCGGAATATTGGAACTTTCTGTTTTCTTTTGCAAGCTGTCTTGGAATGGAAAGAAAACATGAGCGTATCTTCTGTTTTTCATTACTATCTGCATATTTTATGATATCTAGTTCATAATCTTTCATTATCGCTTTTTGTATTTCCTGTACTGTTGAGAAATTATTTGTTTCCTTATAGTTTTCAACTGCACGTGGCATCCCACCGACCACCAGATATGTTCTGAAAAGTTCTAATAGGCGGCTATGAATGAAGTTGTCTACTTTCGCTCTTCTTACAAAGCATTCTTTCAAGTTTTCTATTACTTGCTCTTGAATTCCGTTTGCCCACAGGAATTCTTCATAGTCCATCGGATACATAGTAAGGTAATCGACATAGCCGACGGGGTAGGATACGACATTTTTATACTTTATTCCTAAAAGGGAACCGGATGCTATGATATCTACATTCTTAGCGGATGAGAGAAATTTCAATGATGTTCTTGCTTCTGGACATTCTTGGATTTCATCGAGAAAAATCAGGGTATCCCCATCTTCTATGATGAAATCGGGAATAACAAGGGAGAGCCTGGCCATTATTGCAATCGGACTTAAGTCTCCGCGAAAGGCTTCCATTGCAGATGGTGTTTCTATGAAATTTATTTTATAGAATTTTGAATAGTTGTTCTTTCCAAAATTTATTATTGAAGTTGTTTTTCCAACCTGTCTTCCACCTTGAACAATTAAAGGAAGCTTATCTTTTTTCTTTTTCCATTCTTTTAATGCGTCATCGATTTTTCTCTTTAGCATATTTTTATGATAGTATCATATCTTCTTCGTGTAAATATAAATGCATATTTTAAGAGATAATTTTTATGAGTGAATGCATATTTTTATGAGTTATTTTATGCGGTTTTGCATATTTTTATCGTACATCAGGAGATTTTTCTTTGTTGAATGCTGGGTTTCATAGAAGATAGGAGTAATATAATCGTTTCATATGGATTACAAATTCATACTGTTATAAAATCTTTTCTATGGAAAAGAAAAAGATATATACGGTCTTTCCTGAGGGGAGATACAAGGCTCTGACGCTCAGCTATGATGATGGCACGGTAGATGATCTGCGCCTCATCTCAATACTTCGCAAATACGGTTTGAAAGCGACATTCAATCTGAATTCAGGTCTTTGCTCTACTGATGCAAACAGAATAGATAGCAGCAGATGGAAAGAGGTTTACGATGGTTTTGAGGTGGCATCGCACACACTGAGTCATCCAACTCTTACAAGATGCCCATCTTCTCGTGTTGTAGAAGAAATATTGGAGGATAGGCGCTATATTGAGGATACGATTGGCTATCTTGTGAGGGGTTTTGCCTATCCAAACGGCTCTTATTCTGATGAGATAATCAGACTTCTTCCTTCTTTAGGAATAAGTTATGCACGCATTGTCGGGAATTCTGATAGCTTTGAACTTCCAGAGAACTATTATCAGTGGAAGGCCACATGTCATCATAATCACAGGCTGATTGAGAATGCGAAGGCTTTCATCGATTTTAAGAAGCCATGGTATCTTAAACTCATGTATGTCTGGGGGCACAGCTTTGAATTTTCTCAAGATGATAACTGGTCTTTGATTGAGGAGTTTGCAAAGATGGTAGGCTCTCGTGATGATATATGGTATGCGACGAATATAGAGATTATCGATTATATGGAAGCCGCAAAGCGTCTTATCTTCACTGCAGATTGTTCTAAGGCCTATAATCCATCCGCACTCGATGTATGGCTTATGATTGATGATCATCCTATCAAGATAAAAAAAGGAGATTTTATTTCGCTTTAAGATTTGTTTTTGGAGGTTTTACTATGGAGAAAATCCGTGTCTGTATTATCGGTGGTGGCTCAAGGCTCTGGGCCATACAGTTTCTAAAAGATCTGACTCTTCAGGATAAGCTGGGCGCTCATGTCGTGCTTTATGATATCGATAAGAATGCTGCAGAGAATAATGAGGAAGTAGCAAATGAGATATTCAGGATAAACGGGAAAGCGGATGTCCTTTCAGTATCTGTTGCATCGACTCTGGATGAAGGATTAAGAGGTGCTGATTTTGTCATAATAGCAATAGAACCCGGTCTTACTGAAATCAGGAAGTTTGATCTGGAGCTTCCTGAAGAGTATGGAATCCTGCAATCTGTTGGGGATACCACAGGACCTGGTGGTCTGATGAGGGCCCGCCGTGCCATTCCTCTATTTATAGATTTTGCAAGAGCCATAGAGAAAAACTGCCCCGATGCATGGGTGATAAACTACACGAACCCGATGACTCTCTGTACTTCAGCACTTTATAAGGGATATCCAGGAATTAAGGCTCTTGGATGCTGCCACGAGGTGTTCCACACAGAGTCATATATTGCAGCATTTATCGCAGAGAAACGGGGGATAGAGACTCCTGATAGGAGAGAGATTGATATCGATGTATCAGGACTCAACCATTTTACGTTTGTCACAAAAGCCCGTTATAAGGGCGAGGATGTGATGCCTCTTTTAAAAGAATATGTGAAGAATAATGATGTTTTTGCTGATAGGACTGAGAGTGCAAAAGGAAGGGTAAAAGAGGGTAAATGGTTCGATTCTGACCACCTTGTAGCTCTTCGCTTCCTTCGTGATTTCGATACCCTCGGAGCGGCAGGGGACAGGCATTTGGCAGAATTTGTTCCTTTCTTTCTTACCAGCGATGAAGATGTATGGCGTTACGGTTTTGTACGTACTCCATACTCATATAGAGCGGCAGAGGATATAAGGAAGAAGAACAAGGTCTATACACCCGATGAGCTTATTGCAAAGCCCTCAGATGAAGAAGGTGTTGATATAATCCTCTCTCTTGCAGGGGAGAGAACACTCAAGACTAACATCAACATACCGAATATAGGGCAGGTTGGATATCTTAAAAAAGGGCATATCGTGGAGAGTAATGGGTATATCTCTGCAAATTCAATTGTCCCGATAGTCTCCACTGCTCCAAGCCTCTCAATACAGGCCATGGTTCAGAGGATAGAGGCGGAGCAGAGCATCGCACTTGAAGCAATATTGGAAAACGATATGGATAAGCTTTTTGAGGCATTCATTCTCGATCCTCTTGTAGACATCCCAATCGATAAAGCTCATGAGCTTTTTGAGAGGATGCTTGCTTCCTGCTATTTAAGATATTGATTAAGGAAAGCGAACTTGTCGGAAATTCCGACAGGTTTGTCTTTACTTGGTATAGAGGTTATCTTTTGGTATTTAGATGAACCGAAAAAAGTTTTTTGAATTACTCACTCCATTGAGTTGATTTTCTCAATCGATTGAGTTGTTAGTATTCATGGCATGTTTTCTATGAATCTAGAAAGAAGGTCTGGCGATAACCTTGGTATGTTTTCCTTAATGTTTGAAAACAAGGTCATTGTGGTATTCAAGAAATTCTTTTTTGGGCCATCGCTCCTGATTTAAAGGTAGCTGAATTTGGCACCCTGCGTAAAGTTTTAGTTGGTTTGTTATCTTTTCGTCGGAGATATGGGATGAAAGCAGGACTGAATAATCGGTGCTTTTGATAGTTATGTATCCTTTATCGAATGCCTTGTCCAAGAAGACATTCAGGAGGATCCCGTTTCTTGGGTTAATCCTATTGTTTTTATCAATTGCCCATGGAACGATATGGGAGGCAACAAGAAAGTCTGGATTCCTTACTCCCGATAGGCAGCATTGCTCGTTGTAGCCTTTCATGAGTGATGCCCTGAATAGCCATTGTCTATCTCTCCATGTCTGCAGTTTTAGTTTATCTTCAGATGTAAAATCAATCTCATTCAAAAGCTTATCTGTCTCTGATTCCGGTAATATATGTTCTGGTGTGATATCCGCAACATTTTCAGATGCGTATATCCCTGCTAGGATTTCTTTCTTCTTCTCGAATAGCTCAAATGGTTTGTTCAGGTATTTGTCCCATACAATCTTGTCCATTTTAGCACCATGGATGAAACCAGTTCCCGCCTGAGTTTTATCCAGAGCTTTTAAGTTTCCGAGTTTGAAAACTACGGATCCGACGGATCTATCCAGCAGAGAGGCTAATGCTTTCACTTCAGGTGTGTTCTTATCGTGCTTTGCAGTGGGTAGCTCATAGTACAGGCATAATGCAAGTATGTCTTCATCTTCTGTCCAGTTTCTCATATTCCCTATGTCCCAGGATAATATGTAATCTCAGGGAAATCCAGCTATATTTACACTCTTTAGAATCTTAGTCTGAACTTAGCCTCTTTCGGCGTGAACATATCGTATGAATTATGGAAGTTTATAAATTCAGCTTCCAGATATTCGGGAACATCTTCTCCTGCGTAGATGACACAGCTTGATGTTGCCCCATATTTGTTTTTGTAGAAGTTGATGCCTTTTAAAAAATCTTTGCTTAGGCTCATTGATGATTTTATTTCAAAGATATTCATTCCTTCTGGCCGCTTGTGCAGAAGATCAACCTCAACACCATTGCTGTTACGGAAAAAGAATAAGCTGTCAATAATGTTGTTATCGTACTCTGCTTTTAATGCTTCTATCACAATCATGTTTTCGAAGATCTGACCCATGAGAGGAGCACGGTTCATTTGTTGAGGTGTCTTTATTCCAAGTAGGTATGATACTATCCCCGTGTCGCAGAAATACAGTTTTGGTGTTTTTACTTCTTGCCCTGTTCTTGATGAGTACCAAGGTTTGAGCCTGTAGATTATATGTGTGGATTCAAGTATTGAAAGCCACCTTTTGAGTGTTTTCGTACTTACTCCAATGTCTATGGCCAATGCAGATTCATTAATCAGTTGCCCGACTCTGGATGCAAGCAGGTGAAGCATTTTCTCAAATGAGGTCAGATCGCGTACTTGATTCTGTGATGCTATATCCCTTTCAAGATATGTTGCAATGTAACTTTTATAATATTCAGATGGTGCTATTCCTTCATTTGCAAACATGTAAGGCATATTACCTGCAAGAAGCTGTACATCCCTATCAAGTGTTATCCCTTCTTCTTGAAGTTCTTTAAGCGAAAGAGGGAGCATGTTAAGAACTGAAGTCCTTCCTGCCAGGGATTGTGATACCGCCTCTTTGAGTTGTATTTGCGCACTGCCTGTGAAAACATACTGTCCCTTCACTTTGTTTTTATCGATTCGTACCTGAACTGTCGATAGGAGACTCGGAACTCTTTGAATTTCATCAATGATGACAGGTTCTGGAAATCGAGCAAAGAAACTAATCGGATCATTTAGTGCCAATTGCCTGATATTCGTATCCTCTAAATTTGCATAGCTGAAGTCTGGAAAAAGTTTTTTTACTATTGTAGTCTTTCCGCATTAGCGTGGCCCATATATGGTTACAGATGGGAAATCTTTCATTGATTGGATTATCTGAGCTTCAATTTTTCTTCTTAGCATGCATATATAGTAGTACTAGTTTACGGAGATTTCTACCTATAGTTCCAAATCTCCGTAAAAAATATCTTAAATGAGAAGTATTATAAATTCTTTATTTCATGGCAGCATTAGTGGTTACCAAGGGCTCAAAAAGACTGTTAGCCTCAGCACGATTAGGGATACGTCCCAATCAGTAAAGGAGTTGTCGCCAGATATTGAATGTTCACTCACTGATATTTTCCCTTCAAAACCAGTTAAGTAGCTGCTATCATCTGATTATGAAGATATTTCCACCTCTTGATTTCAGTAACAGAAGCCGTGAATTCAATTGCTATAGCGAAAAGCAACGTGCTGCGGTTATTTATAATTGGCTTGTTACAGGCATGACGACAAGGGAGATGGACAAAGAGATTCTTGGAATGGATGCAAGATCCAAAGGTTATCAATCTCATGGAATCTATAGGTATTTAGGATTGACAGGGGAGCATCAGGGCTTTTTCAAAGGCTGGCAGCTCTCAGATATTGTTGCATACTTTCATCAGTTATGTCGTAACCCAGACTATTGTATCATTTTTTATTACTTTCTTGATTATCTCGATCAGAAGAGTTTTTCAGAAGTAGACAATGCCATTATTGCCGAAGCTAGGATTCATCAGCCGGAAGAGAGTCTGAAAGATCAGACTTGGATTAGAAATAGTTGGATGGGAAAAGCAATGGATGTTAATGAACGACTTCTAGCCCTGCCAGATGTAAAGGAGGGATGTCGTGGACGAGTCAGTATTGGTCGCTCTTCATCACGATATGAATACTATAGTAGTACTACTGTTAAAGAGACCATAAAAAGTCTTTATGACTTTCATTGCCAGATATGTGGTGATGTTATTCTAAAGACGGGGTGGAGTACCGCTATGGGTAGGGTGGACAGTTGGCGCTATCTTTCTGCGGATGTACATCATATTCTTCCTCTCTCAGAGAAAGGGCCGGATCTGAAGTCCAACATGCTCTGTCTCTGTCCTACCTGTCACAGGAAGTTTCATTCGGGAGAGTTCCGTATAAAGCAGAAAAATGATGAATTCATCGTTCGTGATGAGCTTCTCGGACAAGATAGGAATCTTAAAATGCTTCATCAGATTATAATCTACTGAAAATTTAACCATATTTTGAGTATGTTTTACGAATAATCTCTTATAAAGAAATTTGGATGTTTTATTTCTGTTGTATACTAAAAGAAGAAACTATTATCTCATGTTGCTCTAAAAGAAACTTAAGCATCGGTTTTGTTCAATGCATGGAGAAGCACGAATTCCATCGTTAATACGAGAATATATGATGGTTAGTTTAGAGGTGCTGTACGTACTTTATTATATTCTTGATGGCATTGTTAAGATTGTTTCTGATGAGAGATTAAGGAGGATGCCGAATGAGCAGAAAAAGCAAGGATACATCGCTTGTGTACTCCTCCGCCGCTGAGTATCTGACTTACGTTGCAGCTACAGGTGGTTCGGATGAAAGTATCGAGCTTCGCTATGAAGATGAGAACATATGGCTAACGCAGAAGATGATGGCAACACTGTACGGTGTCGAGATTAATACAATCAATGAACACATCAAGAAGATATATAGTGATGTCGAGCTCCAGGAAGAGGCAACTATTCGGAAATTCCGAATAGTTCAAACCGAAGGGAACAGACAAGTATCGAGGAAAGTAATTCACTCTCTGGGATAAAGATGTGCTCAAGGATAATGGAAAGATATTTGCAGAGCTTGCGAAGGCTCATGCCCTGAGTGAGTTTGAGAAGTATAGGGTTATCCAGGACAGGCTCTATCAGAGTGATTTTGACAGGATGATGCTTGAAATCCAATCTGTTCAGCCAAAAGAGAGCAAGGGCAATAAACAACCTTGATTATCTGTTTGAGATGTATTTGCTATCTTCCAAGCTGACTGCAAGACGTGAGATTGACTTTTCAAAGATCTAATGGTAATTATGCTGTATAGTCTGACGCTCGAATCGCCTTTTAGAGTGGTTCACCAATGAGGTCAGACTTATTTTTTCAATATTGTTCTTTTATTTTCATGACTTTCCGATAAGAACCAACTCTTGTGAATACATTATAACATGCAGACTACACAATTCCTCGTGGTATTGTGAAAATTTTGGCCTATGATGATAGATATGTATTCCAGAATCCAGGATGCATGCTCATAAAGCCAGAAGACTTCTTTGTTGGTGGCAAGTCAGAGCTTAGGAATGAGATTATCATGAAAGGCTTCAGAATGCTGCACCTCTCCGAGCGTCAGGGAATGGGAGGAAGTAGGATTTTCAAGGTGACGAGTGACAACAAGGTTCGTGCTCCCCAGATAGATACTAGTCTGATGACTACAGAACTAACCATCTGGAGAGTAGATATCGCTGAATATCCTGATTTGGGAGAAAGGGAGAAGGCTATTCTCCGCTATATTGCAAAGGCGGGTCGAGAGGTTAAATCAAAGGAACTACTCGAGCGGCTTACTGAGTATAAGAGAGATTCGTTATACGCAGGGCTTTCAGTCTTGCTGGAAAAGGGAATGATACAGAAGCTTGGCGCAAGTGTTTCCACTAGCTATGTTTTCTGCCCTGCTTCTTTGAATACCATATCTGATACCAACAAAGAGAAACAGGTGTTCATGGATATCATCTGCAGAGGTCAAGGAAAAGGCTGAAAAGCGTCTGACTTCCGTCGGAAAAGCGTCGGGGCCTGAGAAGCCTGCAAAGGATACTTTCTAGGATAATATCTTATATAACAGAGAATTATTGTTGATGAAAAAGCGTCTGAAAGCGTCAGGATTGCGGCTGAAAAGCGACTGATTAGGTATGGTTTTATCTTTTTTGAGTTAATATTGGTGTTTGTATTGGATTCTTATAATCAATGGCAAAGAGAATTTCTTGATGTGTTTAAACTAAAACAGCTCCCTGTTTCCAGAGAGCTGCTTCTTATGGAGCTGATCGGGATCGAACCGACTACCTATTGAATGCCATTCAATCGCTCTAGCCAGGTGAGCTACAGCCCCGTTTGTTTTAACGATGGATAATTTACAGCAATGAAAGAAAAAAAGCAATACTATAAAAAGGGGAAAGAAATATAGCGGAATGTTCTTATGGCGATTTTGCCGATTTCTAAAGATTTTTGTTCATTAGGACATTATTGAGCCTTTATCCACGTTCATTGTTTTAATCTTTTTTAAGCATTACGCTATTTCCTCAAATACTTTTAGCGTAATATTATACAACAGCCATTAGTCAAATTGGCGGTTTTCATTTAAAAAGGAAATTCTTAAGAAATAGATTTTAATGCTATCTCATTGAAATTATATTTAAGCTTGTTATTATTGGAACAGAATGTAAATTTTATAACAAATATATAGAAAAGAGGTTGACCCTAGTGGCATAAAAGAATTAATCTTGCCTTACCTTATTAATATTATGAGGATGAACGCTATGGAGAATAAGAAGATTAAAGTAGCCGTAATCGGTGCAACCGGAGCAGTCGGACAGGTTTTCATGTGGATGCTATCAGATCATCCATGGTTTGAACTCAGCTATGTAACAGCGTCTGCGGCAAGGGTGGGGCAGAAGTATGCTGCTACCGTTCATTGGGTAATGCCGTTTGAGATGCCTGAGAGTATTAAGGACATGGATGTAAGGGAGTTCAATTATGCTCAGATGAAGGAAGCCGGGGTAAGAATCGTCTTCTCAGCTCTTCCTGCTGCGGTTGCCTCAGAAGCAGAGCCTCAGCTCAGGGCTAATGGATTCTATGTGTTCTCAAATGCTGCAGCGATGAGATATGATGCCAATGTTCCAATTCTTATTCCTGATACGAACGTAGATCAGCTTGAGCTGATAAGGAAGCAGGGATATCCTCAGACGGGTTTCTGCGTGACAAATGCAAACTGTGTAACCACTGGCCTTGCAATGGCTCTCGCTCCACTTAGGAAATATGGCATTAAGACTATAATGATTAACAGTTACCAGAGTGTTTCTGGCGCAGGTTATCCAGGTCTTTCCTCTTTCGATATCACAGATAACTGTATTCCTTTTATAAAGGGTGAGGAGGAGAAGATTGAGAAGGAGATTAAGAAGATCCTCTCAATAGATCCTGAGGTTTATGCATATACGGTGCGTGTTCCCGTGATGTTCGGACATCTTGAGACAGTCTGGCTTGAGACGGAAAAGGATGCAAGTGAGGAGGAGATCATAGCGGATTGGAAGAACTTCAATACCGTTCCAGAACTCCCTTCAACACCGGCTCAGCCTATCCAGTACTCTGCGGAGCCTACATTCCCTCAGCCGAAATATGCTTTCTGGGGTGAGCCAAAAGGAATGGTCGTCTATACAGGAAGGTTAAAGAAGAAAAACGGCAAGATAGGTTTCTGCCTTCTTGTAAATAATATCGTAAAAGGTGCTGCAGGCGGTTCTATACAGAATGCAGAAGCCTTCGTTCAGAAATATGGATTGGTTTGAAAATTAATCAGTTTCCTTCGGCCCTCAGTCTTCTGAGGGCTCTTCTTTTACAATGCTTTGGCAGTTATCCACTCTGACTGTATACTTCTTCCCATTCTGTTCGATATGAAATTCATGGTGCCTCTCACATCCCTTGCAGTCCATTTTGAGACTGTCATGGCGGAAACAGCTTCTAGAGATGAAGAGTGGAAGCTTATAGCCGTTTAACGGTGTAGGCTTTATAGGCCATGGGCTCTCATATGAGCTGAAATCTGCGGCAAGATATGCACCTTTCAAACTTTCCTTGAGAATGTCTTTTATAAGTGCCGTACTTTCCCTGTTGGAGGCATAGAGATATACATCCATGAAATATGAGTACTGTGGATGGTTCTTTGCGAAGAATACATCCGCTATGTTATTCAGGCCTATCATGAGATCTCCCTCTATTTCTTCAGCCCTTTTGAGAAGGTGCTCATATTTCTCCTCTTCGTTGTATGTAACAGGGGAGAGGGTTATATATGTTGTACCATCAATCGTAACTCCGTCTTCATTCCATGGCGTGTATTTCCCCTCAAGCAGCTTTCTCTCGGGTAGCAGGATTCCTTCTTCTTCGTAATTCTCGGCAGTATATTCCTTCTCTTTTCTCTCTGCTTTTTCCAGCAGGGATAGAAAATCCCTTCTTTTCTCCTTTGCTTCTTTCTCTCTTACATAAAGGTTCTCAGGATTATCAATACTAATTATGCTAAGCGCTTTATCCCCTGTGCTTTGCGAGAAGATTCTTCTTATGCTCTCCGTATTGGCCTCTTTCAGCGCTTTTTCCGTTTTCGCTTCATATTCCTTTGCCAGTATAGGAGTTTCAACTCTTAATCTGCCATCCATTATCTTTATGGAAGCCTCAATGTTCTCTTTTTCTTCCTTGAGCGCCTCCGTATTGATTTTTTTGAGTGCGATTGATGAGTCACTTATCTTGTAGACATGTGAGCCGTATGGGATCTGAATATCCCCATCAAGCTGGATTTCATTTTCTCTTATGACCTTTGCTGCAAATTTATAAGATTCGTTTTTCCCCAGCAGGATCATCAGTCCGTCCCGGTCTTTTATCTCTTCATTCAGGCTAAGCTTCAATTTTCTACCACTCTGGCTGATAACAGTACCAATATCTTTTCCTTCATGTTGCGTATAGTTCTCTGTGATAAGCCTATTGTGCCCAGGTCCTGAGTAATTGAAGAATCCAGATGAGTGTTCTCTTAAAAAGGTGTAGGGGTGTAGGTCCTTCTCTTTTGTCCCATCAAGGATGTTCCTGTAGTATCTTGCAGTGTAATAGACGAATTCATTTCCCTTCATCCTTCCTTCGACCTTTACGCTGTCTATGCCCATTTTATCAAGTAGAAGAATCTCTTCTCCCGCATCCATGTCCTTCATGCTGAATGGGAAGATCTTTTTTCCATCGTATGTGAACCATGTGCGGCAGATCTGGGCGCATTCTCCTCTGTTTGCGCTCCTGCCTGTTTTTTCAAGCGATGCCATGCATAGCCCTGAGAAGCCATAGCACATCGCACCATGGATGAAGACTTTTAGTTCTATCTCAGGATTGTCCTTTCTTATCTTCTCTATTTCACTTAGAGATAGTTCTCTGGAAAGCACGACTCGCTCCGCTCCTAAAAGCTTCAGCATCTTCACCCCGTAATCGGTATGTACTGCAAGCTGTGTGGATGCATGTATCTTAAGAGAGGGGAAGTATCGCCTCATCATCCTTATAACGCCGAGATCCTGTACTATTATTCCGTCAACCCCGTATTTTTCTATCTCCTTCAGAGTCGTAAATACGCTTTTTAGCTCACTGTCTTTTATAAGAGTGTTGATCGTAATATAGATTTTCTTATTGTTCTCTTTCGCTGCTTTCCTGATTTTCCTGAAATCACTGATTGTAAAATTCGCCGCTCCTTTTCTGGCGGAGAATTCCTTAAGCCCGAAATATACGGAGTCCGCTCCTGCTGAGAATGCATTGATGGCGTTTTCAAGGCTGCCTGAAGGCAGAGATAGTTCTAACATGGCTAAAGTGTATCAAATTCAGGCTAAAGTGAATATAATAAGAAAAGAAGGAGGCTCTTACATGCAGAACTATGATGCGGGAAATAAGGTTATAAATCTGGAGAAGGGGCATGTGCTTTACCGCCAGGGGGATGAGTGCAATACGATGTTCGTCCTTCTAAGCGGAATGGTGGAGCTTTTTCTCAACTATGGTACAAAGGATCAGTATGCACTCATTGTGCTCTCTGAGAAGGGCTCGAGCCTTGGTGAGATGGGGCTTTTGGAGGGGGAGCCGAGGAATGCTACCGCAGTCGCACTTGAGGATTCAGTCCTTGTTGAACTTGAAGAGTCTCATTTCCAGGAATTCATAGAGAGTCATCCGAATCTTGGAGTGAAGATAATCAAGGATCTTGCAAAAAGATTCAAGGTGGTAACCGATGAGCTTCTGGGAGCACAGGATGTCGTGAGAGTTCTTGTAAATGAGATGGAAAGCGACAAGACGAAAGAGAAGAAGAGCATCCGAGAACGCCTGAAGGGTATTGCGGATGTCCTTTTAGACGTGCCTAAGGATGTACCGCCGGACTTGTACGTTACATGCTATACGAGGACACATGGGAACCTGCACTAATAGATAAGAGATTATCTATATTGCAAAAAAAGAGTTATTCTTATACTCTATGGAAAGAAAATATTCTGGATGACTCCAGATTATTATAAGGAGAATTCTGATGACAATTAATGATCTTAAGCATGCAAAACTTGTCAGCTGGATTGAAGAGATTAAAGCTCTCTGTGAACCAGATGATGTTGTAATTGCGGATGGATCCAAGGCTCAGTATGATGAACTCATCAAGGGATGTGTTGATTCTGGTCTTGCTATCCGTCTCAATGAAGAGAAGAAGCCGGGATGTGTACTTTTCCACTCCGATCCTTCTGACGTTGCTCGTGTAGAGAAGAGAACATTCATCGCTTCTGAGAAAGAAGAGGATGCAGGCCCTACAAATAACTGGATTGATCCAAAAGAACTCAAGGCTACAATGAAAGGACTTTATAAGGGATGTATGCATGGAAGAACCATGTATGTTATTCCGTTCTCAATGGGTCCTCTCGGATCTCCGATTTCCAAGATCGGTGTTGAGATCACAGATAGCGCATACGTTGTATGCAACATGATGATCATGACAAGAGTTGGAGTAAAGGTTCTCGACCTCCTTGGAACAGATGGATATTATGTTCCATGTCTCCACTCAGTAGGTAAGCCACTTGCAAAGGGTGAGAGCGATAATGGTCAGTGGCCATGTGCACCAATGGAGCACAAGTACATCAGCCAGTTCCCAGAGACAAGGGAGATCTGGTCATACGGTTCTGGTTACGGTGGAAACGCACTTCTTGGAAAGAAGTGTCTCGCACTTAGAATCGCAAGTGTTCTCGCTCGCGATGAGGGATGGCTCGCAGAGCACATGCTCATCTTGAAGATTACAAACCCAGAGGGTAAGAGCAAGTATGTTACAGGTGCTTTCCCATCAGCTTGCGGAAAGACAAACCTCGCAATGCTTATTCCTACCATCCCAGGATGGAAGGTTGAGACAATCGGAGACGATATCGCATGGATGAAGCCAGGAAAGGATGGCAGACTCTATGCTATCAACCCAGAGGCTGGTTTCTTCGGCGTTGCTCCTGGAACAAGTGCAAAGAGCAACTACAACGCTCTTATGGCAGCAAGCAAGAATACAATCTTCACGAACGTAGCTCTTACAGAAGATAAGGATGTATGGTGGGAAGGAATCGGATACGATGCTCCTGGCAAGCTTATCGACTGGCACGGAAATGAGTGGGTTCAGGATAAGGGCAACAAGGAGCAGGCTCCAGCTGCACATCCAAACTCAAGATTCACAGCACCAGCCGCACAGTGCCCATGCATCGCACCAGAATGGGAAGATCCTGCAGGTGTTCCAATTTCTGCAATCCTCTTCGGTGGAAGAAGACCTTCAACAATTCCTCTAGTACACATGGCAAGGAACTGGAACCATGGCGTATTCCTCGGATCAATCGTTGGAAGTGAGGTTACAGCAGCAACTCTTGATGCTAAGGTCGGTACAGTAAGAAGAGATCCGTTCGCAATGCTTCCATTCTGCGGATACAACATGGGAGATTACTTCCAGCACTGGATTGACGTAGGTAAGGCAGCTCCAAGCCAGGATGTTCTTCCTAAGATCTTCTACGTCAACTGGTTCAGAAAGGATGCAGAGGGTCACTTCATCTGGCCGGGATACGGTGACAACAGCCGCGTTCTCAAGTGGATTTTCGAGTGCTGTGATGGTACTGCAAAGACAGTCGATACAGAGATCGGAATCATGCCAACAGTCGATGCAATCGACCGCCCAGAGGGTGTTACTGAAGAAGATATGAAGACTCTTCTCACCGTCGATAAGGCTGGATGGCTCAAAGAGGTTGAGGACATCAGAACCAACCACTATCCGAAGTTCGGAAAGCACCTTCCAAAGGAGCTTTCAGAGATGCTCGATACACTCGAAGCCGCTCTTAAGAAATAACTTAATCACCCCAGGGCTTAGGCCTTGGGGATTTTTTTCATCAAAAATTAACACTCTCTTTATTGTTTTTTCTCATTGCACTGTTATCTTTAGTGTGTCAAAGATGAAAGCGATGCGCTCAAAGGAGACAACCTCAGGCGGGGAAATAGGAAATGTTCAGGTTTCGTTTTAGGACATTCCAGAAGAAAAAAGGCCAAGGATCCCAGAATAAAAGCGCAGAGCTTCTTCTTGCTTATTTTGATGCTTATACACGGGTACTCTTAGCAGTACCTTTTGTTTTATAATTTTCCTATGAGTCAGACAGAGAGGATCTTTTATATCATAGACCAGCTTATGGAAAAGGGGAGATTCCGCAGAGATGAGGTTGCAAGGCATTTTGAGGTTTCTCAGAAACAGATATGGCGTGATAAGGAATACCTGAGAGACCGATGTCCACTCCCATGTGGTAATCTTGATATCGTATATGACCGCTCAGTTAGGGCATATGTTCTTACCGCAGAGGCAGCCGAGCATCTTATCCAATGGAGGGCTGAGGCTTCCTTAAGCTTTGCAAAGAGTAAGCAGGAAGGTAAGCAAAACCTCTCTGAGAGCACGATGGTTGCATCTGATGCGGCATACATAACATATAAAAGCTATGCAAAAGAGCATTTTTCCCCATCTGTCTATGATAGGATAATGAATGCGATGAAGAATGGTAAGAGAATAAAGCTTCATTATCCTACTTCGAAAAAACATCCTATTCGTGTTGTCGAGCCCCTACGTCTTATAAATTACGGAGAAATATGGTATCTTATCGCCAATGTCAGTGGAAAGCTCCTGACATACAGCCTTTCCAGAATAGAGGATGTTGAGATAGAGGAAGATGATATTGAATTCTCTGATTCAGAACGTCTTCAAAGTCTCCTCGATGGTTATGGAATATACTCTGATGAGCTAGCAAGCCGGGAGTATGTTATAAACTTCTATTCCTGGGCGATTCCGATTGTCGCGGCTCAGCTCTGGCAGAAGGATCAGAAGTTAAGCCTCTCATCTGATGGAAAGACGCTGGAACTCCGTCTTCCGATAAGTAATCATACGGAGCTTCTCTCAAGGATTCTGTTTTACGGTGATGCCGCAGAACCCATAGCCCCGGATGATTTCGTATCTGAGTACAGGATAAAATGCAGGGAAATGGCGAAGAGATATGAATGATTATGAATATGTGACTGACGATACAAGGCTCTTGGAGATCGTGGAGGACTTCAAATCTCTTGATGCCATTGCAATTGATTTCGAAGAGGAGTGTAATCTCCACTGTTATGGGGAGCATATCTCGATAATACAGATTTATGACAGAGCGAGATTCTATATCATAGATGTGCTCTCAAAGGGTATTACAGATAATGCTCTTGAGGCGCTTTTCTCCACGCCTTGTCAGAAAATCTGGTTTGAATGCCACTCTGATCTTTCGATTTTATATAAGAAGCATCATATAAAAGCGAATAACGTATATGACCTGCGTACTCTCGCAAAAGCGCTTGGAAACATCCATGGCCTTGATCAGGTAATCATGGAATTCCTCGGCATAGACCGTGGGGGTTCTAAAAAGAAGAATCAGACAGAGAACTGGATGAGACGTCCGATAGACGATCAGATGCTTAATTATGCCCTTAAGGATGTTGAGTATCTTTTTGATTTGAAAGATGCCTTGTTAAGTGAGGTTGAGAAGAGGAAGCTTTTACGTCAAGTGAACCAGGCCATGAAGCATGTTGCGGACATAAAACCTCAGAAGCCAGGATGGATGAAGATCTGTAATGTCTATTCCCTCTCTAAGAATGAAAGGATCTATCTTAAACATATATTCAATGCAAGGGAGAAGATTGCAGAGCGCTTTAATACTCCTGCTGTTAATGTTTTAAAAAAGAGCGATGTCCTAAAGCTTGCAAAGCTCTCTCCATTGAATGAAGAAGATGTCACAAAGTTCTTGAGTGAGGCTCCTTTAAGATATAGAAGGTTTCTCATTCCATCTGTAATGAATGCGATGGAGCGTGCAAAAGAGGAGATCAGTTCTTCTCGTTGATGGGAAAAACTCTCTTAATACTCTGTTTTTTCTGCTATCATGAAGCCATGTATGAAGCTTTAGATACAAGATATGATTTTATGAAGTACAGAAGGGTGGGAAACAGCGGACTTGTCCTTTCTGCGTTCACATTGGGACTATGGCATAATTTCGGATCATCTGGGGATTATGCTGAGATGAAGCGGATGGTTTATACCGCTTTTGATAACGGTATAATGAGCTTTGATCTTGCAAATAACTATGGCCCTCCTGGAGGGGAGGCTGAGAGGAATTTCGGCTCCATACTTAAAGACGGGCTTTCCGCTTACCGTGATGAGATCATAATCAGTACGAAGGCAGGCTATCAGATGTGGCCGGGACCTCTTGGAAGGGGAGGTGGAAAAAAACATCTCCTCTCATCTCTTGACCAGAGTCTGAAGCGCATGGGACTTGATTATGTGGATATTTTCTACCATCATTGCCCCGATCCTGATACTCCGCTTGAAGAGACTGTTGAGGCGCTTGTAGAGGCAATCAGGAGTGGTAAAACAAGGTATGTGGCGCTCTCTAAATATAACGCAAAGGATGCTCGGAGAGCATATGAGCTCTTTTCGATGTACGGGGTAAGGCCGGTACTCGATCAGGTTAGGTATTCCATCCTGGACAGGGCTTTCGATGATGACAATCTTTTCATGGTTCTTGATTCTATAGGGATGGGATCTGCTATATTCTCTCCTCTTGCCCAGGGGCTTTTGACCGATAAATACCTTTCTGGAGACGTTCCGGTTAATTCAAGGGCACATGAGAATAACTACCTCAGGGAGAGTGTGATCACCGCGGGCCTCATCGCACGGCTTGAGGAGCTTAAAAAGATAGCATCCATGCGAGGGCAGAGCCTTGCCCAGATGGCTCTTGCATTTGCCCTTTCCCAGAGGAGTGTCGCTACCGTCCTAGTAGGGGCTAGGAACGCAGAGCAGCTTGTCGAGAATATTAAGACGCTAGAGACCGATTTGAACTTCTCAGACGATGAGATAGCTGAAATACTCTCTTACGCTTAACCTTGGCTCTTGTGGTATGGAGTATCATCAAGAGGGAGTGAGTACCTTTTCTTGCCGTCGTAATCGAGGTATGCGTTTCTTATCGCGGGGGCTGTCGGAATAGCGCACAGCTCCCCGATTCCCTTG
Source organism: uncultured Spirochaetaceae bacterium (assembly GCA_944390015.1). Lineage (GTDB taxonomy): Bacteria > Spirochaetota > Spirochaetia > Sphaerochaetales > Sphaerochaetaceae > Ornithospirochaeta. The sequence goes on from CALXOL010000004.1 coordinate 21,571, forward strand.
GCTCCGAACGTGGATGCGCTTTTCCCTTCTGCGTGCACGAGGCGTACTTCAATCTCTGGCACCTCAGTGCTCCTGAGCAGTCCGAGAGTCCCGTACTTGCTCTTTACATAACCGTTCTCGGTTATGAAGTTCTCCCTTACGGCATAACCCATGCCCGTTACCACGCCGCCTTCGATCTGTCCTTCTATCATGGTCTTGTTGATGACGGTTCCTGCATCCGAACTTGTTATTATCCTCTCTATCTTACCGTCATCTCCGATTATGGCCATCTGTGCAGAGTAAGAGTAGGCGAGGTGACTCACAGGATTCTTTTTCTTTGATCCCAATGGATCTGTTTCTGGCATGAACTCTTTGAAAATCTCAGTTCCTTCAAGCTCCGCAAGTGATGATTTCTCAAGCCTCCTGCTCAGTTCATTCGCAGCAAGACGTACAGCCTCCCCTGTGAATGCGGTCTGTCTTGATGCCGTGGAAGTACCACTGTCAGGAGTCCGATTCGTATCCGGTTCTTCTACCATGAACAGTTTGGGATCAAGACCTGTCTCTTCAACTGCGACCTGTAGGGCCATGGTCTTAAGTCCCTGTCCCATGCATGCGGCGCTTGTCCTGATATGTATGATTCCTTTTTCAACGCTTATCACACAACGCCCTGCGTCTGGCACCCCCATACCGAGACCGGCATTCTTAAAGCCCAATGCGATACCTTTATGCTTTGCATTATAATAGTCGTCCTTTAGAGCCATCAGGCACTCATATGCAGCAGTATCCTCTCCTGCAATCTGTCCGTTTGGAAGCTCTTTGCCTGGTTTTATAACATTCATCTCTCTTATTTGGAATGGATCTATGCCTATGATCCGCGCCATCTCATCGAGTGCGCTTTCGATTGCAAAACATGTCTGGGTGACTCCGAATCCACGGAATGCTCCGCTTGGAACATTATTCGTATATACGGCTCTTCCTCTTACGCTCATATTCTGGAAATCGTAAGGGCCTCCGGCATGCGTACATGCCCTCTGAAGTACGGGGCCTCCAAGGGATGCATAAGCGCCAGTGTCCGCAAGGATGTCCTCTTTTAGTGCCAGAATCTTACCTTTTTCATCGCATGCAAGTGTTAGATCCATTTTCATTGGATGCCTTTTGGGGTGTACCATAAGGCTTTCCTGACGTGAGAATACGAGTTTTACGGGGCGCTTCGTTATATAAGCGGCAAGTGCGGCATGGTGCTGTACTGACATGTCCTCCTTACCACCGAATCCTCCCCCAACGAGGCAGGCAGTCACCCTTACTTTCTCTTTTGGGAGGTCTAGCATGCGCGCACACTCCCTTCTGTCATCGTAGATGCTCTGGCTTGATGTGAAGAGATGCAGGTAGTCGGATTCGGGAATGGCTATCGCAGCCTCTGGTTCCATGAATGCGTGCTCAGTATGCGGTGTTATATATGTCCGTCTCAAAACATGGGCTGCCATCTCTATCGCCTTATCTGCATCGCCACGGATGATGTTCTCTTCCTTATATAGATTCGTATTCTCCCAGTAATGGACGATTTTCTCATCCTTTATGGCATCTTCCGCGCTGTAGACTCCTTCAAGAGGGGTAGCATCAACATTTACAAGAGCTTTCAACTCATCCAGTGCATTCTTATCAGGACTTGCGATTATTAAAAGCGCATCTCCTATATATGATGTTACATCGCCCTCTCCATAAAGTACTGGCCAGTCGGGTGTAATATGCCCGTGGCGGTTAAATGGAACATCGCTCTTCCTGATTATGCAGGCACATCTTTCATCCTTTTCCAGCTTAGTCGTATCTATCATATTAATACGGCATTTAGGGTAGGGGGTTCTAAGAACAGCGAGATAAAGCATGTTCTCTGCATCGATGTCGTTGACGAATATCCCCTTGCCGAGAGCCTTCTCTACGGCATCAAGTCTTGTATAGCGCTCTCCAAGGCGTGCGCTCTCGCTCTCTTCTTTTATCTGGATATTCTCTCTGAAGATTTTTGCGGCCATTAGGATGGCTTGTTCTATCTTCTTATAGCCGGTACAGCGGCAGACGTTGCCTCTTATTGCTTTTTTTACATCATCGAGTGAAGGTGATGAATTAGTGTCTATAAGGGCTTTTGCTGACATTATCATGCCTGGAGTGCAATATCCACACTGCACAGCACCTGCTTTGGCGAAAGAATATGAATAGACCTCTTTCTCCCTATTTGAAAGTCCTTCAATCGTGATTATGGATTTTCCCTCCAGACGGGAAAGCTTTTGAACGCATGCCCTCTGAGCCTTCCCATCTATGATGACGGTACACGCACCGCATGCTCCTTCCGAGCATCCGTCCTTCGTCCCTTCGAGTCTTAATACATCTCTAAGGAAGCGCAGTAAGCTCATATCCTGCTCTACGTGGTAGTGTATCCCGTTTATAAGAATATCCATCTCTTTCTCCAAAATAATTGTCCAATCCCAACATCCAGCTGTCAATGAAAAGTTAGAATTTAAGGACTATTTCGCTCTTAACAGGCTTTAATTCCTGAAGTTCAACGCCTGCAGCTTCCAGCATTTTTACAGAAGCTTTAGTAGCATCCGTATCCTTATACTTGTTTGATAGGTATACGACTTTTTTTATGCCGACCTGTATGATCGCCTTCGCACACTCATTGCACGGAAAGAGGGCCACATAGAGCGTTGCTCCCTTCAGGGAAGGCAGACTTGAGTTTAAGATGGCATTGAGCTCTGCATGGCAGACGTAAGGATATTTCGTCTCTATCCAATTTCCATCCCTGTCCCATGGAAGTTCATCATCGCTGCATCCGATTGGAAAACCGTTATAGCCAACTCCTATTATCTTTTTCTCCGGGCTTACTATGCATGCTCCTACCTGTGTGTTTGGATCCTTGCTCCTCATACTTGAGAGAACAGCGACTCCCATGAAGTATTCATCCCATGAGATGTAATCCTGTCTTTTTGAACTCATCGTTTATCCTCCTTCTCGAAAAAATTAAATATCAGGTCTGTGTATTCCTTCTTACAGGAATCATACATTAAAAGTGAATGATGCGTATGCCTGTAGTTTGGCATCTCCGGGCTGTATGCCTCAATATCGCTACTGCTTATTGATGATAGAATTATCTTCTGATTTCCGAAAGGAACGGTTTTATCCCCCTTATCATGAATGCTTATAATAGGGACGGATACTTTTGCCAGATCCTTTCTAATTATTTTCAGATTATAAATAAGAGAGAGTCCCTGACGTGGAAATGTTCCTCCGTATCCCGTCCAATTCTCATTGCCATCCTCGCTTTCAGGTTTACATTCTATGCATTTTGCTCCTATTTCCTTGATGAAAAGTGCAAGAAACCGTCCAATATAGAAAGACCAGCTCGTGACGAAATGATCTCTTAAGAGGCTGTTGTATGCGACGGGGGCTGAGAGTACTGCGATTTTTTCAGGAGCAAGAGGAGATGCTGAATATTTTTCTGCAATTTTCAGTGTCATCGCTCCTCCCATTGAAACTCCGATTACATAAACTCTCTCATATTTATTCTTCAGTTCGATATAGTAGTCGTCAATAAAAGAGAACCACTGGCTGAAGCTCGTCTCCTCGAATTCCTTATAGTCCGCACCGAAAGTGGGAATGAGTGGGGCATATACATCATAGCCTCTTTCGCTGAGGACTTTTGCCGGGTAGCTGTACATGCTCGGGGTAGTTGGAAAACCATGAATGAAAAGGACTGCTTTGTCATGGCCTTTTACGTAAAGAATCGACCTGCATTTCTCTGAGAAGCATTTACTCTCATCGCTTTTAAGCTTAGGCTCTTTCTTCTCCTTATAGAAGATAAGGGATATGTTCCATATGAAGAATAGGACTATTAAAACCAGGATGCAGATTGGAAGAAAAGTCATACAGGACGCAACATAAATTGAAGTTGCCCCATCTGCTCCACCTATTACCGTACTGATTTCTTCCATTGCATCTCCTTAAACCATGTAATGAATATTTTTTATAAGTATAAGGGTAAAAGCGGCAGAAAAAAAGTGCACCTCCTTTATATGAAGGGGCATAACTCAATAATAGAAGAGGAAGCGTTCTTTTTTTAATAACGCTAATGAAAAATATTGTTTCAAATATCGAATGCTAAGCAACTAAATTGACAACTTAAGGTTCTGATGGTAATTTAATTATAGGGTCTGACGCTCGAATCGCCTCTTTGGAGAGTGGTTCATCAATGAGGTCAGGCTTATTTTTTATACCTATCAATTCTATTGTATATAGTGTATTGCCTTCAATATTGCTCATCTTCATCATTATCTGTGCCCAGCCGCATTTGCCTGAAGGACAAAACTCAATAGATGTTTCGTAATATCTGATTGTTACATCAGCATTACCTTTCCTATCAGGTCTCTCAACAATCATATGGCTATATTCATAAAGAACAACTATATTTGCAACCGCAGTACTATGTTCTTGAGGTGAGAAACCATTCTTTAATGACTTCTCACGTGCTTTGTTTGATATCATCTTATTGCGACCGACAGAGCCGTATCTTGCGATTGTTCCGTCTGAGATGTTCTTTATATCCTTGCCCTGCTGTTGCTTCAAGTAATAAGTGGCCTGTTCATTATTAGCCGCATAAACTGTCTTTTCCACTTTCTCAGCATAATTGATTCTATTCTGAACTGTAAGAGAAAAACAGATTTACATGCTGTTAAATTATTTGTTTTGCTTAATCATTTATGGCCGTAGATAATTCCTCTAAACTTGTTAATGTATGCCTAACCAGCAAATCCGCAGCTTCCTCTATTTTGCTGTTAAGGAGTAAGTCAATTATCTCAAAATGTTCTTTATTTATTCTTAACGCTCCGTTATTCCTACCAGTAAAATAGATTATTCTATATCGCTGACTTTGCTCCCAAAGGCTATCAATTATTTTTATCAAAACATCATTGTCTGATAATTTATAAATCGACTCGTGAAATTCCTTGTTAAGTCTGAGGGAATCGTCCAAAGAAAGAACCTTATCATCATTTTCTTCTAGAAATTCTTTTATCCTCATAAAGTCTGACTTTTTTGCTTTATTGGCTGCTTCTTTCAAAGCCAATGGTTCAAGCACTCCTCGGAGTGTGAAAATCTGGCGAAGATTTTCTTTTGATGTAGGGGTCACAATACACCCTCTCCGTGGAGAGATTAAAACAAGATTATCATTAGCTAATTTTTCAATTGCAGTCCTGATAGGTAGTCGGCTTAATCCAAGTTTCTTTGCATACTCATCTTGGTTAATTTTCTCTCCTGATTTACATGTTCCATTAAGGATCCATTCTTTCATTTGAGCATATGCATACTCAGATGCAGTAACTGGGGTATATTTTGTCGGTTCCATTTGTAAACAATCCTATCGGCTAGGAGAGGGATTGTCAATCTTTTGTATAATTGGATACAAAAAAATATTTTTTATCCAATATCCAAAATCCAAAAAATTATAAAAAAAACTTGACTTGTAGATTTTTCATGTTTTAATGAAATAAAAGGAAAACAAACATGCCGAATATGTTATACAAAATACTTTTTGATAAAGTTGGGCGCAGCTTTAAGACAGGAGACGTAGTATTCGCCAAGATTGATTGTGCTATGATGCATGATGTTGGTACGGCAGGTGTTGCTCCATTATTAGACTCTTATGGGCTTAAAAAACTTCCCGATGACATACAAATCGTTGTTATTTTAGATCACTTTGTTCCCGCATGTACCATTATGCATTCTGAGAGTCATGTAAAAGCTCGTTCTTTTGTAAAAAAGTGGGATGTAGAAGACTTTTATGAGGTCGGCAGAGGCGGTATATGTCATCAGGTCATGTTGGAAGATGGGTTCGCAAAGAGTGGAAATCTTATAGTTGCAACTGATGCTCATGTTACAACATATGGAGGTATTGGCTGCTTAGGCTTAGGATGTGGTGTTACAGATGTTGCGATAGCAATTACAACAGGGAAAATCTGGTTAAAAATTCCTAAAACGATAGGAATCAAAATTACAGGAAAATTTTCTACCAAGGTATCTGCAAAAGATTTTGCTATCCGGATTTTGAAGGATATTCCATTTAGTCTCTTGGATTATTCTGTAGTAGAGATTTATGGTGATGGTATTTCGTCTCTTAGCATGGATGAAAGGTTTTGTTTATGTAATATGCTTTCAGAAGGTGGAATAAAGAGCTGTCTTGTTGCTTGTGATTCTAAGACAGAAGAATACATGAAGAAACATGCAGATGGAAAATATAAACTTATTCATCCTGATTCTGATGCCGAGTATGACTTTAATTATAGTTACAATCTTTCTGAAATAGAACCGATGATTGCTGTTCCTCATCATCCAACAAATGGTATTGCCTTATCTAATTTACCTGAGGTTAAAATCAATCAGGCCTTTATTGGGTCTTGCACAAATGGGCGACTGGAGGATTTAAGAGTTGCTGCTAATATTTTAAAAGGTAAGAAGGTAAACAAAGATGTCAGATTAGTAATAACTCCTGGTTCCCAAAAAATATATAAAGAAGCAATAAAAGAAGGGCTAATTGATATTTTTATTGATTCTGGTGCTCTTATAACAAATCCTTCTTGTGGTGCATGTATAGGTGCTTCATCATTACTCGCACCTGGCGAAGTTTGTGTATCGACATCAAATAGAAATTTTAAAGGCCGTATGGGAAGTGTAGAAGCTTCAATTTACTTAGCTTCACCTTATACTGTGGCCTGTTCTGCTTTGGCTGGATATATAACAAATGAGGTTTTATATGGCGTATGTTAAGAGAGCAAAAATAGGTGCTTGCCTTCCAGATAATGTAAATACCGATCTGATTTTTCCTGCTAGATATTTGGTATTGTTTAAGCCTGAAGAGATTCGTACTCATTTATTTGAGGACATAAATCCTAGTTTAGCCAAAGATTTAGAAAATAGAGCAGTTATTGGAGGTGCTAATTTTGGTTGCGGGTCAGCTCGGGAACAGGGCCTTTCGGCTTTAAAGTATGCTGGTGTTCAGCTTGTAATAGCAAAGTCTTTCTCAAGGGCTTTTTTCAGAAATGGTTTTAATAATGCAGTACCTCTCTTTATTGCAGATTGTCCAGAACCGATTGAGGAAATTGCTAGTGTAGGAGATGAGGTTGAGGCGGATTTTGAAAGTGGGCTACTCCGAAATATAACAACAGGAAGGGATTTTCAGTGTTCTCCAACATCTATATTTCTGGTTTCTTTGCTAAAGGAAGGGGGAATCTGGAATTATTGTCAAAATCATAAGGACGAGATGAATGGAGGTACTGATGAATAAACATAAGGTGTCAATTCTTCTTGGAGATGGAGTAGGCCCCATTCAAGCTAAATATTCATCTCAAATTATATGTAAACTTGCAGAAAAACATGGATTCCAAGTCGTTGTTAGTCTCCTTTCCTTTGGAAAAGAATGCTATAAAAAATCTGGAACACCTTTGCCTGATGAGACAATATGTGGATTGAATACTTCAGATGCCAGTCTACTTTTTGCGGTTGATGGATCGGATATTCCTGGTGCAACTCCAGTTGGCCGATTGCGAAAAGTTCTTCAGCTTTATGCAGAAACAAGGAAGATTATACCAGTGCCAGGACAGTGGGCGATATCACAAAATATAAATATTTGTTTTGTTCGTGAAATAACAGAGGGTTTTCTTTGTGATAGAAATTTAGAAATAGGAATGGGGGAGTGGCAAACCGATAAGGATACTGCTTGCTCAATACGTGTTATACGGAGATATAACTCGATGAGAATAGCAGAGTATGCTTTTGATTATGCATATAGGAATGGATATCAAAAGGTTACTGCAGCGCATAAGGCCTCTATATTTAAGTTAACTTGTGGACTTTTTTTGGAGTGTTGTAGGGAAGTAAAGAAAAAATATCCTTCAATTGAATATGAGGAAAAAGCTGTTGACGATATTGCTGGAGATTTAATTTCAAAACCAGAATCGTTCGGTGTTATTGTTACAACCAATATGTTTGGCGATATTTTATCTGACGAGGGCGCCTCTCTTGTTAGTGGTTTATGTGTAGGATCAAATATCGGCGAAAGAACAAGGTTATATATGCCTGTCAGGCACAGTGCTTTATATCAATATATCAACGATGATAGCTTCGATTCTCATGTATCAATGATGTGTATTTCTGAATTGCTAAATGATCTAGGTGAAGCAACTGCTGCAAAAGAATTGAATTCAAAAATATTCAAGATATGTGGAAAAGGTAGTAACTACCTGGAAAAGTTATTAGACAGCATTTAGACATAAAGGAGGTAAAAATGGCAGATCTAAGAACTAAGCTAGGACCTTTAACTTTAAAAAATCCATTTATTGTTGGTGGAGGTCCTCCGGCAGGAACAGTGGAACACATTAAAAAGTGTGTGGATTCTGGACTTGGTGCAATTGTCACTAAAACGGCATCAACGGTTTGGTATTTACAGAGATATCCAAGGCCGCTGTATAAGTTGATTGATTACAAGAAAGATCCAAAGCATCCCTTTGATACCCCAAAAGATTATTTTTGGATGCATCGTGAGCATAATTCATGTTATGAACCAATCCCATTTGCAGAGATAATAAGACAATCTTCTGGGTACTGTAAGGAACATGATTGTAAACTGATTGGAAGTTTCTCATGTAAGACAATGGAAGAATGGAAGAATATTGCACAACTCTATGTTGACGCGGGGGTTGATGCACTTGAATTAAATTTTTGCTGCCCATTTCCTCCTACTGGATTATCAAAAAGCGAAGAAGATAACCACGTTGGTATTTATTACACAATGCATCCAGAAGCAGCATATGAGGTTCTATCAGAGTTAAAGAAAATCATTAGAGTTCCAATGTTTGTAAAAATGAATCCCGATGGTGCAAATTTTGTCACTGTTGCCAAGAATCTTGAGAAGGCTGGTGCTGCTGGTGTGACCATGTTTGCAAACAACAAGACAATGCGTGTTGATATTAAAACCGGGAAGCCTTATATCTACGGACCAGGTCCTGGAACTGGTACAGGCATGAAACCAATTAGTATGAGATGGGTGTGTGAGGTCGCAGATGCTTGTGATTTCGCTGTAATGGCTGGCCGTGGCGCTGTTACATGGGATGATGCCGTAGAATTTATTATGAGTGGTGCTGATGCAGTTCAGTATTGCTCTCCAATAATGATTAGAGGACTTCCTTATGTAAAAGAAATGATTAGAGACTTGAATAACTTCATGGATGAAATGGGTTATGAAAGCATTGAGGCCATTAAAGATATGGCAAGAAAGCAGTGCTATTCTAATCAGCAACTTGTAGATTTGGTAAAGCCTCTTTATGCAGAGGTAGATCCCGAAAAATGTATCGGATGTAGGAGATGTGAACGATCTTGTTGGTATGATGCTATTTCATTCAATGATAGAAAAGCCCTGATTATTAAAAATCACTGCGCTGGTTGTTCGCTGTGTTCACAGCTTTGTCCTCAGGACGCAATTACGATGCATGAAAGAAAATCAGATAAAGAGCATTTCCAAGCAATGGCATCAGCTCATCCTGATTTAGCACCAAAAGGTTTTTTTGATTAACACGATAAAAGGAGAAAAAGATGAAAAAAATTACTACATTACTACTAGTTTCGTTATTGTCACTCGTCTGTTTATTCGCTGGCGGTAATGCAGAAGAGCCCGGTACTGAAACCATCAAAATCGGAGCCGCATTATCACTGACAGGAACTAACGTTCATGGTGGAACAGAGGCCTTAAATGCAATTAATCTTCTCATTGATGAGGTTAATGCAGCTGGTGGAATTAAAGGTAGGCAAATTGAGCTTTTTGTTGAAAATACCAACTCTGAAGCCGAACAGGCGGTTAATGGAGCATTGAAGCTTGCCAATGAAAATAATGTTCTTGCAATTATAGGACCTGATAATGGTACAACTGCTACTGCGATTAAAATGCAAGTAGCTGAAGTATATGAGGTTCCTCAGATTTCAGTTACAGGAAGCTCTCCAAAACTTACATCTGATAAACCCAAATGGTTCTTCAGAGGTGCGACACCTTCTACTTACCAGTCTACAGAACTAGCAAATTACCTTGTAAATACATTGGGCAAAACAAGAATTGCTATTCTTTGCGATGATTCATTAAAAGATCAGGCAACCTCCTTCACAGATGATCTTGCAGCACTTAATCTTGAGCCTGTATCAATGCAGACACATGCGACAGGTAATACAAACTTTAACGGGCAATTACTTGCGACAAAATCTGCAAATCCAGATGCAATTATGTTTATCGGTTATCCTACAGAATGCGCTAGCGCATTAAAACAGGCAACTGATATGGGACTTGATTGTCAGTGGGCTGGAAGTATAGGAACAGTCTATCAGGAGTTAATTAATCTTGCAGGAAGCTTGGCCGAAGGCTTCATTGGCTCTATCGGATTTTCCGCTTCAAACCCATCCGAACTTGTTCAGGAGTTTGTAAAGAAGTATGAAGAAAGATATGGTGTAATTCCAGAACATGCAGCAGGCCAGGCATATGATCAGCTTACCCTGGTTCTTAAAGCAATTGAAGAATGTGATATCGGTTTTACTAATGATTCTCTAGCTAATGACAGATCTCTTATCAGGGATTGGTTGGAGACAAAAGCAAACGGATTTGAAGGTCTTTCAGGTGTTATCAAATATGATGCAAACGATCATACAGCATATAAGTCCGTAAACCTTGTTATTGTAAAAGATGGGCAGTGGACTATTCTTCAGGCTTCCCATTAAAAAAGTATTTTCTTCTGTAGTGTAGCGTTAAAACTGCACTACAGCAGAAATTAAAATTAGATGCTGAAATACCAGTACGTTTAGTAAAAAAGGAGATTGTTCTATGATAGATGTTCTTATCATAGGTATTACTTTTGGTTTGATTTATGGGTTGGTTGCAATTAGTTATAGTTTGATTTGGCAGTCCATGAATCTGATTCACTTTGCGCAGGGCGATCTTTTGATGATAGGTGGCTTCATAGCAATAACACTTATAAATCTCGGCATTACAAACATGTTTCCCGTTGTATTGATTACGTTTGTAATCTTGGCATTGATTGGAGTTGTTATGCAAAATGGCATTTATAGGTTTATTCCGCAAAAAAGAGTAGTTACCAGAATCATTGCAACTCTTGGTATGGGAATTATTTTTAAGAACCTTGCTGTTTTAATTTGGGGGTCAAATTCTCATGCACTTCCTGAGACATTTTTCCCCGGATCTGCAATTTCAATTTTTGGAATAAGTATCAGACCTGTTTATTATTGGACACTTTTGATTTCAATAACACTTGTTGTCTTACTAATGCTATTCCTTTATAAGACAAAATTCGGATTGGCTGTTCGACTGACAGCATATAATACAGAATTAGCAAAATTGATGGGAGTCAATCCTTTATTATATCAAAGTGTAGCTTTCTCTCTTGCTATAGGAATTACAGGTGTCTCTGGAATTCTTTGTAGCCCGATATCATATGTAAACTACAAAATGGGACTTGCCTTTGGCGTAAAAGGATTTGCAGCTGCTATTATTGGCGGACTGGATAGCTTCCCTGGTGCAATTATCGGTGGAATTGTAATTGGATTAATTGAGGTTGCTTTTGGACAGTATCTATCTGGGTATATTGATGCAGTTGTGTTCGGAATTATGATAGTTGTTCTTGTCATTAGACCACGTGGTCTCTTTGGTAAATCAAAGGCTATTAAAATTTAAGGGGGCTGGAAATGAATAGAAAAATAAATAATTTATCATTACCTGTAGTTTCTTTACTTGTTATACTTTTCCCTCTTCTTCTGAACAGCTACTACACAATGCGCATACTTTCGACTTTGGGGATTTATCTTATAATCGCTATGGGGTTGAATGTACTATTAGGCTTTACCGGCTTGGTAAGTATTGGACAGGCTGGTATATTCGGTATTTCCGCATATGTATGTGGAATACTTATGGAGAGGGCAGGTGTTAACTTTTGGTTTGCATTTTTTTTCGCAATGGCAGTAGGCCTTCTTGTTGGCTTAGGGCTTGGTGCTATTACCTTAAAGCTTGAATCTGGGTATCTTGCAATTACTACTTTAGGCCTTTGTCTTATGGTAAAAAATATCCTTCAGAATTGGGATTCCATGACTAATGGATTTGAAGGGGTAATCGGAATACCCAAACCATCTATTTTCGGCTATGTAATTAAGAGCCAGAAAGCTGTTTTGGTGACAATTACCATTTTTGTTGTGATTATATTCTGGATGCTAAGATTTTTCCTTAAATCTAAATATGGAAGAAAATTAAGAGCTTCAAGAGATAATGAGATCGCGGCAAGTATGATGGGAATTAATGTAGTTTCAACCCGATTACTTGCATTTACAATTGCATCTGTTACAGCTGCGATAGCTGGTTGGCTTTATGCTGGTCTTTATGGCGCATTATTTCCTGATTTCTTTAGTATGGATTTGTCCGTTTTGTTCATGTGTATTGTGATTGTTGGCGGGCAAGGTACAATTTGGGGGCCAATCATTGGTTCATTTGTTGTTGTCTATGGAAAGGAATTGCTTGGAAGTCTGGGAGAAGGCCAGATGTTGGTTTATGGAATAATTCTGGTTCTGCTATGCGTAGTACAACCTAGTGGGCTGGCAGGTCTATTTGAAAAAGGCTTTGCTAGGCTTAGAGAAATTACCTTAAAAAAGGGAGAAGAAAATGCCAGATAAAATTCTCACAGTTGATAATATTTCAAAGAACTTTGGAGGCGTAAAAGCTCTCAGTGGAGTTTCTACCGAGATAGAAAGAGGAACGATTCATTCTATCATTGGCCCAAATGGATCAGGTAAGACCACTTTAATTAATGTTATTACTGGTTTTTATAAACCAGAGTCAGGAGCAATCTTATTCAATGGTGAGCATATGGAAGGGCTTAAGCCTCATATTATCGCTAGGAAAGGAATTGGAAGAACATTCCAGAATCTAAGATTATTCGATTCCATGACGGCTGAGGAGAATATTATTGTCGCTATGGAAAAGGATATGAAGGAAACGCTGTGGGGGGCTTTCGTAAATTCTCCTTCCATTAGGAATATAGAGAAGTCCGCAAAGGAAAAAGCTCATATTATTTTAAAAAGACTGGAAATCGAGGATTTTGCAGATAGGCCTGTTGCCATGCTCCCCTATGGAACCCGGCGTCTTATTGAAATTGGTCGTGCTTTGGGATTAAATCCAGAAATTCTGATTTTGGATGAACCTGTAGCAGGTATGAACCCCGCAGAGAGTGAGAATCTTATGCGAATTATTAAGCTTCTCGTTGAGGAACAAAAGATAACAACCATCCTGATTGAACATGATATGAAGGTTGTTATGAATTATTCCGATGAGATTACTGTCATTAACAATGGCAAGCTTATTGCGCGTGGAGTTCCAAAAGATATTCAGTCGAATCCAGTTGTTATCCAGGCATATCTGGGGACAGGAAGAGCTGGGTCACAGGGAATAAAGGAGGAAACTGATGCCAGTATTAAAAATTGATAACTTAGATGTTGTATATAATAAGGTTATAACAGCTTTATCTAATGTTTCTATAGAAGTTGATCAGGGTGAGATTGTTGCCATCCTAGGAGCCAATGGTGCAGGGAAATCAAGTCTTTTAAAAACTATTTCTGGGCTTGTAAGGGCTGAAAAAGGTTCGATTTCTTATGAAGGCAAGGAAATTACCAGAATGGCACCAAATCAGATTCTTAAGGATGGTATTGCTCAAGTTCCTGAGGGTAGAATGATTGTTCCCCATTTTACGGTAAAAGAAAACCTAGAAGTGGGCGCACACATTACTAACCGAAAGGCCATCAAAGATAATATCGATATGGTAGTCAATCTTTTTCCTATTCTTAAGGAACGTTATCTACAGTCTGCAGGAACACTCTCTGGTGGAGAACAGCAAATGCTGGCAATAGGGCGCGCTTTGATGTCTAATCCTAAGCTGTTACTTCTTGATGAGCCTTCTCTTGGTCTTGCTCCAGTTATCGTTGATAAGGTTATGGAGATGATTAAAACCATCAATAGAGAGAGGGGAATTACCATAGTGCTTGTTGAACAGAATGCTTATATTGCTTTGGAAACATCTAATAGGGCATATGTGCTTGAAAATGGAATCGTTTCTATGAGCGGTTTATCGAGTGAATTATTAAATAATCCTGAGCTTAAGAGTAAGTACTTAGCTGGGTAGGGGGGTAAATATGTTAGATAGTACTACAAGACAGAGACTTTGGAATCTTTCGACTACAAATCTTTCAGATGCAATTGATGCACTTGGATATAAAGGGGCAACTTTTGGTATTGTGCCTATGTGGCATACGATGACCAAGATTGTGGGACCAGCTGTGACTGTAAAGATGACAGCAGCTGGAGAAACAAAAGGGAAACATCATCTTGGAGTGTCTGCAATTGCAGCGGCAGAGAAGGGAGATGTTATTGTTATTGATAATGGAGGAAGAATTGATACTTCCTGTTGGGGTGGTATTCTTACTAATGGCGCAATGATGAAAGGTATATCGGGCGTTGTTATTGATGGAGCATGTCGCGATGTCGATGAATTTGTCGAGTGTGGGTTTAATGTATATGCTCGTGGATCTGTTGTCGCTACGGCACGAGGCCGAATTATGGAAGAAGCAACCAATGTGATGATTCAGTTCGCAGGTGTACAGGTGCGTCCTGGTGACATTGTTGTAGGAGACAAGAGTGGTGTCGTTATAATTCCAATCGAACATTTAGATGAAGTCATTGAAAAAGCAGAACAGCTTGAAGCAAAAGAAGAGGCGATGATTAAAGAGATAAAAGCCGGAGTTCCTATGCTCGAAGTTGATTCCAAGTTCAACTATGAACGTATGCTTAAGTGAGGAAAAAAAATGGATAATGTTCTTGATAGATTTGACAAAATACCTCTTGGCAATATATGTGATGCAAATGGAAAAGTCGGTGCGATGGATTATGGTATTAGACCAATTGATCACTCAAAGCGCCTTTCTGGATATGCCTATACGGTAAAAGGACATCCCGGCGACAACGTATCCATCCATATGGCTATGCTTGAGGCTCCTAAGGATTCTGTTTTAGTTGTTGATATGAATGGTTACTGTAAAGGTGGTCATTTTGGGGAAATAATGGCTACTGCTTGTCTTGAACACGGTATCAGAGGACTGGTGATTGATGGATCCGTGAGAGATGCTCAGGATATTGAAGATGTTGGTTTTCCTGTTTTTGCAAGAGGAATTTGCCCTAACGGAACAACTAAATATGATGTGGGAAAGCGTGGCATACCTATCGTTTGCGGCGGTGTTCAAGTTGAGACAGGCGACTTGATTATAGGAAGCAGAGATGGTGTCGTTGTTATCAAAAAAGATAGGATTTCGGATGTCCTTACAAAAGCAGAAGCAATTATGCACAAGGAAGAAGAAATAATTATCCAGTTAAAAGAAGGGATGACAACAGCTGATGTATATAGGTTTCCTGCATTGGAAAAAGAAAGGAGTAAATAAATGGCTGTCAAAAGTTGCATAACAAAGGAAATGATTGAAGAATTTAGAGCCTTAGATACCTGCTGTGTCTCTGACGCTATGGATAAACTAGGACTCTATGCAGGTTTGCTAGGCGTAAACTGTGTTTTGACAGATAAGAAAATCTGTGGATTAGCATTTACGGTTCATTATAGGCCTTGTGGTACGGAAAAAGGTACTGTTGGGGATTTCCTTGATGATGTTGAGAGTGGGGAAGTTGTTGTAATCGACAATGCAGGAAGGTTAAATTGCACTGTCTGGGGAGACATAATGTCCATAATGGCAACTCAAAAAGGGATTGAAGGAACTGTTATTGATGGAGTATGCAGAGACTTACCTACAGTAAGAAGCCTTGGATACCCTATTTTTTCAAAAGGACATTATATGGTGACAGGAAAGGATCGTGTTGAAGTAGATTACATAAATCAGCCAGTTGCCATTAGCAGTGTTGTTGTCCAGCCTGGAGATCTTATTTTAGGTGATGACACAGGTGTTGTATGCGTTCCGCAAGAAAAAGCGCAAGAAGTTTTGAATATTGCGAAAAACATAGAAGAAAAAGAATCTTGTATTGTTAAGTATATTTCCGAGGGAGTGTCACTAAAAGAGGCACGCAAACGCACAGGATACCATCATCTTCAGACCCATTGTGAATAAAGGAGAGTAGAGAATGAGACTGACAAAAGAAGAACAAAAAATGCTTAATGGAGAATATGGTGCTACAGTCCAAAAGTGCATGAAGGTTCTCGTTAAGCTCGGTGAGATTTATGGCGCAGAATGTATGGTTGAAGTAAAAAGTGTACATTCTCCTGGGGTTTCCTATAGAGTGGCAGGAGATGCTGGGCTGGGCTATGTTGTAGATGCTAGCGCAGATGCTAAATTTAAAATTCCATGCACTCTAAATACGATTGGAATTGATGAAGATGCATGGAAAGAAATTGGATTTGATGAATATTTTGCTTCGCAGCAAATCAAGCTTTCGGATGCGTACAAGAAGATGGGGGCAATCCCATGTAACACATGTACCCCATATCTTGTAGGTTCTATTCCAATGCAGGGAGAACATGTTGCTTGGGGTGAGTCCTCGGCGATTGCCTTTGTAAATTCTGTTTTAGGTGCAAGAACAAATAGAGAAGGTGGCCCTACTGCACTTGCCGCAGCTGTATGTGGAAGAGTTCCTAAGTATGGTCTTCATCTTGATGAGAACCGCAAAGGAACTTGTCACATTGACGTTCAAGTCCCTCTTAATAGCGATAAAGATTATGCCGCACTTGGCTATTTCGTCGGTAGCGTTGTGGGACAGGGAGTTCCTGTAATTACTGGGGTGAAAGAGCGTCCATCAATAGATAACTTTAAAACATTGGGTGCAGCTGCAGCATCTGCGGGTGCTGTTGCTCTCTATCATGTTGTTGGGTTTACTCCTGAGGCTCCAACTTATGAAGCAGTTGTTAATATAGAGTTAGAGACTGTCGTTTTCGGACAGGATGAATATGATAAAGTGTGCAGTAAGTTTGCTCAGAAGGGTGATATTGACTTTGTTGTTATTGGATGCCCGCATGCTTCCATTTTAGAAATAGAGGCAGTCGCAAAACTTCTTGCAAATAAAAAGATAAAGACTGGATTCTGGATTTGTACGGCACGGCAGACAAAGAGTCTTGCGGATAGAATGGGGTATACAAAAAAACTGACAGATGCAGGTGTGGAAATTATATGTGATACTTGTCCTGTTCTTTGTCAGACTCTTACTCAAAGAAATTATAAGACAATTGCTACTAATTCAGGGAAAATGGCGCATTATGCTCCTGGATTATGGCATCTGCAGCCCGTACTTTTAACATTAGAGGAATGTGTGAAAGTAGCATTGGAAGGAAAGTGGGAGGACTAAAAAATGCAGAAGACATTTATGTTAAAAGGCCGTTGTATTGTTGAAGGAAAAGCAGAAGGCTATGCATTAGTCACTAAGGATTGTATCTCTTTTATGGGCACTGTTAGTCCGAAAACAGGACAGATCATAGAAAGAAAACATGAGATTGAGGGTGAGTATCTTAAGGATCGGATTCTTGTGTTTCCTCAGTCAAAAGGATCTACTGGCGGATCTTATATGTTGTATGATGTCGTTAAAAATGGTGTAGGGCCAAAAGCCATCATAAACAGGGCTGCGGAATCTGTTGTGACAATCGGTGCCATTGTTTCAGATCTTCCTATGGTTGATCAGATTGATATAAATCAAATCAAAACAGGCGATTATCTCAAAGTTGATGCGACTGCAGGAACTGTCGAGGTAACAAGGGAGGAATAAATTGAATAGCTTCGTTGCATCATTTAATGTCGTCGCTCCTTTGTTTATATTAATGGCAATTGGTTTTTGTATAAAAAGATTGGGACTGATTAATGATGCAACGATTAGGCAAATGGACTCTATTTCATTCAGGATTTTTCTACCTGTTATGCTTCTAAATAACATTATCATGACTGATTTAGAGTCCGATTTTGATCATAATATTATCTGGTGGGGTACATTAATAAGTCTATTCCTTACTGCTTTCTCCTATGTTTTAGGATGTTTATTTGAACAAGATAGGAGGAAAAGAAGTGCTCTTGTTCAATGTTTGTTTAGAAATAATTTTATGCTATTTAGTGCCTCTCTGGTGTTCTCTGTTTATTCAAAAAGTTCTTCTGCTTATGTATCAATTCTTCCATCTATAATCATACCGTTAAATAATGTGTTTGGCGTACTCGTGATGATGGCTATTGTAAAACATCAGCAGAGTTTATTAAAAACAATTAAAAGCATAGTTTTAAATCCATTTGTTTTAGCGTCATTCATTGGTTTTTTCATTTTGCTCATTGACCTTGATTTGCCTTATATTCTTAGAACAAGCATTTCTGATGTAAGTAAGATTGCAACACCTCTTCTATTTATACTCCTTGGTGCGGATCTAAATAGAAACGTTTCTAAAGATGCTCTTAGGGATATACTTTTTTGTATCAGCATTAAAATGATAGTATTCCCCGCATTATTTACTTTTATTATTGGGTATCTTGTAGGAATAAGGGGAGAAGAGTTATTAATACTTTTTATCACTGTTATTACTCCTGCTGCTATCCCTGCTCAGGTTACTACAAGTGAGATGGGTGGTGATGGCGAACTGGCAGGACAGCTAATTGTTTCAACTACCGCAGTGTCAATGATTTTCATTTTTTTATGGCTTTCTTTATTTGGAATGATAGGTTGGCTGTAGTTTGTTTCTATTTATCTATTGTTACTATAAAAACTTAGTCATGTTTCTTTAATAAATTGATGTAGCTTTTATTGTTTGTATTTTATTATTTCTTAAAAAAAGTGCACCCCGAAGGATGCACTTATTATCCGGTTTTTCCTCTTTATCAGAGAGCTGCCATCATCGTAGGAACAACTGAGATAAGCACACCAGCTGCTACTGCGCTTCCGATAACTCCAGATACGTTCGGTCCCATGGCATGCATGAGAAGGAAGTTCTGAGGATCCGCCTCCTGTCCAACTTTGCTTGATACACGGGCAGCCATTGGAACTGCAGATACTCCAGCAGATCCGATAAGCGGATTTGTCGGGTGCTTAGGATCAAGCTTGTTCATAAGCTTTCCAAGAAGAACACCACCTGCTGTTCCGACTCCGAATGCGACCATTCCAAGAAGGAGGATTCCGAGCGTCTCAAGGTTGAGGAACTTGTCCGCAGCCATCTTTGATCCTACAGAGAGTCCGAGGAAGATGGTTACAGTGTTCATGAGAGCGTTCTGCATAGTATCGGAAAGTCTTCCGATTACTCCACACTCCTTAGCCAGGTTTCCGAACATGAGAGCTCCGATAAGAGGACATGCTGAAGGAAGAAGAACAGCACAAGCTGTGATTACCATGATAGGGAATACGATCTTCTCAAGTTTGCTTACAGGTCTGAGCTGATCCATCTTAATCTTTCTTTCCTTCTCTGTCGTAAGAAGTCTCATGATAGGTGGCTGGATGATAGGAACCAAGGCCATGTATGAATAAGCCGCAACTGCGATTGAGCCGAGGTAATCCGGGGCAAGGCGGCTTGTTACGTAGATAGCCGTAGGTCCATCAGCACCTCCGATGATACCGATTGATGATGCGACATTGAGATCGAAGTTGATTCCAGGCAGGAATGAGAGAAGCAGAGCTCCAATGAGTGCTGTGAAGATTCCGAGCTGTGCGGCTGCGCCGAGAAGGAGTGTCTTCGGATTCGCGATAAGTGGTCCGAAGTCCGTCATGGCTCCAACACCCATGAAGATGAGTACAGGGAAGAGTCCTGACTCGATTCCTGCATCGTAGAGAACCTTGATGAATCCGGCATCCCCACTGACTGGATCAATACTTGCGATATAAGCAAACGGGATGTTTGAAAGGATACAACCCATTCCGATTGGAATGAGGAGTAGGGGTTCAAATCCCTTCTTTATGGCAAGATAGAGGAGCACAAAGCCTACGAGGATCATCAAGGCATTCCCCCATCCTCCATTCTGCATGAACCCGACGATACCCGTCGTGTTCCATAGCGATATTGCGCCTTCAATAATAGCTTCCATTATCTGCTCCTATTAACCTATTGTCATAAGGAGGTCTCCGCTCTGGAGCTGATCTCCCTGGTTGACATCGATACTCATGATGGTTCCACTTGCTGGAGCATAGATTTCATTCTCCATCTTCATTGCTTCCATAACCATCAAAAGGTCGTTCTCATTTACATGGTCACCGACTTTGACTGCGAAGCGAAGTGCAAGACCTGGCATTGGTGCGTTTACTTCAACGCTTCCCTTTGCGCCGCTCTGAACTGGTGCTGCAGGGGCTGCTACAACTGGCTCTGCTTCCTTTACAGGCTCTGGCTCTGGTGCTGCTACAGGGGCTGCTACAACTGTTCCTCCAATCTGCATGAGGAGGTCTCCGCTCTGGAGCTGGTCTCCCTGCTTTACACAGATCTTTGATACAACGCCATCGCAAGGTGCGTAGATCTCGTTCTCCATCTTCATAGCCTCCATGACCATGAGAATGTCGTTCTTCTTAACTGTATCTCCTTCCTTTACTTCGAAGCGGAGTGCAAGACCCGGCATTGGAGCTGTGATATCTGTGCTACCTGTGACAACTGTCTGTACAGGAGCGGCTACTGGTGCTGCCTGAGCCTGAGGAGCTGCCTTGATTCCATCGACGATAGAGAGTGGATACTTCACACCGTTGACTGTAGCGCTGTCCTTCTCAAGTTTAACGGCATAAGCTGCTCCGTTAACTGTTACTGTGTATTCGCCGTTGCCTTTCTTTGCTGCAGGTGCTGCTTCCTTCTTCTGCTCCTCGCTTACCTTTCTTACGCCGTTTACATGAGCCTTTCCTGTGAGGTAGAGGATACCCTTGTCCTTACATGCGGCAGCGATGAAGACGTTCTCGTCAGTAATTGGAAGACCTGCATCCTTGAGCATAGCCTCTGCTGCTGCTCTGCCTTTCTTCGGATCCCTGTCGTTGATATCTACGCATTTCTCCGTCGTTGGTTCAAGCTTGAGCTGTGCTGCGGCAAGCTTTACAACTTCTGGATCTGGAGCTACTGGAGTCTTTCCGAAGTAACCGAGAACCATCTTTCCGTATCCCTCTGCGAACTTCTTCCATGGTCCGAACATGACGTTGTTGAATGCCTGCTGGAAGTAGAACTGGCTTACTGGTGTAACGGAAGTTCCGAATCCACCCTTTGCTACTGTCTCACCCATAGCCTCGACAATCTGAGGATACTTATCCATGAGGCCGTTATCTCTGAGCATCTGTGTATTAGCTGTAAGAGCTCCACCTGGGAGTGGGAAGAATGGAATCTCAGGGTTAACCATTGTTGCCTCTGGTGGGAGGAAGTAGTCCTTCATGCACTCTTCGAATACCTTCTCAGCTTCACGAACCTTGTTGATGTCGATATCGAGTGTGTACTCTGTTCCCCTGAGTGCGTGCCACATCGTGATGATGTCCGGCTGGCATGTACCGCCTGAGCATGGGCTCATGGAAAGGTCAACCTGATCCGCACCTGCCTCGATGGCAGACATGTACTGCTGGATTGAAACACCTGCTGTCTCATGTGAGTGGAATACGATCTTTACATTTGGTCCGAGGAGCTTTCTTGCTCTCTTGACTGTCTCATATACATTGTGAGGTGTAGATGTACCTGATGCATCCTTGAAACATACGCTGTCAAAAGGAATGTCCGCATCGAGAATCTGGCGGAGTATCTTCTCATAGAAGTCAGGGTCATGAGCTCCTGTAACTCCCTCTGGAAGGCTCATCATTGTAACTGTAACCTCGTGCTTTAATCCTGCATCATGGATGTATCTTCCACTGTCGATGAGGTTATTTACATCGTTAAGTGCATCGAAGTTCCTGATTGTCGTCATTCCGTGCTTCTTGAAAAGCTCTGCGTGAAGCTTGATCATGTCGCGTGGCTGGCTGTCGAGACCTACGACGTTTACACCTCTTGCGAGTGTCTGGAGGTTCGCATCCGGTCCTGCGACTCTTCTGAACTCATCCATCATCTCAAACGCATCTTCGTTTGTGTAGAAATATAGTGACTGGAATCTTGCACCGCCACCAGCTTCGAAGTGGTTGATTCCAGCTTCCTTTGCTGCAGCTACTGCAGGCATGAAGTCCTTTGTGAAGACACGAGCTCCGTAAACAGACTGGAAACCGTCACGGAATGCTGTACACATGAAATTAATCTTTTTCTTGCTCATCTGACTCTCCCTTATCTTTCTTTGTCGTAAGCTGCTGCGATAGCTGCTGCAACTGCAGCGTCATTACTCTTTGCAACTACGTTTGGTCTTGCTACTGCACTAGGCTTCTTCTCAGCTGCTGGTGCAGTGGTCTCTGGTTCTAGTTTTGCACAGATTCTACTCATTAGTTTTGTGATGTAAACGAGTAAAATAAGGAAAATAAAAACAGTTCCCATTCCAAGAACCAATAATATAAGTCCATCTTTAATCTGCTGGACTAGGATTTCTCGAGGCAAGTTTGTTAACAATGATAACATCATTTTTCTCCTCTAATACTTAATAAAAGTCATTCAAGATAGAATCTTATCTTAAAAGGGATTCTTTCTTCAAGTAATTAAGGCAAGAAAAACGTATCAGATGGATAGGTTGTAACTCTTTATCAACAAAAGAAAAGGAAAAAGTGTATTTTTATTCCCACATACCGTTTGATAATGTGAAGAAAGGTGAAAAAACGAAAAAGGTCCAATGCAATGTGTAATCTGAAAAAGACACAAATCATTGTTTTAATTCCCGCTCTTTTCTTTCCTTTTACACGTAGTTAGATTAAGATAGGTGAGAATAACTTAACAGAGAGGAAGTTTTATGGCGCAGCAGGTTAATGATGAGTATGAGCTTACGAATGAACGCATCCGCGAGCGCATGGATAAAATCGGAAGAAAGATAATGGTAATGAGCGGCAAGGGAGGTGTTGGTAAGACGACCGTCACTGTAAACCTTGCGAATGAGCTTGCGGACATGGGCTGCAGGGTTGGAGTGCTCGATACCGATCTTCACGGGCCTAATGTGGCGAAGATGTTCGGAGTGGAGGGTGAGAGCCTTTCCAGTAATGACGGGGTGTCGTTTCTTCCCGTCAAGGTAAGGGACAACCTTTTTGTAATCTCTCTTTCTTTTGCCCTTGAGGATCCAGATGCTCCTGTAATCTGGAGGGGGAGCATGAAGATGGGAGCTATTAGGCAGTTCCTCGCCGATGTGGAGTGGGGAGAGCTCGATTACCTCTTAATAGATACTCCTCCTGGAACGGGAGATGAGCAGCTTACCGTATGTCAGTCAATTCCAGAGCTTACAGGAACGATCATCGTTACAACTCCTCAGGATGTGGCGATTCTTGATGCGAGGAGAAGTGTTAATTTCTCCAGAAAGCTTGGGGTTGCGATCATAGGTGTGATAGAGAACATGAGTGGCCTTATCTGTCCTGAGTGTGGGACAGAGATTCCAATTTTCGGAAAGGGAGGAGGAAAGAGGATGTGTCAGGACATGCACGTTCCTTTCCTTGGAGAAGTACCGATGGAGATGGATTTAAGGGTCGCAGAAGATGAGGGAAAAGACTGGTCTCACGTAGGAGCAAGCCATCCGTCGCAGAAAGCGCTTAGAGAGATAGCTAATGAGATCAACAATGGAACGGCATGTTCGACCAGCAGGGATACCTCATTCCTTGGAACCCCGTCATGTAAGCCAAGTGCTTGTGCAACATGTACGTCAAATTGTCCGTCAAGGAAGAAAAATAATGGATAAGAAGCTTTTCAAAGAGCCTAGGGAATGTAACACCCTGAGCTGGATCTCAGGGGAGAGTAAGCTAGAACTCCATACCCCGATATTCGATGTCATGCGAATTGATAGGGAGAATCAGGATGGGACTAAGAAGGGATCATTCATCCAGCTTCATACTACCGATTGGATTGTAGTCATCCCATGGTTCAGGGATGAGGAGGGTGTTCCCCGCTTCATAATGGAGCAACAGTATCGCCACGGTAATAATGCCGTGACGAGGGAATTCCCAGGAGGACTTGTGGATGAAGGGGAGAGCAGCCTCGATGCTGCAAAGAGAGAACTTCTGGAAGAGACGGGTCTGAAAGGTAGAATCACATTCTTAGGTGATGTCTGTCCGAATGCTGCATTCATGGATAACAGGCAGAATTTCTATCTGGCAGAGGATCTTGAGCTCGTAGCGGGACAGGATCTGGATGAGAATGAGGAGATTGATGTGTTCTCCATTCCCGTAGAGGAGGCGGTAGAGAACATGGGGCGTGGCGTCTATGACAATGGAACCATGATGATGGCCCTAGGCTATTTTCTTCGTTATGCAAAAGACCATCCATATCTGATGGAGAAGATAGCTCCTTGAATTCGACAGAAATCTTCAAATTAAGTTTAATTGAAAAACATCTTTTTCTTTTAAACTGAGTGAAAGATTACCTGAAGGAGAAGAGTTTTAATCTTCTTTTTTTTTAGGAGGAGAAATGAAGAAAGTATTAATAGCGGCGTTGGCGTTATCATTAATTTTACTTGCATCTTGTTCTACGACTTCTTCTGATAACCCGGCAACAATAAGCGTAAGTGGATTCTCTACTGTTTACATGAATCCTGACATGGCCTCTTTCACGGTCTCCGCGGAAGCCCTCCGGGATACTACCGATGAGGCTAGGAATGCAATCGATGGCATCATAACTGAGGCTGTGAAAATCATGAAAGATAAGTACGGGGTATCGGATGAGGAGATAAGGACTAACTATCTTACGCTGAGCCCGGAGTACACATATGTCGATAACCAGAGGGTTCTTGCAGGACAGAGAGGAAGCCAGAGTATTGATATCACCATCGCGGATATTGACCTTATCGGGCCAATAGTCGAGGATCTAGCTAAGATAAACGGGATCTCAATCTCCTCAATTACCTTGGATAAGAAGGATAAGAGTGAGGAGATAGCACAATCAAGGCGTCTTTCAATCCAGGATGCGATAAGTAAGGCTCGAACGTATGCTGAGGCAATCGGGGCATCGATAAAAGATATAGTCTCAATTTATGAGAACAGTGCTTCTCCCCGCTATGTAAGTCCTCTTAGAATGGAGGCCGCGGCACTGACAGCTAATGCCGATGCAAGTTATAAGACCACGTTCTATGACTATGAGTTAAGCTGTTCCGATTCAATAAGCCTTATCGTTTCTATTGAATGAAATTCCATGTGAAGCCCTGGCTGGAATGTCAGGGCTCTCTTATCAGCTAAGAGCCGCTGTGATGTAGTCATTGAGGCTGCTACCCATGTACATCAAGCGATAAAGTGACATTACAAGTGGGAAATCCTCTTCCCTCTTTTTTTCAGTAACTATCTCTCCTATAAGCCTGATCGTCCTCTTTCCCTCTATTACGGTTGCTCCTGACTTCTCATCATACGAGAAGCCCTTTCCAATGAGCATTCCGAATGTCCTGTTCCTTGAGAGATCGTTAAGACTTGTAAGCCCCAGGTCTCCGATACCGCAGTAACGGAATATTGTCTCTTCATCACATGAGAATAGGTTCAGCAGCTGCCTCATCTCATTTACAGCCTTTGTATATACGAGGAAATCGACGTTAGGGCTGTTATACCTGCCAGATACGAGGCCGATTGCGATTGCGTACATGTTTTTCAGAATACTTGCAAGTTCTACGGCACGGACATCCTTGCTGTAGTCCAGGGAGAAACCCGTGTGCGGTAGTACTTCGGATTTAAAATATTTGTAATCGTCCCTTTTACCGCCGAAAGTGAATGCCGTCGGGAACCCGTTCAAGGTCTCAATTGCGAATGACGGGCCTTTCATACTTGCTGTACGTGTGAATGGAATCTTTTCCGTGATGAATGCTCCGTCATCGCTCATACCTTTTGCCAGGTTTATTACCAGAGGCTCCCGCTTCGTATGCTTTTTCATCTCCAAGGAGAAACTTACTATCGCTTTCGATGGTATTACAAGCATTATGACATCTGCATCGGAGAACACGTCATATGATGTGGTTGCATGTATGCTCTGATTAATAAAACGGGTAGGGAAGTATTTTGAGTTCTTATGGTTTTCCTCGATATCTGCTGCAACCTCGGTCTCAATCGTATGAAGGTAAACCCTGTTGTTAAGATTCCAAGCCAGACGCTCTGCGACACTGGTTCCGAATGTTCCTGCACCTGCTATAACAATCTTATTCATCTATCTTCCTAAATATATAAAGTCTTGAGCTGTAGTCTTTCAGTTTCCTCATGTCTTCTTGAAGATCCACTCCTCCGTCTTTTTCGGATAATGCGATTCCAGCCCACTTAATCGCATCTCCCCATGCCTCATAGCATTCTATTTCCGCAGGATATAATAGCTCCTCAGCCTCGCTCTGGATATGAGTTCTTGAATATATCCTGTATTTATAATTCTCATTCGCCTGAGTTACGAAAAGCCGTTCCTTGCTGTCGTTTGGAATTAGCTCTTTTATCAGGTATAACATTATTATGATGGATGCATCCTGATTACTGATGCTCCAGATTATTCTCTTCTCATCGTCATCTGTAATAACTTTTCCAGTTTGAAGCACATTCCTATATTGCTTGTAGAACTCTATCTGATTCTTGATGGCGAGAGTCTCATCAAGTGAAAGATTCATGATATCCAAGGAGTATTCGGGTATGCAGAATACGGATGCGTTGAATCTTGTCTCGATATCGGTCTCTTTACGTGTTATCTTATCCGGGGAACCGGATATTGTTATCAGTTGCGATGATACAGGATAGAAAAGCCTTGCTCCCTCAATGGTCTTTATCCTTGAGATTGGATCCGTGTTCTCAGTGACTCTCATCAGGGCAGAGTAGTTCAGCATCCCCAAATCGAAGCGGCAACCTCCGGATGCGCTCGTCTCGATAATCATATTTGGGAATTTCCTGGCAATCGTATTGAGCACGTTATATATGCCCATGATGTACTTATGTGCAAATTCCTCAGGATAATCGACATTGATTTCAGAGGGCAGTCTTGTCTTCTCATACCTCAGATAATCGAGCTTTGTCGTCTCTATGATGAGCGATAGAGTATCAATTGCCCACTCCTGTACCTCTTCTTTCGTATAATCCAGGATGAAATCTCCCTCGTTAGATGAGTAGTTCTTCCTGTCTTTTGACCCTATGATCCACTCATTCTTCTCCTTATAGAAATTGCTTATCTGACAGACTGTCTCGATATCGAAATATAGACCGAAGAGAAGTCCGTCCCTATGGATGTTCTGGGCAAGCATTTTTAAGCCGCTGGGAAATTTCATTGAATTCACATACCAGTCTCCGAGGCTGGTATTCCTCTCTCTTCTTACGCCGAACCACCCATCATCAAGTACTATGGCCTCAAAGCCCATAGCCTTTGCAGCCCTGCTGAGCTGTTCTATCTTGTTTTCATCTACATCCAGAGAGAATATGTCCCTGGTTGATAGTGTCACGGGTCTTAAACGCTCCTTCCAAGGACCTCGCATTATAAGCTTCTCTACGCCTCTCTTGAACAGTTCGCTGCCATTTTCCAGCCCTTCATCAGAGTAGAAGAGTATGCTCTCTGGACTTTCAAACTCCTCTGAGGGTGCAAGACGATATGAAAAGCATTCAGGGTTTATACCGCTTATGATATGGAGTTTTGAATAGGGGCTCTGCTCGAAAGAGGTAGAGAAATCGGAAGAGTAGAGGAGCCCTGATATTATGCACTCTCCTTTTCCATATAGAAGTGCAAATACGTTGTTGCTTTCAAAACCAGTGCTCATGTTCCTTGAGCTAAGCGTGATCTTCTCTTGCCCGATTAACCTTCTTTCTTTCCTCATCTCCCTCAGCCATGCGCCTGCTAGGCTTACAAGGGTAAATGATGAGCCGTGAAGATCCAGTTGCATTGATGCACATTTATCAATCTCAATCTCATTATCCCCGTCATTTCTTATGATTGTTTTGCGCGTTATGATATCCCAATCCTTGAAAAGCGTATAACAGAGGATGATTGATATATCATGAGTGCTTTCTTTTAAAAGAATTTCGAGTGTCTCCGCATTGAACTCCTCTGCAACAGCCATTGGCAGGTGTGCTTTCTTATATCTTCTGATTCCGGGGTAGGCGCGATGTCCTGAATAACGGAAATCGAGTGTCTTTATTCCTTTTATTCTGATAAGAGGCTCTTTAAAATCCCCTTTGCCTTCGAAAGAAGCCTCAAGGCACATGTTGTTGAGGTCCAGTGTCGGGTGCCTTTCGTCAAATGAGAGCGAAGGTAATGCTCGTGTAAGGTTTTTCTCTACGATTGCTTTCTCAGACTGGTCTACGTGATTAAGCCTCTTGCCATAATAGATATGCTCAAGATGGTTTGTCTCTGTGATTCTGAGAACGTAGCTCGAATTCTTCCCTCTCAGGTTAATCAGTCTGTGATCGTTTATTTCTATCATTAAAACCCTCTTTCTGTGATATTATATTATAGCAACGAGGATTTTTCCATGGATATTCGCCGTATACCACTTTGGGAAGGCAGAAATGCCACCTATATGAGTAATGACATTATTAACGTAGTTATCGAGGATCAGGGAGAGGTCTGTCTTGAGATTTCTAATACATGCATCACAGGGGCACGGGTCAATCCACTCAGTCTGCCATATTTCAGGGGTATAGGAAGTGGCGTGCTCTCCGACCCGAATGGCGAATGGTACCAGATGAAGCAGGGGCTCTATCAGGCGGGGGGAAGTTATTTTACATTCCCTTATTCCAGCGAGGATCATATAACGAGCAACAATACATACTGGACCGTACGTAAATATGGAACGGAAGAGAATTATGGTGGCGTCTGGCGGCTTTCCGAGATGAAGAGCAGGGAGGAGGGTAACAGGTATCATCTTGAGAAGGTTGACCTTGTGATTCCTGGTCATCCTGTTCTATATACTGCCATCAGGATAACCAATACGGGGGATGAGACGATTTATGCCTCTCCTTCCCATTCTGTAATGCTCGGATCTCCTTTCTTTGAATCGGGTTGTTTCATAGATACCAACGCCCGTAATTTCTCCGCTTACCACAGGGCGGTCAGGGAAATGGCCACAAACCGTTTCCTCTCAGGTCCGGTTTTTGACGATTTGAAGAAAGCACCTCTTGTGAAAGGGGGAACGGCAGATGCCTCATATGTTCCACCTCCGACAGGCACGTACGATTATCTTCTGGGCAAGTTCCCAGACAGGGTGAAAACCGGATGGATAAGCATAATAAACCCACGACTTCAGCAGCTTTTCATCTCATTCACGCCTTCTGATATGCTGGATAGTTTCCCTAACGTCTTCTTAGTGGAGAACTATCTTGGACGCATGGATACTCCATGGGCGCTCTATGATGGCGCAACCAGTCAGATCTATAGCCTTTCTTTGGGAATGAATTACGGGCCTAAGCATACGAAGAACTTTACAATAGATGCTGGAAAATCGAAGACGCTTTACTATGCGGATGCCTTCCTCGGTTATGAGAATCCGAGGATGAATCTCGGCATATACTCTGTGGAATTCATAGAGAAGGGGATATTGCTGAAAAGGACGAAGAGTTCAATCTTCGTCCCCGCTGATCATAATTTTGAAGCTATTTCAAAAGTATCGAAACGCCTCTTTCAGAATGGCCAGGAATCAGTAAGAGAATAACGTGCGGACAGTTCCTTTATTACTTTCTGCAGGGAAGGGGGAACCGGGCAGCCATATTCCTTCCTGATCTGATATGCTTCGTATTCAAGCTCTCCTGCCGTGTATATCCTCTCTTGTCCTGGGGCTTTCTTACTTTCTCTCAGCTCTTTAAGTATTGCCGATGCGATTCTCTTGAATGTCTCTCTTCCCATGAAGAAATCAGGATCTATGGCAATGAAGAAATGTCCAAGAGGATACGGGATTGCCTTGCCATTCTCATCTTTCCCGTTGAGTGCCTTCATAAAAGCTCCGTCCTGGAGTGCGGCAGAGAGAATCTCTACGACTGTCGCGTATCCATAGCCTTTATAGCCGGCAGTCTCCGCACCAAGTCCTCCAAGTGGGGTGAGTGCGGCTTTGCCGAGTGTCAAATCTTTAAGGATTTGCTCTGTATCTGTTCTGGTGTTTCCACTCTCGTCTATGACCCATCCTGGAGGGATGTCTTTACCCGCTCTTCCGTATACCTCTATCTTACCTCTCTGGCTGACACTTGTCGCACAGTCCAGTACGAATGGGAATGCATCGTTTGTAGGTAGCCCTATCGTAAGAGGATTCGTTCCAAGCATGTTCTCAACGCCGAAAGTTGGAGCGATCGAAGGGCGTGCATTGGTACCTGTGATACCGATAAGGCTCTCACTCGTCGCCATGGTCGCATAGTATCCTGCTATACCGTAATGAGTACTGTTTCTTACAACTGTCATGGCGATTCCGTTTTTCTTTGCCTTGTCTATGGCCATTGCCATGGCTTTATGTGAGATTACGTGTCCCATTCCATTATGCCCGTCTATGACCGCAGTCGCTTTTTCTTCTCTTATGATTTCTATGGTAGTAACGGGATTAAGTATTCCTTTGTCGATTCTGTCGATATAAATCGGCTTTAATCGTCCGATTCCATGGCTGTCGATTCCTCTTTTGTCGCTCTCAATCAGGACATCTGCGATGATTTCCGCATCTGCTTTTGGAACGCCGGCACCCATCAAGGCTTCCTTCATAAAGCGCTCAAGCTTATCGAAATGTACGAATACGCAATCACTGTATCTATCCAGGTAATCTCTTACTTCTTTTGTCATAAAAGCCTCCGAAAACAGTATAAACTACTTTTTCCCGCTTTTGAAAACTAAATACTGATGTAGTCTATATACGAGTATCCTGATGGTAGTGAAGCATAAGACGGGGTAGAAAAACGTACTGTGAAGCCGATGAAAGCACCTCCGTAATATGCAAAATACGGCTTGCCGTAATCTGGAAGGATGGCAGAGAAATAGTTTACCGTGCCCAGCGATGTTCCAATTGATTTCTGATCATTGAAATAGTAGGTCATACCAAGGGTAAGGCCTCCTCCTACGCCCATGAGTTCTTCTTTGCCGCTTTCCGGGGTGATTATCGTGACCTGAGGCCCCATGATTATGTAGAGGTCAAATCTCTTAGTTAAATTTGCATTAAAGGCCAGACCGCTCATGAAGGCGAATGAGAAGGTATCGAAAGGTATGCTGAAGGTAAAATCAAGCCTGGTTCCCAGTCCAACATTTAACGGTGTTCCTTCTACTGGAAAAGTAAAGTAATAGTCCGTATAAAATCCTGTCTCGAAATAGTTATAAGGATCCTCATAAACGCCGCTTATACCGAAACCAGTGAAGGAATCAGCAAAAATCGAAGTGGAGATTAAAGTTGCAATCAACGCTATCAATAATACTTTTCTCATTTGAAAAAACTCCTAAGAAGTATTTTTTATAGTATGGAGTGCAAGCTGGATATTGTAAATTGTGAAAAATGAAATTTCACATCTTGAATAAGAGGTATCTTTCTGCTAAAGTCATTAAAGCTAAAAACATGGTGTCGTACCCAAGCGGCCTAAGGGAACGGTCTGCAAAACCGTCTTTCAGCGGTTCGAATCCGCTCGACACCTATATTGTAAGCCTCTTTCCAGTAACGATTTATCTTATTTGGTGGTAGGAAATCTGTTACTAGGAGAAAGGCACTGTGACTAAATCTGTGACTAAAAATGAGGTTGCAAAATCTCGTACGTTAAGCAATTTCTCCCTTCTTTTGCACTACAGGAGGGAGCGATGAAATCAAGATTTTATGTATTCAAACGCAAGACAGGATTAAAAACCCCTTCTTTCTACGTGAGGTTTACCCCGTTATCTCAAAAATACAACTATGTTGTTAAAAGCATAGACAGGCTTAATGAGCAGCTGTCTTTCTCTTATGGGGAAAGGAAGATAACGAAAAGATATGAAGCCATAGCAATTGCCGAAGAGGCTTTAAAAAGGGATATGGTCTTTCATAGCAATTCGGATAGAGAGAAAAAGTCATGCTTTAATGACTATGTCTGTCTCATATGGGATTATGAGAAATCCCCCTATATAAGAAGGAAGCTTAAAGAAAAGCCTGATAGTATCACAAGAAAACACGTTGATGATATCTCTAGGGCTTTTCAGTTGCACGCAATGCCTTATATCCCCTCTAAGCTGCTGTTGTCTGAATTTACCCCGTCTACAGTAGAAAAGATAAAAGACAGAATGCTTGATGATGGACTTTCCAGCTCTACTATCAACAAGGTGGTGCAAGCAATTCGCACTGCTGTAAAAGAGGCTTACAGGGTAGGAGATATAAAGGACAACATTGCAGACAGGATCATAAACGTTACAAGCAATCAGGAGAAGGAAAGGGGAATCCCTTCTACAGATGAAGTAAAAAAACTATTGGACTATCTCAATGACTGTTACCCCGTAGGAGAATATGATAGGGCTTATTATCTCATAACTGCTATTGCTGTTTTCACAGGCATGAGAGAGGCAGAAATAAGAACGCTACACGCAAACGCTATCCATTTGCACGAGAAGACGGCAATCATAGATGTAGAATACTCATATAACCCGAAAGACAAGCTTAAATGCACGAAAAACAGAAAGAAGCGTAATGTAACAATTCCTTTAAGTCTTGCTATAGAAATCTTGGATTATTCAGGCTGTAATCCGATAGATGGAGGCTTTATCTTCTGGAGCGTTAAGAATCCAGGTAAGCCGATATCTACAAATGCGATATTGAATCACTTCTACTCAGCATTAGAGGCAATCGGGGTAGACTACAAGGAAAGAAACATAGTCTTTCATTCTTTAAGGCATTATTTCACCTCCACAATTCAGGAAGAATTGACCTCTGATGAAGCCAGACGCTTGCTAGGACACTCTTCTTTAAAGATGACGGATCATTACACTCATGAGACTACAGAACATCTTTTAAAGATGGATGTTGTCAGAGAGAAGGCTATACCTTCTTCAATGCTCAATGGAGGTGTTTGATATGGCCAGAGCAAGGGATAACAACACAATACCTTTTGACCGCAACCGAATAATAAACGGGGTAATGTATTCAATTCCTGAAATGAAAGAGAAGGCTTTAAACATAATCGACAATTCAACAAAAACAATGGAAGAGAGCTATAGCAGAAATAAAGGGAGATGGGAGCTTTATATCTTGGGTGATTATGATTTTGAGATGGATTTAGAAGATATAATCAGTAGAAATCTCCACACGCTGGGAATGAAATTAGATAAGGCAGATAGATTAAGAGGAGATGTTTTAAACGCTGTCTGTGAAGCTGATAAAACGCTTAGAATGCTATGGAAATGTACGGGGGAAAAGCAAGATACCCTGAGAAGAGAAGTTACCCCGTTTTTATCCCCTTCTGAAAGTAGATTGTTTGAAAAGCTTTTAGAGAGAAATACAAAGTTTCTTGAATTTGTGAATAGATCCATGGAGAGGGCTTTAGCAAAGATTTATATCAAGGCTGAAATTTTAACGGAAACATTAGAAATGGAAAGAGAGTTAAGAAATATAAGAGAAGGGGGCGAGGATGGCGAATGGCTGGAGAAAAGAGAACAATAGATAGAATTGTTAATTTCTTTATTGAAAACTCTTTTTTGAGTTTGTGTCATGTGCATAGTTGTAGCGAAAATGAAGGGGATACTCTTTGGGGAGGGGTTTATTATGATGAATTTTCTTCTGAAGAAACTTTTGATGTTCCATTAGAAAAAATGCATATCTTGGAGGACATAGAAGAATTGAATAACCATTTAAATACCCTTATTTGTGGATTCGATTCTTTTTCAAAAAGATTTTGTGATATTTTGGTGAAAGAAGATTCTTGCTTATCGGATAAAGATAAGAATAACGTAAAGAAATTCTTTAGAGATTATATGCTAAGTGAAGAAGTCAATTCCATTTCCCGTCTAATTAGAAATATATATCTTGAAGTAAGTAATATGGAAAAACTTGCAAAACTTGCTATTGGTGATAACAAAGAATCAGCTTATGGTTTAGCCGTTAAACATGGTCTTTTACAAGAAAAAGATGGTACTTATACGCCTATTTTTGAAGATGGAAAGAAAGGGCTGAAAAATGTGTTAGAAAGATGGTATGTACTCTCTTTAGATTATAAAATCCCTATGCCTACTGCTAAAGAGATTGCCCAAAAAATAAGCAATCCAGACGGAAAGAGTTACAAGGAAAGTACAATAGGAAAATACTTGGAACATTTTAGAATTTTAAGAAGTTACAATTAGAATTACGGGAAAATTGGAATAAATTCGGAATAAATTCGGAATAATTTTCGAATTACTTTTTCCTTCTATTTGTTTATGGTCATAGTTGTCTTACCACCAAATAAGACAAAACGTTACAAAGACCACAAAATAAGTAGGAGGATTTTTTATGGAAAAATTGTTAGGTCTAAAAGAAGCAGCTGGAATGCTAGGCGTTAAGCAGTCCACCCTCAGGAAATGGGTTTACTTAGGCAATGTGGAATACTGCAAAGTCGGCGGTATGTTGAAATTCACGGAAGCACAGATCAAGGCGTGTATCAAAACATATTCTTTCTCAAAGTCGCATAAGAAGGAGGCTTGATATGAAGGGGGATGTTGTTAAAAAATCCCCCTCCAAAGCTGGAGAAGGGGATAAAAATTCTTTGTATAATAATAGCTCTTTTATTTTAAAAGGAGAACATAAAGAACGACTAAAGTTAGCTGATAGGTCTTGGCGTGAGTCTGAGAGAGTTGTAGACAGATGGCTTATACATGAAATTATCCCCTCTAAAGGCGCAGGGATGTTGCATGGTTTATCTGGTTCTTATAAGACATATGTAGCTTTAGACATTGCTTGTCATATCGCTACTGGAACCGCCTACCATGGGTTTAAAACGCAACAAGGGGGAGTTCTCTTTATAGAAGGCGAAGGCGATGGGCTTGGGATAAAGCAAAGAATCAATGCTTGGCTCGATTTTCACCTAGACGCATCACCTTCTAGTTTGCTGGATAATATAGAATTTTTGAATTTTGAATTCATAAGCCAATTAAAGTTTAGAAAAAATAACGAAGTATTATGTTGGCTGACAGAAGGCATAAAGGCAGAAGGTTCTAACATAAAATTGATTGTTGTTGACACTCAATCTGTTTTTAACGTTGGAGATGAAAATAAAGAAGAAACGGCAAAGGATTTTGTTGAGACTTGTAAGTATGTTTCTGTTGAATTGGGCTGTAATGTATTGTTCATTCATCATGATGGGAAAAATAGCGAGGTGTCATCAGGGCAGACCTATAGAGGCTCTTCTGCATTCTATGCAAATAGTGACTATTCGTTAAAATTGAAAGTAAAGCCAGGGATGATTAATCATGCCTATCTGGAAATTGAAAAAATGAGACAGTCCAAAAGTAATTATTCTTTTGAAGTAGGGTTGAGCGAAATCACTTTTGAAGAAGGATATGGATCTAGTCTTGCCGTAACATCTTTGACATGCTGCGAGAATGTTGACCTCTCACGAAACAATGACAAGAGAATTGTTTTTGAAGATTTCCTTAAGTATTGTTCTTTGAATAAAGGTGATACATTCGGATATGAAGACTTTAAATCATGGAGAGAATCAAAAGGGGATGATGATGAATCTATACGAAGAGCCTTCAATGATAAGAATAGATTCATAGACAGATGGTTAGAGCAATCTTATATCGCTCGAGTTGATAGTGGTTTTCAGGGGACAAAACGCAAATTCAACGTAGTTTGAAGGCAACTAACTAACTATTCCTATATATTGTTTAGATAGTTAGTCGGTTAGGTTGTTTTACTCTAATACGCAACACAAAACGGGGTAAGAGAGGAGTTGACGGCGTGGCGCACTTGATTAACAGTGTATTACGCTGGAAGTACCTACCTTACCCCGTGTATCATTAGGGTACACCCTTATGAGATATTTGATTTAGTCTGTTTTGTGTATCAATAAAGTTACTTTTATGATACATAAATATATCAAAATTCATTTAAGCTCTATTGAGATATATTGAGATATATATTACTCTATTATTAAGGGGTCTTAGATGAAAGTAGCTTATATTAGAGTATCGACAGAAGAACAAAATACAGCAAGACAGGAAGAGGCTGTGCAAAAGCAAGGGGCTGAAAAACTTTTTATAGAAAAGATATCTGGAAAGAATGCCAACAGACCTCAATTAAAAGCAATGCTTGATTTTGTGAGAGAGGGAGATTGTTTAATTGTAGAGAGCTATTCAAGGCTTGCAAGAAACACTGTAGATCTTCTTAACATCGTAGGAGAGTTAAACAAGAAAGGTGTTTCCTTTATTTCCCTTAAAGAGAATATTGATACTTCTACACCACAAGGAAGATTAATGCTTACTATATTTGCTGGACTTGCACAATTTGAAAGGGAGTGTACCTTACAGAGGCAAGCAGAGGGAATAGCTATTGCAAAGGCGGATGGCAAATATAAAGGTAGGAAGCCTATTTCTCTCCCTTCCAATTGGGACGAGGTAATAAAGCTTTGGAAAGATGGAGAAATCACTGCTAGAGTTGCACAAAGGAAATTAAATATGACACCAGCAACATTTTATAGGAAAGTTGCAAATATAGAGTAGGATATTGCGTGGTAACTTACCCCGTTTTCTAATTGTGCAATTTAGCTTTACTACCATCTGTGACTAAATCTGTGATTAAAATAACGTAGCAAAATAAGCTAACATATCTTTACTTATCTCTATTTATCGTTATAATATGTTATTACACTATCAATAAATAGATAAATATAGAGCTGGTTAGAGTAAACAATAAATTGCACTGCAAAACCGTCTTTCAGCGGTTCGAATCCGCTCGACACCTTCTTCTCTGAGCTTCCAAGAGATTGGAAGCTTTTTTATATGCTGATGCTCACGATATTTTTAAATTTAATCTTCGTATCATCGCATAGGGTTAGGTTCTTTTCGCTATCTGAGATTTTTTTTGCTCTTGTCCTCTCAGTTTTTATGTATCGCCCTCCATTCTCTTTAAGCTTATCGGGAATGAAATACGTTATATCAAAACATGTTGAAATATCTTTTGAGATAATATTAAGAGCCTGGTTTATCTTATCTTTCTCCTCTTGGCTAAGCTTTATCTTATCATCAACGTATCTTGCTTCTTCCCTTATGAGATCATCATATCCGGTAAGGGCTGCGAACGGTGAGAATTGTGCAGCCCGCTCAGCCATGCTCATCTTCTCATGGCCAGTGGGATAGGGGTATTTTAGATTTATGATATCCTCATATCCTTCTCTCATGCCTTATGCCCTCCAATCTGCTCATTCCTTTCCCTTGCGGTAGCTCCATCCTCAAGACTTATACCTTTTAAAATCGCATTCTTTCCGAATTTCTTCTTTATCTCAAGTGTGGCATATTGAAAACTCTTTTCTTTTACAGCCTGTCTTGAGTCTTCGATTTTTTTCCTCTCTTTCTCCTCATAGTCAATAAACAGATCAAGTTGCTCCGCATTATCAAGCTTTTCCACCTCTTCCTCCCTTATTACGGCGCATGCCGTGATATAAAGTCTTTTTATCAGAAGTTTTCTATTTACTATGGAATTAAAAAGTTCTACAGATGCTTTTGTTATTTTTCTGGAGGATGATGTATAGCATTCGGTGTGGATCGTACCATGTGCGTACATGGGGATTTTTCGCCCATAATGATCCTCTCTGATTTCTCCAGAGAATGCTTCTATTCTCTTGGGATCTTTCAGGTTCTCGGCATCATAGCCCACTGTTATTACAATCTGGTTTGTAAGAAGACCTTTTGCAACCAGATCAAGAGCAAGGCTGTCTGCCATCTCTTTGAGTACAATCTCTGCCTTTTCAAATGGATAAGGGCAGGAGAGAACCTGGCCTGAGCCAATGCTGTTGTCTTTTGGCTTATAGGCTTTTATATCCTTGAGCGTGCAAGGCTCATAACCCCATGCATGGTCGATTAAGAGTTCCGCATTCTTACCGAATACCTTGCAAAGCAGATTCTCGTTGTAATAATCCCTCTCTTTCCCGAGAGAACACTTTGCGATATCCCCCATGGTATAGAGTCGAAGGTCGTTTAGCCGTTTCTCATATCCCCTTCCAATTCTCCAGAAATCTGAAAGGGGGCGGTGACTCCAGAGCTTTTTCCTATACTCCATTTCATTTAGGAATGCTATTCTTACTCCGTTTTTATCAGCAACGATGTGCTTTGCCATGATATCCATTGCGATTTTAGCCAGATAGAGGTTCGTTCCAATCCCTGCGGTAGCGGTTATCCCCGTCTCATTTAGAACATCGAGGATTAATCGCATTGCAAAATCATGTGCGTCCATTTTGTATATCCCGATATAGTCCGTCGCATCTATGAAGACCTCATCGATTGAATACACATGGATATCCTCAGGTGCTACGTATCTGAGATAGATGGAGTATATCTTCCTGCTGTATTGCATGTAGAGCGCCATCCTTGGAGGAGCAATCAGAAAATCAAGTTCAAGGTCATTGTTCTTCTTCAGTTCGGAGAGAAATACCGATTTTGAATAAAGCCTTTTCTTATGAGATTCTGCAATCCTCTTTCTGTTTATCTCCCTTACTTTCTCTCTTACTTCGAAAAGACGGGCCCTTCCTGGAAGGCCGAAAGATTTCAGCGACGGGGATATTGCGAGGCAGATTGTCTTATCCGTTCTGCTTTCATCGGCTACCACAAGGTTGGTATCTAGAGGATCAAGATTCCTCTCCCTGCACTCAACTGAGGCATAAAAGGATTTGAGGTCTATTGCGATGTATATTCTCTCTTTCTCAGGCATAGCTATCATGATAGTAGCCTGAAAATCAAAGGATTTGCAAAAGGATTTCAGCTGTCACACTGATACCAGAGTTCCGCATTGCCATGCCTTATGACATCTCCTTTTCGGAATCCACTTTCTTCGTAGCTGCCTCTTAAGCTTCCACTCAATAGTCCATCGGTTATTTTGATGTAGTCTTTTATTATACTCTTTTCAAGGATGGGGTTGCCATGCCCTATGATGAGGCTGTCAAACTCTTTTTCATGTTTCCAGATTTTTAGCAGTGAATCATGGAATATTTTTATCAGTTTTGTGCTGTTATCAGGTTGTCGCATGAGGATTATGCTTCTATTTATCGTATCTCCGCTGAATAGGAGCCTGTTTTTCCTATCAAGGAAGCATATACTTCCATCCGTATGTCCCGGGGTATGGATGCACTCAAGTGTTCTCTCTCCTAAGTCGATGATGGAACCATCATCTATGTTTATGTAGTCAAAAGACGTGCAGTCAGGATTATCGTTTGGAATGAGGGAATATAGATTTCTTATCTCCCCATCATATAATCTTGGGCCCCTTGTCTCTATGTACATTCTTCTAAATCCATTGTCTGTTCTCATTCCCCAGAGTTTCAAACTATCATCATCGCTATTCATATAGATAGGAAGGCTTTTAAAATGATACACGCCTCCTGCATGATCCGGGTGTGAATGTGTTAGCAGTACATATAGCATCTTATCCGTAATTTCTTTTACGCACTTATCTATTTCCCCGAGTCCGCATCCAGTGTCTATCAGGGCAGAGTTCTTCTTTCCTTCAAGCAGGAAGGCATTTACAAGATTGAATTCGTTTATTCTCCACGTGCTTTCATTAATCTTTTCAACCTGATGAGCTAACATTTTGCAGTCCTTTTTCCTGATAATACCCTTTCTTGTATGTCCTAAACAAGAAAAAGCCTGCTTTGTATTGACTGCTTTAAGTTTAGTTTTATGATGAAAAGCAGGAGGAGTGAAATGCTGAGCGAAGACAGGGTGAAAATATTTGAGAGTGAGAGCATCCCACGTGCGATTGCCGCACTTTCAATTCCGACAGTTCTCTCTTCTCTTGTCACTATCCTATACAGCCTTGCCGATACTTACTTTGTGGGAATGCTCAACAACAGCGTCCAGAATTCCGCAGTAACGCTTTCCGCTCCTGTCCTGCTTGCATTCAATGCCGTAAACAATCTCTTCGGGGTAGGCTCTTCAAGCATGATGAGTCGTGCTTTGGGGAGAAAAGATTATGAGACGGCAAGAAGGAGCAGTGCCTTCGGTTTCTATTGCTCCATCTTCTTCGGGGTCCTGTTCTCTATTTCCTGCACCGTCTTCTTCGAGCCGCTGCTGAATATAATAGGGGCTGATGCAACGACTAAGGATGCGACAGCATCTTATCTTTTCTGGACCGTATCTCTTGGAGCCGCACCTGCGATACTGAATGTCGTGATGGCATATATAGTACGTGCCGAGGGCTCTGCGATTCATGCGAGCATCGGTACGATGAGCGGATGTCTTCTTAATATCATACTGGATCCGATATTCGTACTTCCTTGGGGTCTGGATATGGGAGCCGAGGGGGCGGGTCTTGCCACATTCATCTCAAACTGTGTTGCGGTGCTATATTTCATCATCTTGATTCTTTACAGGAGAAAGAGCACATTCGTCTCCATAAACCCGAAGTATTTCGGCTTTAGGAAAATAATTGTTTTAGGAGTCTGTGCCGTCGGGATTCCTGCCAGCATACAGAACCTTCTTAATGTGACAGGAATGACGATACTTAACAACTTTACAAGCGTTTATGGTTCCGATGCTATAGCTGCAATGGGGATTGCCCAGAGGATAAACACTGTTCCGACTAATATTGCACTCGGATTCAGCCAGGGAATAATGCCCCTCGTCAGCTATAACTGGGCGAGTGGGAATATGAAGAGGATGAAGGATGCTATCTTCTTTGCCCTCCGGATAATCCTATTGAGCATGCTCTCTGTTTCCGTAATATTCTATATCGGTGCTCCTTTGTTCGTATCGCTCTTTATGAAGAATGAGATAATAGTCGATTATGGAACACGGTTTCTAAGAGGGTTCTGTCTAGGCATTCCTCTTCTTACGATAGATTTTCTTGCAGTCGGAGTCTTTCAGGCGGTAGGCATGGGGTCTAAGAGCTTCATGTTCGCGATTCTGAGAAAACTGATTCTCGAGATTCCCCTTATTTTCCTGTTAAATCATCTCTTCCCTCTGTACGGGCTTGCATACTGTCAGTTCGGCAGCGAGGTAGTGATGTCGTGCCTTGCAATAATCACGCTGCGATCAATCATAAGAAAGGGAAGTGCTGTATCCAGAAAGAGGGGATGAGATTATCCTTTTGATTGAAAATTCTTTGGTGTATACTTTCCATGTTGGAGGAAATAATGGACGAACTAGAAAAGAAAGCACTTGAATACCATAGTAGAGCTGGAGTTGCGGGAAAGCTCTCCGTCGTACCGACAAAGCCATGCAAGAGTGCCGATGATCTTGCACTTGCCTATACGCCGGGAGTCGCAAAACCAGTACTCAGGATTGAAGAGAATAAGGCAGATGCATATAAATATACGAATAAAGGCAATCTCGTTGCCGTGATTTCAAACGGTACTGCGATTCTAGGACTTGGAGACCGTGGTGCTCTTGCCAGTAAACCCGTAATGGAAGGAAAGGGTGTTCTCTTCAAGAGATTTGCTGATATAGATGTTTTTGATATAGAGATTAATGAGAAGGTTCCGGATAAGGTGATAGAGATAGTCAAGGCCATTTCTCCGACTTTCGGAGGGATTAACCTTGAAGATATAAAAGGTCCTGAGTGTTTCAGGATTGAGAAAGAGCTGATTGATCTCTGTGATATACCAATATTCCATGATGATCAGCATGGAACTGCGATTATAGCATCAGCCGGCCTGATGAATGCCTCTGAGATCGCAGGAAAGTCTCTCTCTTCTCTTAAGGTTGTCGTCAGCGGAGCCGGTGCGGCAGGCATATCCTGTGCAAGGATGTTTACTCTTATCGGAGTGAGAAAAGAGAATATCATAATGCTGGATAGCAAAGGTGTCATATATGAGGGGAGGGAAGGTCTTACGGAGGAGAAGAAGGAGTTTGCTTCAAAGACCGAGGAGCGTACACTCTCTGATGCCATGAAGGGCGCCGATGTGTTCATGGGGCTTAGCAAGCCCAATGTCGTAACACCAGAGATGCTACTTTCCATGAGCGATAATCCTATCGTTTTTGCCATGGCGAATCCTGATCCTGAGATTACATATGAAGTGGCGACAGCAACCAGGAGCGATATCATAATGGCTACGGGGCGATCGGATTATCCTAATCAGATAAACAATGTTCTCGGCTTCCCGTTTATTTTCCGCGGTGCTCTTGATACAGGGGCTAAGAAAATCACGGAGAACATGAAACTCGCCGCTGCGAAGGCTCTTGCGGAACTTGCTAGGAAAGAGGTTCCCGAGATCGTATCCAAAGCTTACGGTGGTAAGCATTTCAGCTTTGGCAAGGACTACATAGTACCAAAGCCGTTTGATCCTCGTGTAATAGAATACGAGGCCGTTGCCGTAGCCCGTCAGGCATGTCTTGATGGGGTTGCAACAAGGCCTATTGAGGATTTTGACGCTTACCGCGAGTCTTTAAGAAAGAGAATGGAGAAATACTGGCTTTAGAATGAAGCCTCGAGGCTGTTTTTAGCGCTCTCCAGATTCTCATTATATTGTTTTTCCAGATGCTCGAGGTTCTGTTCTATGATCTCGAGCGTTTCTTTATCATCTTCCACGGAGAGTTTGATAGCTCTGCCAAGCTTCTTTGACATCTCTTCCGATTTCTCTTCAAGCATCGGCTCAAGCTGTTTCTTCAAAGCATCGACAAGCTGTTTTCTGTGTACAGGATACTGCTTTAAGAAGTTTATGATGCGCTCATAGAGTTCTGTCGCCTCCTTATTATCCTTCATGATGCGCTTCATTATCTCTTCAAGCCTCTCATAGCGGTCATCCGTCACTTCGTATGTCGGTAGCACCAGGGATGATAGCATGAGATTTCTCAAGGCTCTTTTAAGAGTCTCGTCATCATAGTCCTCGAGTCCTTTGAGCAGCCCGTCGTCCCTTTCTTCTTTCGCAAGATACTCTCCTGCGATTCTTCTTATTCTTTCGTTTTCCTGATTGATTCTTATTTTATTCTCATCTATTGCAATGTTCTCAGTCTTCTCCATTGCAATTTCCAAAGCACTTTTAATCCGTCCCATACTATAGAATATAAGCTTAAGATGAGAAAAAGAGAATAAGCATTGTCTACTCTTTTCCTTTTGATTATGCTACTTGCTATATGGACTCAAGTATTATTCTTTTCTTTGACCTTTTCGGTACTATGATTTTCGCCATTACGGGAGCTGTAAAAGGAATCAGGAACCGTTTGGATCTTTTAGGCGTGCTGTTCTTTGCCGTAACGGTAGGTTGCGGTGGTGGAATGATTCGCGATGCCCTGATAGGAAGTACCCCTGTTGCGGCATTTAATGATTACAGGTATTTTCTTGTTTGCATAATAGCCGGTATAGTCTGCTTCATCATTTCCCCTGTCGCAATCGGACGTTGGG
This sequence comes from uncultured Spirochaetaceae bacterium, assembly GCA_944390015.1. Taxonomy (GTDB): domain Bacteria; phylum Spirochaetota; class Spirochaetia; order Sphaerochaetales; family Sphaerochaetaceae; genus Ornithospirochaeta. The sequence continues at coordinate 65,119 of CALXOL010000004.1, forward strand.
CCGTGATTGTTTATGCCGATGCAGTAGGTCTAGGGGTTTTTACCGCGCTTGGAGTTGCCAAGGCTGCCGGTTTGGGAGTAAGCGTTGTCGGTCAGATCATGAGTGGAATGTTCACTGCTGTGGGTGGAGGCATAATAAGGGATGTGTTTTCTAAGGAGATTCCCATGGTGTTCACTTCCGATTTCTATGCGACAGCATCCGTGCTTGGTGCCCTGATGTATGTTCTTCTTCATAATCTTACAGCCCTCAATCCGAATTCCCTTCTCCTTGCTACGGCAGTCTTCACTACGGCGTTGAGGATAATAGGCTATAGACACCATTTCAAGCTTCCGGTTGCAAGGCTACATGGAGAGGAGAAGAGAAGATGATAAAGCTTTATTACGAGGAGCCGTACCTAAAAGAGACGGAAGCAACTATCACGGCGATAGAAGGAAACCGTGTTTTTTTCGATAAGAGCATATTCTATCCAGAGGGGGGTGGACAGCCAGGGGATATAGGGACGTTTGGCATCTATCGGATAATAGATACGCAGAAGGCAGGAGAGGAGTCAGCCCATATATTTAATGATACAGAAGGATTAAAAGTGGGGCAGAAAGGAGTACTAAAGCTTGATTGGGAGCATCGTTATGCATTCATGAAGCGCCATAGCGCACAGCATCTGCTATCTTCTGTGTTCTTCAAAACCCTAGGGACAGGGACTCTTGCCGTCCACCTTGGTGATGAGTATGTTACGATAGAGCTTGATAGGAAGGATATCGAAGAGAAAGAACTTCTCAGGGTTGAGGGGATTGCCAATTTTCTCGTACGTCAATCTCTTAAAATCGAGCAGAAGGATCTCTTGCGCTCCGAGGCAGAAGCTCTTCATATGAGGCGTAGCATCAAGGTAAGTGATGAGGTTGTGAAGGTCGTCTTCATTGCATGCCAGGATGCTGTTGCTTGTGGAGGTGTGCACCTCTCTAATACCAATGAGATAGGGGAGATTTCATTTTATGATGTGGAGCACATCAGGGGGCATGTGAGGACGATCTGGCTTATCGATTCTCAGGCAGAGAAAATGAGGAGGGAAAATCTCTCCATAGTAAAGGAACTTTCAACGCTGCTCTCCGCACCAAGGGAGGAGATAATAGATGCACTGAAGGCAAGGCTTGATGAAGCAGATGGATTAAAACATTCGATGCGCACTCTTTATTCCTCAATGGCGAGAAAAGAGGCTCTTCTTATATCCGATGATTACTCGATTCACTTTACCGATCTTCCACTTGATGAGTTCAGGAGCGTCCTTAGCTCTGAGAATAAAAGACGTGATGTTCTTATCCTCAGAGATGGAGAGAAGAAGGAGTTCCTGTATATAGGAGATGAGGGGCATTTCACAGAATTGAAAAAAATATTATCTTTAAAGGGAGGTGGCAGAAATGGAATCTACCAAGGATCTTTCCTTGAGGATTGCAAAGCTATTGCCGCTTTAGCAAAAGGGGTGATTGATGGATTTAAAGGATAAGATTTCAAAAAATCCTAAGATAAAATTCTATATCATAGTAGGAACGCTTCCAATAGTTCTTATGTTCATCGGCTTTTTCATCTTCATTCAGAAGATGGGCAGGCAGAATTTCGAATACTATGCAGATATCATAAACAATCAGTTCAACCTGTTCTCAATGTGTGTGTACATCTGGGTTACCGATACTTTCATCCTTCCTCTTTCCCCGATGTTCGTATTCCCGATGCTCATTCAGTATCCATGGTACATCGTAATACCCGTAACAGGTCTTGCCTCAGCGCTTGGAGGGGTATCCAGCTATCTCCTAGGCCGTCTTTTGGACAAGGTAAGTATCATTAACCGTGCCGTTTTGAGGACATATGAGAAGTGGGGCGCATATATAGATAAATACGGTACGACATTCGTACTTGTAGCCTCAATCTTCCCGCTTCCTTTCTCAGCCGTATGCATGGCCGCGGGTGTCATGAAACTGAACATCTTCCGTGTCAGCCTGTATTCATGCACCCGTATATTGCGTATGGCCATTTACTATTTCATGTTCTATCTGGGCCTGGTCGCTTCCTGAATCACAGTCTCGGTCCTCATTCCCGCTTCTCCAGTATATGAAGATGCGTCAAGCAGCATTAGAATCTCCTCTTTTTCCAGGTATTTGAGGATTCTGGAATCATTTGCCATCTCCTCACGCAGCGGATTATTCCGGCCAAGCTGTACATCCTGCCAGGCTTTCAGGCTCAATTCTCTTATCGTCTCGTGCATGTCCTGACGGTTTGCACCTCTTTTTACAGCCTCCATCAGCACGCGCTCTGTAGCACTGAATATTCCATAGTTTTTCATCAGCCGCTCAGTAGCTGCAGAATGTATGTTCATCCCTTTTACTATTCTTATCTCAGTCATGAGCATCTCATCGAGTGCGATGAAACTCTCAGGCATGAATATTCGGCGATTGGCAGAATCATCGAGGCTGCGTTCAAGAATCGTCATTGAGGCATTCTGCCATGCTGTGTTATATGCACTGGAGACAAGGCGTGAAAGCGAATCGATCTTCTCGCTGTTTATAGGATTCCTTTTAAACGGCATAGCAGACGAGCCTACCTGATTCTTCCCAAAAGGTTCGGAGAACTCCCCGATCGGAGGACTTTGGAGAATACGGAAATCAAGGCTGAATTTAGATAGAGTACATGCGATCTTGGAGAGGACTTCGATGATTCTGAGATCCTGTTTTCTCGTATAGATCTGTGTCGATGCGCTAAAGGCTTTTATCCCAAGGCTCTCCATCGCCCAGGCTTCCATCTCTCCCGCAGTTATTCCAGTCCCTTTAAGAAGTTCCTGATAGCTGGCAAGATTTCCCACAGCCCCTTTGAATCCTTTTCCCCTGATTCTCTGCTTGACGTATACTAAATCATCCAGATCATCGCTTAAATCCTGGATGGTTTGGGCCAGGCGGTATCCGATTGTCGTAATCTCTGCTGGCTGGATATGGGTAAATGCCATCGTCGGGACATCCTTGTATGTCTCTGCTTTCTCGCATAGGCATGAGATGAGCGTTTTCAGCTTATCTTCTATTATCTGAAGAGCCTGCTTATATCTTATCGCATCTGCATTATCCAGGGCATCCATGCTGGTTGCTCCGAGGTGGATTATTCCTCCTGCTAAAGGACACTGCTCAGCATATGTCTTTATTTCGGCCATCAGATCATGTTTGATCTCCCTCTCTATTTCCGTGGCGCGGTCGATATCGATATCATCCTTATGTGCAATCAGCTCTTCAACCTGCTTTTTTGTGACAAGACCTGCCTTCATCTGGGCCGTGGCAAGTGCAATCCATACGCGGCGAAGCAGTTTTCTTTTATTTACCTCTGAGAATACATTTTTCATCTCTTCTGATCCGTAACGCCATGTATAGGGGCTAATGAATGTCTCGTGGCTATAATCCATCTTTTTCCTCCTAGCTGATATAGAATGTAAGGTTTTCCCCGTCCTCTATCCTGTATATGTCTTTTTCATGGGGGAGGGCACCCCAGGAGTTGTCTCCTCCTACTCCCATATGGTTTTTTAGAACCTTTACTACCGTTTTATTCTTCGGCGGAAGCTGCCAGATATGTGATGCCGCTTCTACTTCGTAGCTTGTATAGCTTGAAGCATAGAGTATGAAGGAGTCTTCAGCTTCTATCATGAGTCTTCCAACTTTTGCCCATTTGACCGAGCACCTTGAACCACTCTCCTGAGGTACTATATAGCCCTCCATATTTTCCTTCGCATTGAAATCATGTAGAGCGAATACGGCACCTTCCTTCCTGTCTCTTACGTTCTCCTTCGGTCCAAGCCCGAGATATCTTACATCACTATCCTCATCTTTGAGTATGAAGAGCATGCCGAATTCTGGTAGTAATGTACTCTCCCCGTGGTATGTCATACTTATTTTAAGTTTCCTGTTCTCAAGGAGACTATAGCAAATCGTAACCTTTTTCTCAGGACTGAGGATGAATGTACTTTCGACACATTCATCATTTATGAGCCTCACTTGCTCGACTCTCGCATAGCGTCCGGCTCCAGCCCATGAAGAGAGTATATGGCTCATCGCCCATCCTTTGTCGTTATCGGTAGGGGCTCTCCAAGTCGAGATGGATGGTATTTCCCTAAAGAGCTCCTCTCCATTCTTTCTCAGTGAGATCAGATGCCCCTTTGTCCTATCTACGATTGCAGATAATCCGCTCGTCTTGAATCCGTAGTTGACATCTCCCTTTATGACGGAGAGACTTTTCTCCTTGTAGCAGCTTTTTGCGATGTTGTAGATTTCAGAATGGGCAATCTCATAGCCTTTATTCGCATAAGCCCTGTCTTCTTTTAAGGAGAATGTGATGCGTATGGCCGAATTCTTTTCCGTGTTTAAGGAATATGGATTGTCCATGCTCATTTCTCCTTTTGCGCCGAGGCTCAGTAAGATGATCTTCTCGTCCACCAGCAGACCTTCTTCATAGTACGAGAGTCTTACATCCAACTCTTCGAGGTCTGTTGCGATACTGTCATTGTGTAGTATGATCTTATCGCCTTGGAAAACGGCATAAAAGTCCTGATAGGCGTATTTAACCTCCTGCATTTTCGCACTTTCCGTCCTATCGGAGAACACAATGCCGTTCGCACAGAATGAGAAATCGCTTGGGCGGTCGGAAAAATCCCCTCCATAGTATATCTTCCCGTCCTTTCTGATGCCCTGGTCTATGAAATCCCAGATGAAACCAAGCTGGAAGTGCCTGTTCTCCCTCTCGAGACGGACATATTCCATGAGGCCTCCGTTGCTGTTGCCCATCGAATGTGAGTACTCGCACATTATGAATGGTTTTCTATCGTCCTTTTCCAGGAATGCTCTTACTTCATCTGCCGGGGTGTACATCTGGCTCTCGATATCACTCGTCTCATCCGAATATCTTCTATCGTTGAACACTCCTTCGTAATGGACAAGGCGAGTATCGTCATTTGCTCTGAAATATCTGGCGGCATCTCTGAGCACAGAGCCTCCTGCCGACTCATTGCCTAGGGACCAGATGATGATTGAAGGATGACATTTGAAGCTCTCGTAATTGCTCCTCTCCCTGTCTAGGACTGCATCTCTGTATTCTTCGTTGTCCGAGGGCAGCGTCCTCTCGTCAATTGTCACTTTCCCCATCCTCTGCCATGTGCCATGCGTCTCCAAATTGGTCTCGGCAATCATATATAAACCATATTCATCACATAGGTCATAGAAATAAGGGCTGTTGGGGTAGTGGGATGTCCTTACCGCGTTTATATTGTTCCTCTTCATTATCAGGACATCCTGAAGCATCTCCTCATCACTTACTACGCGTCCCTTATCGCAGTTCCACTCGTGCCTGTTTACCCCATGGAATATGAGCCTTTTCCCGTTTAAGAGGATAACGGCATCTTTTATCTCAATCCGCCTGAATCCCGTTTTCAACTCTGTGCTCTCGATTTCCTCTCCCTCTTTGGACAAGGCAGATACCTTGTATTTCAAAAGATTTGGTTTCTCTGCCGACCAGAGCGGTGGGTTTTTTATTGAGAAAGTAAAGGAGGCCTCTCCTCTTTCAGTCTTCTCTTTTTTCTCTTCTCCAGAGAAAAGAACTTTCACCTCAGGGGCATTCGCTTTTACTTTTATGGAGAGTTTCCCTTCATCCAGACTCTCATTGAGGCGGCTTTTCGCATCGATATCTATAAGATATTCATCCCTCTTTTTCAGTGTGAGCTTGACTGGGCGGAATATGCCGGAGAACCTCCAGAAATCCTGATCTTCCAGCCAGGATGCCGAGGAGAAGCGGAAAACCCTCACAACTAGTCTGTTTATTCCTTTTACCAGGTGGGATGAGATGTCGAATTCACTTCTGGTGAAGCTGTCCTCTGAATATCCTATGAACGAACCGTTTATGAAAAGATCAAACGCAGTCTCAACTCCGTAAAAAGAGATGAACGCCTTATCATACTCGTCAATCTCTATCTCCTTGTAATATAGTCCAACTGGATTATACTCCTCAGGCACTGATGGGAAATGCAGCTCTTCAAGTCCGTCCCACGGGTATTGGGTATTCACATAGTGCGGATTACCGTAGCCCTGCATCTGAATCTCACCGGGAACGGTGATTTTAAAAGAGAAAAAATCCCCGCCTTTATTCTCAAAGCCCTCAGGCACTTCATCAGCTCTTTCGAAGTACCTGAATGCCCACTCTCCAGAGAGATCGATTTCCTTAGTATATTTCCCTTCCGTCTTGAAAATACTTCTCTTTGCTAATCTATTGATTTCATATGTCTTTGCGTCTGTCAGATATGCCGGTATGTTACTCATATTCATGATAATAACATGAGAGGGAAAAAAGCTGAATGCGCCTAGCTATGGAATTATCCCTTTTGCTTTCATGGATAGGTGTCCATGCTCCGTGATTATTATGTGGTCCAATACCGTAATCCCAAGTAGCTGACCACAGGATATCACCCTTTTTGTTATGCTTGCATCCTCTGCGCTTACCATGAGAACTCCTGATGGGTGGTTGTGTGCGAGTATTATGCCCGTTGCCCGTGCCATAACAGCATCTGCGAAGATCTCCCTGGGATGGGCGTATGTCATGTTAACCGTTCCTATTGAAACAACTTGTGTGAACATTATCTCATGGGCTCCGTTCAAAGCCACGACAATGAGGTGTTCCTGAGGACGTTGAGCATAATGCCTTATCTCCGCATAAGCATCATCGGGGGTTCTTATCTGCCGGCTTTTGCGTGCCGGCCATCTTCTGCCTAGCTCAAGGGATGAAAGCAAGAGTTTCACTATCTTTGGGTTCATCCCCGGTATAGAGGAAAGCATCTCCGGTTTTATCGGCAGATTCCTGTCAAAAGCTTTTATGATGCTCTCTATCAGATTATCCTGCTTATCCTGTTCTAGTGAGAGGGAGGAAATCAGGTTCCTGATAATTTCCCTGTCACTTAACCCTCTGATTCCGTAATAGGTAAGCTTGTCATTAGGCTGACTAAGTTTTAAATCACTATTATTTTCCGTCATTTCGTACTCCTTATAATTAATAGTGCAGAAACCTTAACTTTTGTTCGGAAAAATCCGATAATATCCGCATGAGGCGCTATAAGATAGGGGAAATAGCAAAACTTACAGGAGTTACGGTCAGGACTCTCCGCTATTACGAGGAGGAGGGTCTGATAAAATCACAACGTTCCGAGCATCATCAACGGTATTACTCTGATGAGGTGATAGTATATATCAAGAGGATAATGGAGCTTAAAAGTCTTGGTTTTACTCTCGACGAGATAAGAAAGATCATAAAGCTTAAAAGCGAGGATGAGAGCGGGAATAAGAGGCGGATTGAGCTACTAGGTGCATACAGGGTAAAGCTTTCCGAGAGCATAGAAAGAATGAATAAGCTGAAGGCGCATATCGAAGAGCTTGAATGGCATATTAATCAGCTTGAGAATGCGAAAGACAGTTTTCAGCAGTGTCCTGGCCTTTTATGCAATGACTGCAGCTATAAGGAGCGGTGTATTTTCTTTAAAAAAGAAGATGAAAAGAACTGAGGGCCTTGTCTATTACAATGCACTCGTCCTTAATCGATTTTTCCTTTGAGTAGTACATTGTCTCATATGTGAGATAACCTTCATAGCCAGCTTCTTCCAATGCCGAAATCACATCGCGCCAGTTAATCGTACCCATGAATGGAAAGAGATGCTGGTCTCTTTTCCCATCATTATCATGGATATGAAGGCCTACGAGATTCTTACCATAACAAAGGATTTCTTCCCTTAAGTTTAGTCCTCTCATATGTGCATGGCCCGTATCAAAGAGCGCTTTCAGCCTCATCGGAGAAGATTCTATGATCGCATTGATTTCTGATGCGTTGCTTATCTCCACATCACTCTCCATGTTCTCTATGGCAATTGTGATGTCGCTTTCTTTTATCAGGCGTTCATAGTATCTGATGTTTTCTTCCACGTCTTTGCCTATTGGATGAACAACTATGTGAGGGCATCCTAGTTCATATGCATAGCCCATCGCCCTTATTATCTTTTTATCCCATGCGGAGACTTCGGTTCCCCTCAGTGGATATGGTGCATGGGCCTGGATGTAATTCAGATTTAACTCTTCTTTTAGATTCTTAAGTATGCTGATGTACTCAGTTGCTCTTTTATCGTTGAGGCGGGATGAAGGTCTCATCATCTCACAGAAATTAAGATCGAGGTTTCTTATGCCATGAGCCGCATAGACCCTGACAAGCTCATCCATGTCACGGTCCATGTGCTCTTTATTGAATGCAAGAAGATTCGTGTTTGTTGAGAACTCCCTAACCATTCTGCCTTGCGTACTCCTTCAGGTTAGCATTAATCATGTCTGCCATGTTTTTAACAGCCTCATCTATGCTGATCTCATCTGTAAGAACAGAGGCGATAGTACTCTGAAATGAGTAGTACACCTGATAGGCCGATGGAATCCAGAGCCCTATGACCTTATCCGATGAAGATAGTGCCTGTTCAAGGGCTACAGAGAATAGGGGATTATCTTTTATGAACTCCTTCCACTCTTCACTTTCTATCGTTTTCCTGTTAACAGGCATGTATCCCGTACTCTCTGTCCAGTAAGCCTGACTTTCAGGACTTATCATGAACTCAATCACTTCTTTCACCGCGTTACTGTTATTCAAGGCCGCAAGACAGCCCCCTCCGATGTTGACACCACCGGTTGCTTCCTCGTTGACAATCGGGACGAATGCTATGCCAAGCTCAAAAAGGCCTTCGGTATTCTCTATTGCGGTAGAAAGTGATGATGAGGATGCCAGCATGCTTGCGCATTGTCCAGAATAGAATGCATTTGATACCCCGCTTGTAAGATTATTCACAGCCTTTGTGTCATACAGGGCTTTCCATTTCTCAAGAAACGTCTTAAATGTTCCATTCTCATCGAAAAGAACCTTATTGGAAACACCATCATGACCGTTTCTGTTATCGGTGATGAACGTACCACCGTTCTGACTGCCAAGGAATGTGACCAGTTCATAAGTCGTTGGAACTCCGCTGAATGCATAAACGCCGGTCTTCTCGTAAAGCACTGGGGCGACTTGTATGAATTCATCGAGAGTCCGTGGAACACTTACTCCGGCTGCCTTAAATAGATCTGCATTGTAATAGAACATCAGGCTTGATGCATTGAATGGCACTCCTATGTGTCCTCTCTGGCTGTCATAAGCGGCATAGGCGCTATCAATAAGATTAGAAGTGTCGATGCCGAGCTCTTCTACGGTTACAAGATATGGGGCATACATCATATCAAGACCAGCGGTAGCATCAAGCTGTGCGATATCAGGTAGTCCTGAGCCCGCAAGTGCTGCTGCGTTCACGCTCGTAAGCACGTCGTTCGCAGCTCCCTGGTATACGGCGTTTATCTTAATATCCTCATGGCTTTCATTGAACTGATCCACGAGATGGGAAAAAGCATCTTCCAGAAGTCCACTGTTTGAATGCCATATAGTAACGGTCGTAACATCTTCATTTCTCTCCTTGCTGCCTGATGCGAATATGAGCGCAGGAACAAGGAATAAAATGGCGATTAATTTAAGTCTTCTCATATTTCCTCCTCTAATAGCTCAATCCGTCGGATAGAGCTTTGATTATCTGTTTTTTCATTGCGATGACCAGGATTATAAAAGGAATCAGGATGATTAGAAGCGTTGCGAACAGGGGACCCATCCTTCCGCTCTCCTGATAGCCCATGAGGCTTATTCCGATCTGTATTGTCCTCATCTCTTCTCTGTTTGTTACCAAAAGAGGCCAGAGATATGAATTGAACACACCGATGAAGCTCTGTAGGAATATGGTAATGATTATGCTCTTCGTGAGAGGTGCGATTATGCTGAAAAGCACTGTGATGTCATTTGCCCCATCTACTCTGGATGCATCGAACGTATCCTTTGATAGGCTTTTCATGGCCGTCATAAGCATCATCAGCTGTGTCGCACTGAACAGGCTTGTGATTATTATTCCCATATATGTGTTTATCAGGTTCAGCTTTGCTGTCGTCACATAGTTCTCATAGAGAAGCGAGTCCTGTGGTATGAATGCACTTAGAAGGAGAATGAAGAGTATCACCTTCTTTCCTCTGAAGTGAAGGAATGAGAAGGCATAGGATGAGAAGAGGACAATCAAGGTTCTTATAATGGATGCAAGGAAGGCCGTTATAAGGCTGTTTGCCGTATAGCGTATGAAATAGTTGTGTCTTATTGCCTTCGCATAGTTCTCAAATATGGGCTCTGTGGGGATGAGCCGCGCAGGCAAGGCATTGAAATCCCTCGGAGAGAACAGTGACAGTGATACAGCGTAGAGTAGGGGGAAGATGATTATTAGAGCCAGTAGTATGGCTATTGCTTTCTTAAGCATGTCTCCTCCTTTTCTGTATCAGCGAATAGACTGCCAGAAGTAAAGCCGAGAAGAGTACCGTAATTACGCTAATTGTATTCTCCGTAGCTTTATTATGCCCTTTGAAGGCCTCTATATAGTAATAGAACATCACGCTTTCAGTGCTTCTAAACGGGCCTCCCTCTGTCATTAGCATTATTGGTGCTGATATCAGAAGGATGTCCTTGAGTGCTATGAATATGGTCATGACAAGGGTTGGCACAATCAGTGGTAGTTCTATCATGAAATACCTTTGCCACTCATTCGTCCCATCTATGAGGCTTGCCTCTATTATGTTCCTCTCTATCTTCCTGAAAGCGGAGAGCAAAAGGACATAATCCAATGCGAAATCCAGGAAAACACATAAGATTATGATTGATGCGAGCGCGCTTGTCCTATCATTGAGCCATACTACATTGAGATGGAAAATCCTGTTAATTATGGAGTTTGTCGGGCTGAGTATCTGCTTGAGAATAAGTGCAAAGAGGGACATTGAGAAGGCTAGGGGAATTATATACACACTCCCAATGACCTCGTTGAACCTGCTTTTCCTCCTTACAAGGGTTGCTCCAAGTAAGGTCAGTACGGTATTTACTGGAATGAATATCACAGCAAGCAGAAACGTCGTTTTTACGCTTTGAATGAAAAATTCATTTCCTATGAGTGCCTTATAATTCTCGAGACCGGCGAAAGCGGTAAGCTCTCCCATCTGGTTTTCAATGAAAAAAGATGAGACAAAGGCCTTGAGAAAGGGATAATAAGAAAATACCGCAACCAGTACCACTGCAGGTAGAACGTATAGATATCCTCTTTTCTCAGATTTTGCACTCATAGCTGAGAATATAGTAGGAAAAAGCGCAATAATCAATAGTATTTGTAGTTTAATTTGTTATAATATAATGAAATATTTTACGATTAAAAATCTTACGTAAACTTTTTAAAGGTTAGCTTTCTCCTCTAATTTTTGAAGAAAAAAAGAGGTAGCGGAAAAACTACCTCTTTGTAAGCATCCTCAGGCTTCCTTCCCGTATACTTCAAGCTGAACAAGAGCGGGGAACGGGGAAGGGTCATCGGCCTTTATCAGGTCATGAAGAGTCAGGTGTGATATCTTCTTTTCCTTTATTGCGAATACCTGAGGCCCATCAAGTTTCTTAAGATTGAAATCAATCGTATCCCCGTCGCTGAATGTGATGCTTGCCTTATCCCACCATGCGTCATGCGGGAAATCTGCTCTGGTGTAGAATATGATCTTATCGATTATGACATCCCTTTTGAAATCGAGATTGAGCTCTGCTTTCGGATCCCTGTTGATTCCCCAGCTTATGAATGGCCAGAATCCATGATTATTACTTGCAATGATTCCATCGATTGCATTGCGGGAGGCGAATACACTCTCTCCTCTCGTCTCGATGTTTGCTTTCGTATGGGGATAGAATGCATTGTTTTCATGACTGTCATATGGATTGAATGCAAGATTACGGTATCCCGTCTCACAATCATAAGCCTTTCTGATTGCAAGATAGTGCATCTCCCCCTTGAATGCGAAACTGTTGTAGCAGTCATGTTTCTGCCCGAATGGAATGCTCAGGGTATAAGAGCCACCTTCAGAGTAGACCACAGCGGGAGCAAGGGTTGCCTCAAGCTGGATGCGATAGAATCCCTTTTCATCTGTCGTTACCCTTATCTGGTCTCCCTCCTCGTACTCTTTCTCATATACAAGGTAAAGATTATCTGGTGCGCTTTTCTCAGCAACAGCAACACCACCCTTAAGAATCTCTATTTTCATTTCTCCTCCTGATAAACTATTGTTTCCTCTTGATATTATCCCATATTAGGGGACGTATTGCACCTCTTATTTGCATTTGAGTTAATAAAAGGTAACTAATAAGTTAACTCTTGGAGCATATTTTGTTTTCTTTTTGCCATCCTTCCATCTTTGTGGTAGGATTCTAAAGAAGGAGGAGAAAATGAAGCCAACACTTTTAGTGCTTGCCGCGGGAATGGGCTCCCGTTACGGCGGAGTAAAACAGATTGATGCAGTAGGAGTTCACGGAGAGACTCTTTTAGACTTTGGTGTATATGATGCCCATAATGCTGGGTATGGTAAGGTGGTTTTCATCATCAGAAAGGACATCGAGAAGGATTTCAGAGAGCGCCTTTTCGACCGCATTGCAAGGAACATGGATGCCGAATATGTGTTCCAGAGCCTGGACAGCCTTCTTACAGAGGAGCAGATCAAGCTTAGTGCCAACAGAAAGAAGCCATGGGGAACGATTCATGCACTCCTTTGTGCTAAAGATGCGGTAAAGGAACCGTTTACAGTCGTTAATGCGGATGATTATTATGGAAGGAGCGCTTATCAGACTCTTGGTAAGTACCTATCAACCCTTGATCCTAATGATACTACACATGCGATGGTAGGATTCATCCTTGAAAACACGATGAGTAAGAATGGTTCTGTATCCCGTGGAGTATGTGAGGTTAAAGACGGTAATCTTGTATCCATGGTTGAGAATACGAAGATTGAGTATACGCCAGATGGAAGAATCGTCTCACATCTTGATGGAAAGGATGTATATCTTACGGGTAAGGAGCCTGTTTCCATGAATTTCTTCGGTTTCACGCCAAAGGCATTTGAGGACTTCGAAGAATACTGGGAGAACTTCATCAAAGCCAACGTATGTGAAGAGAAGAAGGAATGCCTGCTTCCAAACGGTGCTTCCGAGATCGTTACAAGCGGTAAGGGAAGTATAAAGGTCTTTACAAGTGAGGACCGCTGGTTTGGAATGACATATCCAGAGGATAAGCCGCTGGTAATGGCAGAAATTAAGGCAAAGCTCGAGTCGGGATATTATCCAGAGAAGCTCTGGGAGAAATAATAGAGCTTAAACTTCATGATTGCGCCCTCACGAGTTGGGGGCGTTTTTATTAAGAGTGCCGCCATAAAACCTGCCAGGCTTGTCCGTCATGATGAATGCGGCAAAACCATTATTTCCTCATATGCTTACATGTGGAAGCAGTCAGGTAATCAGTATTTCTGCATATATCGCCCGATTCGTCATTCCAGCTACGGAGAATGTCATGCTGTTAAGTGGTATGGCGTTCTTTACATAGATGAAATCCATTCTCTCAAATATGTCACCACTTTCTCTTGTGATGCCGGGATCTGTTTCAGCACTGTAGTGGGTGGCCCTGTAAACATCCGTAAAGCCGTTATCCTCAAACCACTTTGAAGTATTGAATACATGGTCGTTTCTGTATGCATAAGGAGTGAACGGAATCCAGTCCTCGCTGCTCGGTTCCTGGGAAGAGAGGGCGAATATGACGATGTCCTCATCCATGCTGATTGCATCCAGACTCCCGCTTACATCCTCAAGAAGTGGAAGATAATCATTTATTACTTCTGAGCTTTCAGGTAGACCCTTATATGTTGATAGGACAACGGTCTCAAGGCTCTTTTCTTCATTAATAGCAAATGATGCGGAATCAGTATCCATGCTTTTTAGCCGTGTGTTGTAGAGAACCATTCCACCTTCACTTAGCACCGTATCCTTATTAAGTGTTTTTGATAGCTCTACAAGTTGCTCCAACTCTCCAGTTACGAATATGAAGTCTGTCTTTAAGGATGAGATTGATGATGCTATCTTGTTTAAGTTTGCCCCCTCTTCGAGAGGAAGGAAAAGCAGTTTTATTGGAGTCTTTTCCGTCTCAAGACTCAGATGATTTCTCTGCGGACGGTAGTTGTGGGGCAATCTCAGTTCTTCCAGATCCTCTGGATACTCATAGACGGCTCTCTCCATTTCCTCGGCTTTTCTTGCTTCTTCCTCAATCCTTCTCTCTTCTTCGGCTTTTCTCTCTTCTTCCTTTCTTTCCTGGATGATGCGCAGCCTGGTCTCGGGTTCCCCTGAGACTGTCGGAATGTGGATGTTCGCCTTGCCTTCGCCGATTGTATAGACGGCACAGGAAGATAATAGCAAAAGGAGTAGCAGGGGCAGAAGCTTTCTCATATCTTCAGCATCCTTCCGTATTCTGCAGCCTCCCCATCAGCATATTCTGTACTTGGAGGAAAGAATGATATCCCATCGTCCTTGAAACGTGGAATGACGTGTATGTGAAGATGTGGAACCTCCTGTCCTGAGGCGGGGGAGTTGTTGATGATGACGTTTGTTCCATCTGCATTTAGTCCCTCTCTCATCTTCTGATCTACTTTTTTTACAATGTCCATCATGTGAGCAATCGTCTCATATGGAGCCTCTGCGATTGTTGGATATACCTTTTTGCTTATAACGAGTGTATGCCCTTTTGCACGTGGTGCGATATCCAGAATCGCTATGCATACATCGTCTTCGTAAATCTTCGTGCTTGGTATGTCTCCGTTTATAATCATTTCGAAAACCGTCATTTTTCCTCCTAAACAGTGTCATGAACCTGCATCTCTGATTTTAGCACACCCTTACTATCATATAAATAGGATATGGAGAAGTTGTCTTATATGTTTCGTTTCGGTTAAGTTAATGTAAGAATCTTGTACTATTCTATAGGCTGAAAGAAAAAAGAATAATCGACTATTGCATAAAAGGCTCAAAATCCATATTATACATGCTTGGTGATTTTTCCAATCACTATTTTGTTGTGCCAATTAAGTTAGGAACAAGTTCCTATATGGATATACAGACATTGATTTTGTGAGGTTAGATATGATGAACGACCTACTGGGCATGAGGAACATTGGAATTAGTGCCCACATTGACTCAGGAAAGACGACTCTTTCCGAACGTATTCTTTATTTCTGCAACAAGATCCATGCAATCCACGAGGTACGTGGTAAGGATGGAGTCGGAGCAACCATGGACTCCATGGAGCTTGAGAGGGAAAGAGGAATTACAATTGCTAGTGCTGCTACAAACGTAAACTGGAAGGGACACGAGATCAACATCATCGATACCCCGGGACACGTAGACTTCACAATCGAGGTAGAGCGTTCCCTTCGTGTTCTTGATGGAGCAATCCTTGTTCTCTGCTCCGTTGGTGGTGTTCAGAGCCAGTCAATCACGGTTGACCGCCAGATGAAGAGATACCACGTTCCACGTATCGCATTCGTAAACAAGTGTGACAGAACGGGAGCAAACCCATATAAGGTAAAGCAGCAGCTTATCGATAAGCTCGGACTTAACGCCGTACTTATGCAGATCCCAATCGGACTTGAGGATCGCCTTGAGGGTGTTGTCGATCTCGTTGAGATGAAGGCACTCTATTTTGATTCAGGAAATGATGGGCTTCAGGTAAGAGAAGCTGAGATTCCAGAGGAGCTCAGAGCCGAAGCAGAGGCTAAGAGAGAGGAGATGCTTGATGCAGTATCCATGTTCTCTGATGAGCTTATGGAGGCAATGCTTGATGAGAAGGTAACACCTGAGCTTATCAAGGATGCCGTAAGAAAGGGTACGATTTCTCTTCAGCTCTGCCCTGTATTCATGGGTTCTGCTTATAAGAACAAGGGTATCCAGCCACTTCTCGATGGAGTTATAAACTACCTTCCAAATCCAACCGAGGTTGAGAACATCGCTCTTGATCTTGATAACAATGAGAAGGAGGTTGTTCTTGAGTCTGACTCTAACAAGCCGACCGTAATTCTCGCATTCAAGCTTGAAGATGGACAGTTCGGACAGCTTACATACATCCGTGTATATCAGGGAAAGATTAAGAAGGGCGATACTCTTTACAACACAAGGACGAGAAAGAAGTTCAATGTTGGAAGACTTATCAAGATGCACGCTTCAGAGATGGAGGACATCTCAGAGTGTGGTTGTGGAGAGATTGCAGCTCTCTTCGGTATCGACTGCGCCAGTGGTGATACTTTCTGCGATCCTTCAATCAACTACTCAATGACAAGTATGTTCGTTCCAAACCCTGTTATTTCTCTTGCTATCAAACCGGTAGACAAGAAGAGTGCCGATAACATGGCAAAGGCTCTTAACCGCTTTACGAAGGAAGATCCTACGTTCCAGACATATGTTGATCCTGAGTCAAATCAGACAATCATCAGAGGAATGGGAGAGCTTCACCTCGACGTATACATCGAGAGAATGAAGAGAGAGTATAAGGCAGAGGTTGAGGTAGGTAAGCCAGAGGTTGCTTACAGAGAGGCTATCAGTCAGAGAGCTGATTTCAACTATACGCATAAGAAGCAGACGGGTGGATCTGGACAGTATGCACGTGTCGCCGGTTATATCGAGCCGACTGTTGCAAAGAGCGAAGAGGAGCCAGCTGCCGATTATGAGTTCGTCGATGAGATCAAGGGTGGTGCTATTCCTACAGAATACATCCCATCTTGTGATAAGGGCTTCCAGGCTGCAATGAAGAAGGGTACTCAGGTAGGATTCCCTGTAATCGGAGTAAAGGTCTGCATCAATGATGGTGCATGGCATCCTGTTGACTCATCCGATATGGCATTCCAGACAGCCGCAATCGGCGCTTTCAGAGAAGCTTTTGAGAAGGCAAAGCCATGTATTCTCGAGCCTATCATGAAGGTTGAGGTTGAAGGCCCAAGCGAATTCCAGGGTAACATCTTCGGTTCGATTAACCAGAGAAGAGGTATGATCATCTCTTCAACTGAGGATAATAACCAGTGTCAGGTTGTTGCCGAGGTTCCACTTAGTGAGATGTTCGGTTACTCCACAGTACTCAGAAGCCTTACACAGGGTAAAGCAGAGTTCACAATGGAAGTTGCTCACTATGGAAAAGTTCCTTCTTCTGTTTCCGAGGAGCTTAAGAAAGCTTATCAGGAGAAGAAGAAAAAGGAAGCTGCAAAATAAAACTTATGCGGTCGGTTTAAAGCCGGCCGTTTTTTTATTACCCAAAAATTATTTTTTCTTTGTTTTTGTATTTTCCGAATGGTATACTTATGTAAAACAAAACAGGAGGAAAATAAAATGGACATCAAACAACTTAACAGTGTCAGCCCCCTAAGGGTTTTTGAAGAGGCGATCAACGGAGGTCTTGGGAAGGGAAATCTCGGAGTCATCGTCTCCCGTCATGGTGTGGGAAAGACGGCCTGTCTGGTACACCTTGCAACAGATAAGCTATTTAAGGGAGAGAGTGTCATACACGTATCTTTCTCTGGAAACGTAGAGCACGTAATAAACTGGTATAAGGAAGTCTTTAAGGAAATTGCTGAGATGCAGAGCCTTGATGATGCGACAATGGTTTATAATTCCATTCTTGCAAACAGGGTCGTTATGAACTTCTCTCAGGAGCAGGTTCCTATAGACAAGGTTCTTTCAAGTCTTGAGTCCCTAATAAGCCAGGGATCTTTCAATGCAGATGCCATATTGTTCGATGGATATAAGCTTACTATCGCGGATGAGGAAGACATCATAAAGATCAAGGACTTTGCCAAGAAGATGAATCTTGAAGTCTGGTTCAGCGTCTCTCCTGTACGTCCTGATGTGGTATACGATGAGCACGGAGTACCAAATACCCTCCTGAAATATTATGATTTGATTGATGTGCTTGTCGCTCTACGATACGATGATAAGATAGATAAGGTCGTTATGACGGTTGTAAGGGCTCATCACGAGGATGTTCCAAAGCCGATGGGAGTCAACTTGGATCCGAAGACGATGCTTATTTCCAAATAAGAAGGAAAGGTGAGGGCTTAATCCTCACCTTCTTTTTTGTTCCTATCTCCCCACTCGGAGATTTCATCTATTATTTTACACAATGTCCTGCCGTAATCGGTAAGGCTGTATTCGACGCATAGGGGGAAGTGTGAAACTTCGTTCCTTGATATGAGGCCGTCCTCCTCCATCTGTCTAAGTGTTATGGTAAGGCTTCTTGAAGAGATGTCTACGATGAATCTTCTCATCTCGTTGAATCTTACCGTCTCATATTCAGTCAGCGTATATAGAATTGGAAGACGGAAATTGCCTCCTATCATTTTTAATGCATAGCCGAAGCCCGTCTCCTCTATGTTTCTTTCCTTCATACTCTCTTTCATAGTGAATAATATAACATGAAAAACTTTCCTTGACTGATGAAAATCAATATTTTAGATTAATTTCACGGAGGCTTATATGGAAGAGATGCCATTGGCGTTTCTGATTGGGAAACTGTCGAATAGAATAAGACGGCGTATTATAGAGCTCGCCGCGGATTTCCCTTATACCGGAGCACAGGGGAAAGTCCTGTATTTTCTGCTTACACATAAGGAAGCGGTCTACCAGAAAGACATAGAGCAGGAATTCTCCCTCCGTCCATCTTCAGCTACAGAGCTGTTAAAGAAGATGGAAGAAGCCGGACTGCTTTACAGGGAGTGCGAAGAGCGTGATGCCAGGCTCAAACGGATAGTCCTTACGGAAAAGGCACTCTCGTATGATGCTGAAATCCAGAAGGGTCTCCACCTCCTGGAGATGGCCATGAGGGAAGGGATAAAAGAGAAGGATGAAGAGACTTTCCGCAAGATTTGCATGCGCATGCTTGAGAACATCGATGGTTAGGGTTTCAGCGAGAAGATATCCTTAAGTGATATATATGCCTCTCCATCGGAAGGGAATGTGAATCCGTTTGTGGAAAATAATCCTACCTCAGCTTTGCCTCTGGTGAGATCCTTTATTCTTTTTCGCTCTTTTTGCAACATCTCATCATCGACCCTCTTGTCATAGAATATCGAATAGATACGATGCTTCTGCTCTGTTATCATGGCCATCTGCTCTTCATTCTCATCATCTATGAAGTACCTGCCTATGATTGATATAATGCTTGAGAATTTGCCATCAAGAGATGCTTTTTCAAGGTAATCTGTGAGTATGGTTCTTAGACTTAGCCTGAAATAATCATCCAGTTCTTTTTCTATGTATTTCTCGTAATATGCCTTGCTGCCAATCATCTCTACAAGATCCTTATTAGGATATATGAACCTGAAATAGAATCTGAGCAGATTGTCATCAATCTCATAAAGCACTTTCTTCCTGTCTATTTTCTTGTTTATCGGGTAGCTTTTTTTCACCAGTCCAAGATCTATTAGAATGTTCAGCTGCTTATCCAGAAGTCCATTGTATTTCTGTCCTGTCGCCTCAACGAGATCGCTATATTTCATCCTGCCATCCTTGAGTATGGACAGTATCAGGAAGGCATAGCTCTTTTTTCCCAGATCCTCAAAAAGTTCATGCTCTATATATTCGCTTATTATGCTGTCGTTTGAAAGAAGAAGATTCCTTACGTTTCTCTTAAGGGATTCCTCTGGATCGATTTTAAGAGTTACAAATTCTGAGGAGCCGAAGACGAGATAAAACTGAAGCTGTTTTGCATATGGCAGGCTTTTCAACAACTCAAAACTCTCGTAGTATTTCGCAGGATGTTTTTCAATGGATAAAAAGACCTCATCTTCGTTCAGCTCCTTGATGAGGGATGTCTGGGACGTAGTCAGTACTATCCTGTGTTTTTGTGCGGCCTTTTTCAGGGTATCTGCTATTTTCATAGAGAATCTGAACAGTATCTCGGCATTTTCAATTATGATTATGAGCCTCTCGTCCTGTTTGGCAATTTCCGTGAAAAGGGTATCCATGTCATCGGCTTTGACTGGCTGACCGATGTTCTCTGCTCTGGCTTTTAAAAGGATGAAGTTCTCTCTTTCATTAGTATTCTTCATCTGATAATAGAGTATTTTCTCCTTCCTGCCTTTTATGGCATTCTTCATGTAGCTGGTCTTACCGCTTTTTCTTATTCCATACACAATGAGGATGTTCTCATCTCTGGAAGAGAGGAATTTTCTTACTCTATCATCCATATCGCCTCCAATGTTTTTTCATTTTCTCATATTTTCAGGAAAGAACAAGAAGATATGGGGCAAAAAACTTATTTCTCTCTTTTATCTTCTATTTTTCTTATGTAAGTGTGAGCTTCTCTTTGGGGGATGTTTATACCTTTTGAAGCTATCTCTCCCTTTTCATATGCCTCTCTGCTTTGAAACATCGCTCTTGTCCGCCTACCTGTTATCTTTGATGAGGTGAATATATGCTCGAATATCCTTCTGTTGTCTCTGTAGCTTATTGCGAGGGCCCTTGCAGCCGATTGCTCCTCGCATTTCTTTATCTTTTCGTACAGCATGGAGGCAAGCCCTGCCGCAAATGAGTAATAATCGAGATTCTTCTCGGTCTGCTTCTCTTTATCATAGGCATCTTTCAGTGCTTTTTTCAGGAAAAGATACGTCTCGTAAGCGAATTGGACCTGCTCGATGCTTCCGTATGCCGTAAGGGCGATATTCTTTCCTCTCTTCTCCCTTAATATAAGGGCACCAGAGAGCTTTATTATGATTGATGCAAATACTTTCTCATAAAAGAAGAATCTGGATTTTGCATCCATCTGGCAAGAGTACATCCTCTCCTCGTTTTCATTATTGCATTCCTCTTTAAGAGAGTATTTGCTCATCAGGCGTTGTGCTGCTTTGAGCGCTTCCATGCTCTCGTTCTCAAATGGACTTTCAGATAATCTGATGAGTTTTTTAACCTTGCATCGTACTTTATCCTTCTGCTCATTTTGCATCCTTGCTTTAGATTTTTCAAAGCCATCAGGTACTCCTAAGGCAGAACATATTTCTCTGAATCGGGCGTCGTGCTGGCTGAATCCTCTTTGCCCATAGTCCACCGCGTGTGAGAGCTCATGCAGGAATGTCGCATCGAGATTGTATGTATCTGTTTCCTTCAGGAAATTCTCACTAAGTACGATAATATTCCCATCTGCATCAAAATAGCCGAGTCTACCATTGCTATCTGTAGGTGCGAATATTATTCTGGGAAGGGGATTGAGTACGCATCCAATTCCTTTTTTCTCCATCAGGGCATTTAGACGGGCACACTCTTTTATCGCAGTAGGACTAACGGTTCTTATTTTCATCGATGACATGATACATTAATAATCAGAAGAGAAGAAGGCATCAACATTAGATGAAGCATGCATAGCTGTGAGATGAATCTATTTTTCTCATCTGAGGTATATGATTCTTACAATGGACCATTCTATCTAGACATCTTGAATAGAATGGACAGCCTTGTGTTCCCTCCCAGCTGGAAGAAATGTCTTTGTCCAAGATCAGAGGCGTCTTCCATCTTCTTTTGAAGTCTGCTGAGGGGGCGGATGAGAGCAGTGCCCTGGTATATGGATGGGAGGGATTTTCAAAGATGTCTTTTACATCCGCTTCCTCCATAATGCGTCCGAGATACATTACGATTACTCTTGATGCAACCTTCCTTATGGCATTTAAATCATGGCAGATGAGTATGAATGCTATTTTCATCTCTTCTTTCAGGCTTGTTATGAGCTTGAGGATCTGAGAGGCTGTGGACACATCCAGAGCGGAGAGAATCTCATCGGCAAGGATTATCTCAGGATTAAGCATTAGTGCTCTTGCTATGGCAACTCTCTGTCTTTGCCCTCCCGATAGCTCATGGGGGTATCTGGTCATGTATGATCTGCTCATTCCTGTCCTTTCTAAAAGCATTATGACACGTGATGCTATCTCTTCTTTCGTCCAGTTATGATCGAGCATGCCACGTCTGTTATAGATTCTCATCGGTTCTGATATTATTGATTCTACCGTCATCTTTGGATCAAGGGATGAGAATGAGGACTGAAAAACCATCTGCATGTTGCGCCTCTCCTTTAAAAGGGTTCTATTATCCGCCTTGCACAGGTCGATTCCATGTAGCAGAACTTCTCCACTAATTGGAGTATAAAGCTGCGCTATGCTTCTTATGAGTGTGCTTTTGCCGCATCCTGATTCTCCGACTATTCCCAGGACCTCTCCCTTATGTAAGTTAAGAGAGATGCCGTCAACGGCTTTTATCATCTTTCTTTTTCTCTTGAAGAGACCATTTTCAATGGGAAAATACTGGCAGAGATTCTTGACTTCAAGGATTAAATCATCTTCCATTCAAGACCTCCCATCGCTGTATTTCCAGCATGAGACAAGGTGTTGTTCACCACAAGATATAGTAGGCGGAGGAGATGTTAGGCAGTTTAACTGTCTTTCCTGGCATCTTGGATAAAAAGGGCAGGGCGATTCATTTTCTTCTTCACCACTTATATAAAGTACCTGCTCATTATCACCTCTGGAGGCTGAGAGCAGAGAACGTGTATATGGGTGAAGAGGTCTATCAAATAGTTCTGAGACCGTAGCTGATTCCATTATGTGCCCCTTATACATCACATGGACCCGGTTGCAAAGTTCTGCGATGACGTTTAAGTCATGACTGATCAGCAATATCGAGGTTCCGTTCTTTTCGTTTATGGATTTTATCAGATCAAGAATTGTCGCCTGCACGGTGACATCAAGGGATGAGGTCGGCTCATCAGCGATTATAAGCTCAGCTCCGCAGCAGAGTGCGATGGCAAGCATTATGCGGGTCTTCATCCCACCTGAGAACTGATCGGGGTAATCATCCATCCTATTTTGAGGATCTGGAAGCCCAACTAGGGCGAGTGCTTCTATGGCTTTCTGCCTTGCCTCAGCTTTCGTCAGGCCCTGATGCATTCTTATCGTCTCTATAATCTGGCTGGAGATTTTGCGGTATGGGTTGAGTGCGAACGATGCATCCTGGAAGACCATTGAAATACTGGCACCTCTTATCTTTTCAAGTTCCTTTTCCTTCATACTGAGAATATCTTTACCCCTAAAGATTATTCTCCCTTTCGCTTGTTGGATAAGGCGTAGTATTGAAAGGCATGTGACACTCTTTCCACTTCCTGATTCTCCGACTATCCCTATGATTTCTCCCCTATGTATTGTGAAAGAGATACCGTCTACCGCCTTTACAGTCACTCCGTTTTTTTCAAAGTACGTCCTAAGGCCTTCCACTTCTAATAATACATCTTCTTTTCTTCTGTCTTTCATTACTTCTCCTGTTTTCCTGGAAGACCTGCTTAAATTATAGCAGAAACATATGGCAAAATCTGCGTTGCTAAAATTAAAGCAAAAAGTTAATGTATCTCTATGGAGAAAATTTATATAGAGAGCCTTGGCTGTGCCAAGAACCAGGTCGATAGTGAGATTCTTTTAACTTATGCGCTTGAGAGTGGTTATGAGAGAACGGAAAGCCCTGCAGAGGCCGATGTCATTGTTGTAAACACGTGTGCCTTCATCGAGGATGCGAAGAAGGAATCGATAGATACCGTGCTCTCTATGAGAGAAGCATATCCAAAAGCGAGGATAATTCTTTCTGGATGCCTTGCCCAGCGTTACGGTAAAGAGATGGAATTCGAGGAAGTGGATGCCATATTCGGCAACCATGACCTTTCACTTTTCCCAGAGATCCTGAAAGAGACGGAAGCTGAGCACCATCCAGTTGAGGTCCCTACATATCCGGATCCCGATAGGGAGAGGGATGATAGATCTATTCTTCTTTCCAGACCCGGATGCGCCTATCTTAAGATAAGTGAGGGGTGTAATCACTGCTGCTCATATTGTGCCATACCGATTATCCGCGGGCCTCTGAGAAGCAGACCTTTTGAGAAGATCATAGAGGAGGCAAAGCGCCTTATCAAAGAAGGTGTCTATGAGATATCGGTAATAGCGCAGGATCTCGGAGCATATGGAATTGATTTGTATGGTCGGAGCAGGTTTACCGAGCTTATGGATGCACTCTCTTCACTTGATGGTGATTTCGTTCTCAGAATGTTATATATCCATCCAGATACGTTTCCCATGGATTTACTTCCTCTTGTCAAAGAGAGAAAGAGGATTCTTCCTTATTTCGATATCCCCGTCCAGCATGCCGATCCAAAGATTCTCCGCGCTATGGGAAGAACGGGAAGCCGGCAGATATACCTTTCCCTGGTCGATAAAATAAGGGAATGCCTACCGGATGCGGTAATCAGAACGACCATAATGTTGGGCTTTCCAGGAGAGGACGAAGAGACTTTTGAAGAGGTGAAGAGATTCATAAGCGAAGGGCGTTTCGACTGGATGGGCTCCTTCACATATTCAAGGGAGGAGGATACCCCAGCCTATAAGATGCGTAATAAGAGGGAGCATGATAAGGCTCATAAGGCAGCTCAGTCTTACCAGAAAGAGCTCATGGAGATGCAGAATGTAATAAGTGAGGAGCGCATGCACCGTTTCGTCGGCAACACATATAAGGCAATCATAGAAGAGAGAATAGAGGGGGAGGATCTTTATTTCGGACGTATCTATGCGCAAGCCCCGGATGTAGATGGACTTACTGTGATAAGTGCGAAGGATTTAAAGCCGGGTGATGTCGTTGCTGTAAAAATCATTAAGTCCATGGGCTTTGATCTTGATGCGGTTGCCTTATGATGGAGTATTTGGAAAACCTCAATGAAGCACAGAAGGAGGCTGTTTTAGACAGGGAGCATAACCTCCTTATTTTGGCATGTGCAGGTAGTGGTAAGACAAGGACCATTACAAGCAAGATCGCTTATTATATAGAGAGTGGATATCTGAGGCCGTATGAGATACTTGCCGTAACATTTACGAATAAGGCTGCTCAGGAGATGAGGGATCGACTTTCTCTTATGCTTTCCGGCTATGATATCTCAGATCTTGAGATTAGGACATTCCATTCCTTTGGTGCCTGGACTCTTCGTAGGCATTCAAAAGAGGCTGGGCTGCCAAGCGGCTTCCAGATTTATGATGACAGTGACTCCTCATCCCTTCTTTCCTCTATCTTTCCCGATATGGATAAAAGAGAGGCGAAGAGCATCTATAATGCGATTGCCCAAGCGAAGGAGAGGGGGATAGCCCCAACTTCCGGCAAACTTGAATACTTTGCCAAGGACATAGATGACCTTGGAATGTATTATCAGGAATATGAGAAGGCCCTGAGGGGTACTGGTAACTGCGATTTTTCAGATCTTATTCTAAAACCCGTCATACTTTTTAACAAATTTGATGATATCAGGATGCGCTATCAGAAAAGATTCAAACTCATACTG
This sequence comes from uncultured Spirochaetaceae bacterium, assembly GCA_944390015.1. Taxonomy (GTDB): domain Bacteria; phylum Spirochaetota; class Spirochaetia; order Sphaerochaetales; family Sphaerochaetaceae; genus Ornithospirochaeta. Next base: position 90,494 of record CALXOL010000004.1, read on the forward strand.
GTGGATGAGTATCAGGATTCAAACAGGATGCAGTTTGAGCTTTTAAGCCTTATAAGCTCTCCAAGCTCCCAGCTCTGCGTAGTCGGAGATGATGACCAGTCGATCTACTCATTCCGCGGTGCTGACATAGAGAACATATTGTCTTTCAACAAGTCATTCAAAAACGTTAGGGAGATAAAGCTTGAGAAGAATTACAGATCCACAAGTGAGATTCTCTCCCTTGCCGCATCCGTAATAAAGAACAATAAAGAGAGGCATAAGAAGGATATCATAAGCTTTGATGGTCATCATGGTAAGAAACCTGAATTGATATCAAGCATTGATGGAAAGAGTGAGGCGGAAGGAATCATCACCCGTATCAGGAGAATAGATGATTATGATAACACTGCGATCATATACAGGACAAACGCCCAGTCTCTTGAGTTTGAGAAAGTGCTTGGCCTGAGCCGTATCCCTTACAGGGTCGTCGGTGCTTTGAAATTCTATGAGAGGGAGGAGGTCAAGGACGCACTTGCCATATTGCGCCTCCTTTCGAACAGGATGGATATAATCAATTTCCAGCGTATTATCAACAAACCTGCAAGAGGGCTTGGTGATAAGACGGTTGAACAGATTGTCGGAGAGCGTAACACCCTCGATGTGATTGCAGCTCTCGATAATTTCGCATTGAAGAGCAAAAACGGTAAAGCAAAGGCAGGTGCGGAAGCTTTCCTATCCGCATATGGGAGAAGTACGAAAGATCTTGATGAAGGCATGGATCTTGGCGCTCTCCTTTCTAATGCTTTGGAGTACTTCGGTCTTAAGGCATATTATGAGAGTGAGAAGGATGATTCCATAAGGCAGAGTAAGAGTGAGAACCTGAGTGCTCTTGTCAGCTCTCTTTCCGAGTATGGTTCAGGGCGATTCCAGCTGGAATCATTCTTAGAGAACATAACCCTCGACAATACGACAGTAGGTGGTAGCGGTAAGGATGATAGGCCAGGTGTCACACTCATAACAATGCACAATACGAAAGGGCTTGAGTTTGATTATGTTTTCGTCTCTGGTCTGGAGGATGAACTCATTCCAGGCCCTAGAAGCAGTCAGAGTGCAAAAGGTCTTGAAGAGGAGAGGCGGCTTTTTTATGTAGCAGTCACAAGGGCGAGAAGGGAGCTCTATCTCTCATATGCCGCTATGCGGACGATGTGGGGTAGGCGGGATTATAGGAGTCCTTCAAGATACCTGGATGAGATTCCTAAGGAGCTGTATAGCGGAGCGGTATATAAACAGAGTGTGAATCCATACTCATATGTCGGTGCAAAGGTCGAATATAGGAAGAGGAGTGGTAGCGTCTCTAATATTCCATCCTGGGCTACGAATATTGAGATCAAAGCGAAGAAGAAAGAAGAGAAGAAGGAGATTCCACTTTTTTCCATCAGGGATGAGGTCTTGAGCCCGCTTTATGGAAAGGGGACAATTCTGGATATCAAGACGGGGGAGATAGGACATAGGCTTTTGAGCATAAATTTTGAAAGCCTTGGAACGGTACGTCTTAACGAGGGAACGGCAAATCTCAAACTCCTATCATCATCAACATCATCTCAGCCTGCATCTTCCTTCGCAGTCGGAGACAGTGTCAAAAGCCCTGCTTATGGCCCTGGTATTGTTGAGGATATCACCGAAGTGAATGGAAAGAGGGTACTTACCGTCTTGTTTTCCTCTCAAAAGAGGATAAAACTCATGGAAGGGTATTCAAAGCTTGAAAAAGTGGTCGAGTAAATTCTTTCAAGCTATTTACATAGTGCTCGATTTTCAAATATAATGCATTTTTGGTCGGCTTTGCCGATCTGCATATAAAAGAAAATCTTTACCTCCTCGCGGTCAGCCCTAAAACCACAGAGGAAAGTTTTTCTCTTATAGGAAGTCTTAAGGGAGTTTAAGGCTATTGCCTAGCATCTTATCCGCCTTCCCACAGGATACGGTGTTTAGTCTTGAATCCTTTTGAGCCGGTGAGTCCTGTAAGATATGCAATAACGCTAATATAAAGGGTTTTGTTTATGAAGACTATTTTTATTAAGCCAGCAACAGTCGAGAAGAAATGGTATCTTATCGATGCTGAAGGCAAGAACCTTGGACGTGTTGCAGTTGCTGCTGCTAACATCTTAAGAGGTAAGAATAAGGCTGAATACGTTCCTCACCAGGACTTAGGTGATTACGTTATTATCATCAATGCTTCTAAGGCAACCGTCACCGGCAATAAGATGGAAGATAAGAAGTACTATCGTCACTCAATGTATCCAGGTGGATTCAGGGAAGAGAAGTACGGTGATGTCATCAACAGAAAGCCTACTTTCCCTATGGAGCACGCAATTAAAGGAATGCTTCCTCATGGAAAGCTTGGAAGAAAGCTCTTTACAAACGTAAAGATTTACGCAGGAAATGAGCACCCACACATGGCTCAGAAGCCTATCGTAGTAGAGCTCTAGGAGGTAGATGATGGCTAAGAAAGAAGTAAAGAACACTGTCAATCTCGGACATGGTGTTGGAAGAAGAAAGACGGCAGTAGCAAGAGTTTACCTCAGAGAGGGAAACGGAAAGATCACTGTTAATGGAAAGGATGTAAGCGAGTACTTCGTAGACGTACTTAACGCTTCTCTTGTAAGCCAGCCTTTCAAGGTAACAGAGACAGAGGGAAAGTATGATCTCTTAATCAATGTTACAGGTGGTGGAATCAAGGGACAGGCAGAGGCTTGCAGACATGGAGTTGCAAGGGCTCTCGTAAATGAGAATGCTGATTATAAGCCAGCTCTTCATGCCGCAGGACTTATGACCAGAGACCCAAGAATGGTCGAAAGAAAGAAGTATGGTCAGCGCGGAGCAAGAAGGCGCTTCCAGTTCTCAAAGAGATAATTGGATCTCCATATATACATTATGTGGCATGACGCTCTATTTCTTTATAGTGTATAACTTATCAAAAGGTTATTTACTTAAGGAAATAGCTGAAAAAGCGTTTTGCCCACGATTTGTCCACGGTGCTTGGCTCGTGGGCAATTTTTTTTGATAAAAATATGTAAAAAGGCTTATTTCTTCTTAATAATACTCTTCAAGAGGAAAGAGAACGCTGAATGTGCTGCCTTTCCCTTTTTCTGATACAACTTCGATTCTTGTTCCTGTTATATCCGTTATTTTCTTGACAAGTGCCAGGCCAAGGCCGTTGCCTTCTGTCTTATGACTGTGATCCTCCTGATAGAATTTATCGAAGATTCTTTCAGTCTCCTCTTTATTCATTCCTACCCCAGTATCTGAGATATATACTTTTATACCATCATCAACTTCTTCTATGCCTACTGAGATTCTACCTCCATCAGGGGTGAACTTAATGGCATTTGAGATGAGATTGTTCCATACAATGCCAAGAAGTTCCTCGTCTGCGCATATGAAAAGGCTATCTGGAAGGTTTGATTCTATCATGAGGTTCTTGCTGCTCCAAAGAGCCTCGGAATCGAGTAGGGCTACGCGGATCTGTTCGGCAAGATTGTACCTTTCTTTTTCTGGGAAAATGGTTTGGTTTTCAAGTTTATTAAGTTTCAATATGTTCGTAATAAGAGTCGAGAATTTCCTTGTAGTCATACTTATAATCGCAGCATACTCCTTGATCCTATCCATATCCTCTTCTGTTTCTATCAGCGTGGCATAGTTTTGCAATGTTGCAAGTGGTGTCTTCATCTCGTGTGATATGTTTGAGAGGAAATTCTCCTGCAATACCTCCATTCCGCCAAGCTCCTCTGCCATCTTATCCAGCCTGTATGCGATAAGGTCAAATTCTGTCCTAACATGTTCTTCCTTTCCGTCGGTAATACGTACGGAGAAATCACCTGCTGTAATCCTGTCCGTGGCTTTTAGTATTTTCTTGAGTGGAGTATCCACAAGGAAGCGTTTTGTGAGGGCGTTTATGATTATGAACACAACCAATATGGTCAGGGATAGAAAGAAGGAGTACCGGGATACCAGTTCGATTATTATTGGACTTGTTTCTATTCCGAAAAATGCCTCTATGAATTGATATACAGCCACGGTAGATAGGGATACGGCTATTATTATGGCAAGAAAGAGGGTGAAATAACTTCTGAAGGAGATTATGCTGTTCCTGTATCCTTTCATTTGATTACCGCCTTGTAACCAAGTCCATGAACCGTTACGATCTCAAAATCATTACATGAGGCGAACTTCTCCCTGATTTTAGTTATATATACGTCGATACTCCTTGTGCCAGTGGATGAATCGAGGGACCAGAATTCATTTAAGAGCTGCATCCTTGTAAATGTTTTCTTCGGGAAAGAAAGGAGCTTGAAAAGTATGTTGAATTCCCGAACAGTGAGAGGAACCTCAGTGCCGTCTACGTAAGCGGTCATCTCTTCGGAATCCATCACCAAGCTTCCAATTTTAAGCTTTTTCTCCGTTGCGATTTTCGCTCTTCTTAAAAGCGCGTTTATCCTCATTATGAGCTCATTGAAATCAATCGGTTTGGTCATGTAGTCATCGATTCCGAGATTAAAGCCTTTTGCCTTGCTCTCGATATCGCTACGTGCGGTGACGAAGATTATCGGTTTTTCCTTATCGTATTGGCGTACCGAGGTTGCAAATTCAAAACCATCTTCGCCTTCCATCATTATATCCGATATTATGAGGTCGAAGTTCTTCTTCTCCATCTCCTCATATGCCTTAGCGGGAGAGATTGCACCATGTGTTTCAAATCCGTTTTTCGTCAGGAATGCCGTCATGCTCTTTAAAAGCAGTTCATCATCTTCCACAACCAGTATGCTTATCATAAACAACTCCTTCTTTTTATTATGATACTATTATTTTGTTTGTTTTTTGTTGCTGTGGTAATATCTGGGTATGAATGCATATGATAAGGCTCTTTCCTTATTAGCAATGAGGGAGCATACGGCAAAGGAGATTACAAGGAAGCTTTTGGAAAAAGGATATGAGAGTGGTGATATAGAGTCTGCCGTCTCCCGTCTTGAGGCCGAAGGTGCGATAAGCAACAAAAGGTACGTAGAGTCGTACCTTAGGAGCCGTGCTCGTAAGGGTGGTGAGAGCCTTTGTCTCATGCGCATGAAGCTTCTGGATAGGGGAATCGATAAAAGTACGCTTGATGAGATTCTCTTTGAATATTTGGAGGGGGACGAGTATTACGCTTTATTGGAAAAAAGCTACAGGGCGCTGTCCTCTAAGAAAGGGGAGGATGGTGCGACCCGTAGCCTTTTAAATAAGGGGTATACACTCTCTGAGATAAAAAGAGCTAAACAAAGAGAGGACTAATTGCTCTTACTTTGGATGTGAGAGAGGAATTCGTCATAACCGTCCTTCATCACTTCTTCCGGCTCATAATCGGTAAGAGGGTAGTTCTCCATTACGAAGTCAATGTCCTTATCTCCACGGCCTGAGAGGTTCACGAGTATGTTCTTTCCCTTTCCCATTTTTTTTGCAAGTTTTACAGCATATGCCACGGCGTGTGAGCTCTCTAGGGCCGGGATGATTCCTTCCATGCGAGAAAGAGCATAGAATGCTTCTACAGCTTCCCTGTCCGTAGCACTCTCATATGTGACTCTTTTCATATCATGCAGATAGCAGTGTTGAGGACCAACTCCAGGGTAGTCGAGTCCGCTTGCAATGGAATAGACGGGGAGTGCTTCTCCCTTCTCATCCTGGATGAAATAACATTTGAATCCATGAAGAATTCCTTTTTTGCCACGATGCATGGTTGCTGCGTTCATATCCGTATCGAGGCCTTTTCCTGCAGGTTCAACACCATAGATTCCTACGCTCTTGTCATCTAGGAACGCCGAGAAGAGTCCCATGGCGTTACTTCCGCCTCCTACGCATGCGACGATGGCATCAGGGAGAGATCCGGTCTGCTTAAGCATCTGCTCCTTTGCCTCAATTCCTATTACTGACTGGAAATCCCTTACCATCTCAGGGAAAGGATGAGGCCCTACGACACTGCCTATGCAGTATATCTGGTTTACAGGATCCTTAAGATAGGCTTTGAATGCTTCATCGACAGCATCCTTGAGCGTTTTTGTACCTGTTGTGACTGCGATGACCTTTGCTCCAAGAATTTTCATTCTTGATACATTAGGGGCCTCTTTCTTTACATCTACTTCCCCCATGTAGATGTCACAGTCAAGTCCAAGTAGTGCCGCAGCTGTTGCAAGAGCCACTCCATGCTGCCCCGCACCTGTCTCTGCGATTACTTTCTTCTTTCCCATTCTCTTTGCGAGCAGGACCTCTCCGAGCGCATGGTTTATCTTGTGGGCACCAGTGTGGTTCAGATCCTCTCTTTTCAGATATATGTCTGCTCCACCTACGGCTTCTGTAAGACGTTTTGCATGATATACGGGGCTTGGCCTGCCGGTATATGTCTGGTTAAGCATTTTCAGCTCTTCAATAAAGCTTGGATCCTGGCTTATTTCCTCATAGGCCTTGGCCACTTCGTCCATTACCTTCTGTAATGCCTCTGGAACGAAAGATCCGCCATATTCTCCGAAATAACCTTTTTCATCGGGCATTCCCGTAGTATTTAAGTTCTTGTTAAGTAGATTCGACATGATGTCCTCCTTTTGACGTTATGATACTGTAAATAGAAACATTAAGTCAAGGGAGATTTGCTGATTTTGTTTCTTTTTTTAGAAGCGGTTTAAAATCTCTTCTATATCCCCCTCTGAAATCCTATATTTCTCTCCAAACAGGTTTGAATCGACTGAGAAAGAGGCCAGGTCCTCTTCCTCTTCAAGCCCTGCCCAGGCAATGAAACCTTTTGGATTGATGTGATCTGAGTAACTGCACCTTATGAACGTGCTCTTTCCTTCCGCTCTCCATGGGCGCATGAGGTAGACGCTCTCTTTGTCAACACCACCGTTCTCAAACGAGCAGTTGATGAATACGAATCCCGTATCTTTCCTATAACCGCTTGGAGCACTGACATAACCAGGCTCGTTCGATATGATTCTCACGCCTCTGAATAGGGCATCCGCTCCTCCGAAGATGAAATCAACTCCACCTTCTATCGATCCCCCGGTATATATGACCTTATTCAGTTTTCTTTTTGAAAAGCACCTAGGTCCATAGAAACCCCTCTTTTCCCTCTCTTTTTCAGGAAGGGGAGCGAGAAACAGAGTATCCTGATGACCAAATAGCTCGACTTGATTAAGTTCGGCATAATCCACATCAAGATATAGTGCTAAGGCCTGACCGACATCTTTACCGCATCCTGCCGTGTTTTCAATTCTGAGATTCTCGAGTTTTAGCCTCTCACCCGAGAAGAATGCGCTATATGTCCTGAATGTTCCTCTCTTTATCCCGTCCGGCATGATCTCTTTCGCCCAGTCGGAAAACGAGATGGTAACATCTCCCTCTCCTCTGAGAGTCAGGTCTTTCTTATCGGCAAAGAGCTTTTCCTTATAGAAGCCCTCACTGACTATGATCTCAGCTTTTTCGTTGTATGGGACGGCATCAAGTGCCTCCTGTATTCTATAGTAGTCTTCTCCGTTTCTTCCAACTGTGAGAGTGAGCATCGCCTTAGCATCTCCTTGAATCCCTGATTTTCTGTATTGTCATCTTCGTTATGACTTCATCTGCTTTTTCAATATATGACTCCGTCAGTTTCCTGTCGGTAATGTAGTATGATGATAGCGCCCATGCTATGGCCATGGCAATGTAATAATCATCATTCTTGACTTTTATTATGCCATCAAGCTGCTCTTTAAGGGGTACGGATAGCTTATTTCTGTTACTCATTATCCATACGACTGCGATGCGGCGTACATATATCCTTTCATCGCTTAGTAGTGCGCAAAAATATTCATATGCCTTATCTATCTCCTTTTTCCCGAACTTCAGTGAGGATACGAGAGTATCCGTCTCATCCCATGTGGAAAGAAGATCAAGCTGCGTATCTAGTAGGTGTAGTTTCTCCTCTATCGGGATTTTCTTTTTTGCGATGATGAATCCTCTCAGAAGCACATCCTCATGATATACAATCTTAAAATCAACATCTTCAATTGTTTTTGCAATCTCTCTGAGTATGGGAACCTGTACCCCATACAAAGGATAATCGAGATTTGGAATAAGCTTCTGGGAGAATGCCTTTATGTTTTTCACGCAGTGTCTGTCATACAGTTCTTTAGTGTTCATGGAAAAATTGTAGCAAAAATATGCACTTTTTGCATAAAGATACACTTTATTATGCAATATCTTTTAGGCTATACTCTTTTTATCTTAGGAGGAGAGGTATGAAGAAAGTTTTATCTTTGTTATTGATTTCAGTTCTTGTCCTTACATCTACTTTCGCACAGGGTGTGAAGGATGATGGTGTGGATAACTCACTTAACGATGTTCTTGAAAGAGGAACATTTATTCTTGGTCTAGACGATTCTTTCCCTCCTATGGGCTATAGGGATGAGAATGGAGAGATCGTCGGGTTCGATATCGATACTGCAAGAGAAGTATGTAATCGCCTGGGTGTTGAGCTTGTAGCTCAGCCAATTGACTGGAATGCGAAGGAGCAGGAGCTTGCAACGGGAAATATCGACTGTATCTGGAATGGCTTTACAGTAACCGATGAGAGGAGAGAGCAGATGCTTTTCTCAGATCCTTATGTTGATAATGCCCAGGTAATAGTGGTAAGAGGGGACTCTCCGGTACAGACGATTGCCGACCTTGAAGGTGCGACAGTAGGCGTACAGGCAGGAAGTAGTGCTCAGGATGCGATAAACGATACCCCGGGATTTGTCGATACAATCGGAGAAGTTATCGAATTCAAGGAGAATCTTACGGCCCTGATGGATCTTGAAATCGGAGGTTGCGATGCCGTCGTCATGGATCTTCTCGTCGCAAATGATAATATCAACAGAAGTGGCAGTGATTTCAGAATCCTTGATGAGACTCTTGTGAAAGAGGAGTATGCAATCGGATTTAGAAAGGGTGATGTGGCACTCAGGGATGCGGTCCAGAATGAGCTTGATGCCATGGCAGCAGATGGAAAGCTTGCCGAGATCGCTACAAAGTGGTTCGGTGCCGATATCACGGTTGTTGGAAAATAATTTATGCAGAATCTTATAATGCAGATGCTTGAAGGCACGGTAACGAGCCTTCAGGTATTTGTTCTTACATTAGTATTCTCACTCCCTTTGGGCTTTGTTGTCGCAAAGGGAAGGATGAGCAGAAATTTCCTGCTTCGTGGGATCGTAAACCTGTATATTCAGATAATGAGGGGAACACCTCTCATTCTTCAGCTCATATTCGTATACTTTGCACCTTATTATGTAATTGGTGTCTCATATGACAGGTTTACTGCTGTAATTGTCGCATTCGTTCTGAATTACAGTGCATATTTCGCAGAGATTTACCGCTCTGGACTGCAATCGATAGAGAAAGGCCAGTATGAGGCCTCGAAAGTCCTTGGTTTCTCAAAGGCACATACGTTTTTCTACATAGTCCTACCTCAGGTTATAAAAAGGATATTGCCGTCCCTTGGTAATGAGGTGGTTACGCTCGTAAAAGATACTGCTCTTGCTCAGACTATAGGAGTTTCAGAACTCTTCAGAGTCGCTCAGAACGCCGCAAGCAGGATGTTCTCGACAATGCCTATCTTTATTGCAGGAGTTTTCTATTTCGTAATGAACTATATAGTTTCGAAGCTTTTTGATTTCTTTGAGAAGAAACTGAATTACTATAGGTGATAGCATGAATGAACTGATGATAAAAGCAGATAATATTAGCAAGTCTTTCGGAACACTTGAGGTTCTTCATGATATCTCATTCTCACTGACAAAGGGTAATGTTCTTTCGATAATAGGCCCCTCGGGAAGTGGAAAGAGCACGCTTTTAAGAATCATAACACAACTTGAGAAAGCCGATGGGGGAACTCTTGAGATAAAAGGAAAGAAGCTCTTTGAAAACGGGGTATATGTGAAGCCGGAGGAGCAGAAGAGGATAGGGCGCTACACAGGGCTTGTATTCCAGTCTTTCAATCTCTTTCCTCATTTCTCAGTTTTAAGAAACATCACAGAGGCCCAGCGTGCCGTTCTTAAGAGAAGCAGGGAGGAGGCGGAGGAGAAAGCATATGCACTCCTTAAAAGAATGAGTCTTGCCGATAAGGCTAAGAGCTATCCATGTGAGCTCTCTGGCGGGCAGATGCAGAGGGTGTCTATTGCAAGGGCTTTGGCTCTGGATCCCGAGATTCTCTTCTTTGATGAGCCTACAAGCGCACTTGATCCTGAGCTTACAAGAGAGATTCTGAATGTAATACGCTCACTTGCAGAGGAGAAGATGACGATGGTCGTCGTAACCCATGAGATGAATTTCGCAAAGGGGATTTCCGACCATGCGATCTTCATGGAAGGAGGGTATATAGTGGAAGAGGGGGATCCGATATCCCTATTTGAGAATCCACAGAACAAGAGAACTCAGGAATTTGTAAAGAGTTTCGGGTGAAAGAAGGAAAGCATCTCGTAAGATAGATGCTTTTTTCATGGCAGATGATTAATTACACTTGCTTTGGACAAAAAGAAAATAATATGGACATGGTGGGGGTCGGACCCACCGCCCCTTCCGTGTGAAGGAAGTGCTCTCCCGCTGAGCTACATGTCCTTTTCTTGGTGATTATAAACTAATATTGTTTTTTGTTCTATTGTTTTTCAGTTGTTTATTAGAACAACAGCATAGGCTTCGATTGCTTCTCCTTTTCCTGTTGAATCCACACCCTCATGGGTTTTCGCTTTTACGGATATCATATCGATGTGGGTATTGAGAATAAGTGCCAGTGTCTTCCTTATTTCTTCGATATAGGGCTTCAGTTTCACCTTCTCGAGTACTACGGTAGAATCTATGTTCACTATATTTGCATTCGTTATTTTAAGTGTTTCCTTCAGAAGTTCTTTTGAATCTGCATTCCTGTAGCGCTCGTCAGATGGAGGAAAGTGCATTCCGATATCCCCCTTTGCTGTGGCTCCAAGAAGGGCGTCTATTATTGCATGAATAAGTACATCCCCATCGCTATGGGCATCTTCTCCGAATTGTGATGGGATGTTGATGCCCCCGATTATCAGAGGTCTTCCTTCTATCAGGCGATGATTGTCATAGCCGAATCCGATTCTCATTCTTCTTCCCCATTCGAGAATAGAAGCTCTCTCATTCGTCTGGTGGCTTTCGCACTCTTTCGTCCCTCTTCTCTCTGTCTCAGATATTCTCTTATCTGGTTATCTGCATCAGGGATATCGCTTATATATGTTATCTTCCAGTTCTCATTGCTCCCTTGTACCGGCATACATTTATGTCCTGCTTCAAGGTAGATTTCGATATCATCACTGGCATTGCTGTTGTTGGATGAATTATGTGCATCGAGTATTTCCCTGTATCTGAAAATCTGAGGAGTCTGGACGCGTACAAGACCTAAGCGGTCCACACTGTCTTTTATCATGCCGTCCTCTCCAAGTCTTTTAACACTGTCGTTTATCCTTATGGCAGGTGCGGCAGAACCTGCGATGGTTGCGGCTGCGAGGGTTTTTATTATGAGGTCAGGAGTGATGAAGGGGCGTGCTCCGTCATGGATTGCGACATACTCGATATTGCTCTCAAAGCTTCTGAGTGCATTAAGGGCTTTTGAGACACTTTCTTTCCTCGTCCTTCCCCCTGGGATTATAAGAAATGGTATCGTGTTTATGTCTGCAAGATCCTCAAGGGCGATCAGTGTCTCATCTTCAGATCCTTCAGGGCAGGTGATGCATACGGCTGCTAGTCCTGGGATTTCAAAAAAGGGTTCTGCTGCCCTGTATAATACCGTATGGCCGTTAATGCTCAGGTATTCTTTTTTTACACTCTCTTTCTGATTTTTATTAAAACGCTCAGATTTTCCTGCCGCTGTTATTATCGCTGCAAATGATGGGAAATTATTCATTCATACTCCGTTTTCTCAGATAGGTGCGCTCTTAAGCTTCTCCAGATGGCTGAATATCGTTCTTTTCGCACTCTCCGAATCAATACCTAGCACAGAAGAGCATTCATCTACAAGATGTGTGAGTGCGGTTTCAAATAATCTGCGTTCCTGGATTGGAAGATCTCTTACCTTCTGCCTGTTATATAGGATGTTAACTACTGCAGCGACATTCGCTATTGTTCCTGTCTTGAGAAGATTCATCTGCATCTGCTGCCTGCTTTTCCAGTCAGATGCATGGAGATCCTTCTTCTCAGAGAGACTCATTATGGCTTTCTTCGTCTCTTCTTTTTTTGAAAGTCTTCTCAGCCCAAGAGTCTCCGCATTGCCTTTAGGAAGAAGGATGTTCATGTCGAGGGAAGGGATGGTAATCACATAATATTCCACACTTTCCCCGTTAAGGTTTTTCTCTGTTATATCGCTTATTATGCCTACTCCATGAGTAGGGTAGACGACTTTCTCGCCTATAGAAAATCCTTTTTTCCTATCGTCTCCCATAGCTTTATTATTGTACCATAGCTTTAAAGATTTTTGATAACTCTTTTTTCTATGTTCATTGCCGGATTATTCATTCTTCCATTTTTCTTTTCGAGAATTTATACTCTAATCATGAGCAAAGAAAGATACATGGGGATTCTTATTCACCCGACAAGTTTTTACTCTCCGTTCGCAGTAGGGGACCTAGGAGATGAGGCTCATGCCTTTATCGATATCGCATCGGAAAACAAGATACGGCTATGGCAGGTACTTCCACTCGGGCCTACCGGTTACGGAGACAGCCCGTATGCTCCACGCAGTACTTTCGCAGGTAATGAACTGCTGATAGATCTCAAAACCCTTTATCTGGATGGATATCTGGAAATAGAGGACATAATGAGGGATGATGATCCATCGGAGAGGGTGGATTATGGAAAAGCAAGGAATATAAAATTCCCGTTATTGAGAAAGGCTGCAAAGACCTTCCTTAAAAGTGCCAAAGGGAATAAGGACTATCAGGAATTTTTGAAAAACGAGGACTGGTGGCTCTCCGATTATGCACTCTATCAGGTACTTTGCGACCTGTATAATGACTCAAGATGGTTCTCCTCATGGCCAATTGAGCTTAAAAATCGCATCCCTTCTGCGCTTGAGAAAGTTGAAAAGGAAAGGAAGGATGAGATTGAGGTATGGAAGGTTCTGCAGTTCTTCTTCCGTACCCAGTGGCTTGCCTTGAAGAGTTATGCGAATGAGAAAGGAATTAAGATCATAGGGGATATTCCAATCTTTGTAGCACCGGATAGCGTAGATGCCTGGACGAACAGGAATCTGCTTAAAATAGATCAGGATGGTAATCAGGAGGTATCAAGCGGTGTTCCGCCAGATGCCTTCAGTGCCACAGGGCAGCTATGGGGAAATCCTCTTTACAGATGGAGTGAGCATGAGAAGACGGGTTTTGCCTGGTGGATATCCCGCCTTAGGGAGACTTTGAAGCTTTGTGATATCGTGCGAATCGATCATTTCCGTGGCTTATCTGCGTGCTGGGAGGTTCCTAGAGGGGAAGAGACCGCTATTAACGGCAAGTGGGTGAAGAGCCCGGGAAAGGAGCTTTTAAATGCAGCGAAAGAGGCTCTCGGGAGAGATCTACCAATCATAGCAGAGGATCTTGGTGTTATAACCGATGATGTCATTGCGCTAAGAGATTCTTTCAATCTGCCTGGGATGAAGATTCTTCAGTTCGCATTCTCAAGGAATGAGGATGGGGAGCTTGATGCGGATAATCTCTATCTTCCTCACAACATCGGACCGAATTCAATCGTCTATACGGGCACTCATGATAACAATACCTCATGCGGATGGTATGATGAATTAAGTGATGCTGATAAGGACCTTGTTAGAAGGTATTTCGAATGCCCTGATGATCAGGCAATCTGGCAGATGATAAGACATGCGATGATGACGAATGCCAAATATGTGGTAATACCGATGCAGGATCTTTTGATGCTTGGATCGGATGCGAGGATGAATACTCCAAGCACATGCGGCTCTTCCAACTGGTCCTGGAGGCTTAAAAAAGGGGAGATCTCAAGCCCCAACTGGTCTAGGATCCATTATCTTATCAAACTTTATGGAAGGTGCTGATTGAACATCATATTATTTGAAAGCAAGCCATCGTTCATCCCTATCTCCGATGAGAGGGCAAAGCATATTTTAACCGTGCTGCGCTTAAAACAGGGTGATGAGTTCAAAGCCGGTATCATAAATGGAGATGGGATAAGATGTCGTATTACATCCATATCTGATGATGGGATAAGTGTCGAGTGCGAGAGTGCAGGGGATTTAAGCAGCCTTTTCCCTCTTACTTTGATGCTGGCCGAGGTCAGACCTATTTCCATGCGGAGGATACTGAGGGAAGCCGTAAGCATAGGGGTTGGCCGGATAATGCTATTAATCAGTGATCTTGGGGAAAAAAGCTATGCCTCAGCAGGGCTATATAGGAGCGGAGAGTATAAGAAGATTCTGCTCGATGGGGCGATGCAGTCCGGTTTCACAGGTGTTCCTCCCGTCGATTTCTTCTCATCTCTGGATGATGCTGTTGCCTCTGTTGATACTGATAATCGTATTCTTTTAGATAACGTAATAGGAGTGGAGAGGCTCTCGCATATGCATTTATCAGGCAGTGTGACTATTGCAATAGGACCTGAGAGAGGTTGGAGCGACAGGGAAAGAAATGTTATGCTTGAAAGTGGTTTCTCTCCTGCGATAATCGGCAACCGCATTTTAAGGACGGAGACCGCCGCAGTAGCATCAGCGATGATGAGTCTTGCGGCAATGGACTTGATATAGGAGGAAGTTATGCATTCCGTAGTAGAAGCAGCAGAGAAGATACTTGATAAGGAGTTCCCGGTTCTGGATCACGGCTTTGTTCGTCTGGTCGATTACATGGGTAGTGATGACAGGATCGTACAGAGCGCACGTGTAAGCTATGGGGAGGGAACCAAGACTTACCGTCAGGATAAGGGACTTATTAATTATCTTTTGAGAAACGACCATACGTCACCTTTTGAGCAGGTGGTTTTTACATTTCACGTTAAGATGCCTATTTTCGTTGCCCGTCAGTGGGTGCGTCATAGGACTGGAAGGATGAATGAGATATCTGGACGTTATTCGGTTATGAAGGATGAGTGTTATATCCCAGCCAAGGAGCACATAGCACTTCAGAGCGAGGATAACAAGCAGGGACGAAAAGATGATGCTGTCGATGATGAGACTGCAGCAAAAGTGCAGAGTCTTCTACAGAAGGAGCAGGAGAGCATATTCTCTACCTATCATGAACTTCTGGATATGGGTATAGCACGTGAGATTTCAAGAATAGATCTTCCTCTCTCCCTTTATACTGAATTCTACTGGCAGATGGATCTGCACAATCTGTTCCATTTCCTGGCACTGAGGATGGAAGGGCATGCACAGTACGAGATAAGGGAATATGCGAATGTCATGTTTGAAATCGTAAAGACCGTATGTCCGATTGCCGCCGAGGCTTTTGAGAACCATAAGCTGAACGGGGTAAGCCTCTCTGGAAAAGAGAAGGAGGCCGTGAGAAAGATTCTTTCAGGAGAAGAAAATCCGCTTAGCGGAAGAGAAAAGGAGATATTCCTATCTAAATTGAATTAATCTTCTCGAAATAGTGTTTTCTCATATCGCTCTCGAAGTCCTTATCGCATTTGTACTCCCTTTTAAGGACTGGGAGCCATAGCCTTGGATCTTCAAGGCAAAGATATGTGAAAATCTGATTGATAAAGCAAGGGGAGAAGCTTGAAAAGAGGTGTGAGAACATCTCTTTTTTTATTTCAAACGGATAGGTGTATTTACCTGCGCTCAGCGTCTTCTCCATCTGGATGACTCTCGTCTTCACTTTCTTCTCTCTTATGAATCTCAGGTTCTCTTTTGTGAATATAAGCGTACCTGAGCTGATCATAAGTATCTCTTTTGGTGAAAATCGTCTCTCTATCTCCCTTACTACGGCTTCGTATTCCTCTCTCCAGCCTTTAAAATGCACCATTGGGTGGATATGGAACCCTACAAGAGAGCCGTTATCTCTTGCTCTCTCGGCCGCTTCAAGTCTTTTTTCAAGACTTGCCGTTCCTCTCTCCTCCTTTTCGATTATGGTCTTCGCATTCAGCGACCATGTGAATACCATGTTTCTCGGATACTTTCTGTTAAACACATCGCGGGAGGCTTTGCTTTTGAGCTCTATTACTATCTCTGGATGTTTCTCTGCAAAGTATGCTAGATCAGAAAGGGTTGAATAGTCATCACCGAGAAAGAGTGAGTCCGATGCCTGACCTGTTCCTATATGCCAGATGGAATCATCGAGAGCTAAAGAATCAAGCTTGTTTCTTAAATCAGATATGACTCTTATCCTGTTCTTATCATAGAATGCCTGTACTGAGCAGTAGGAGCAGGAGAATGCACACTGTGTGATGACATCGAGCGTTCTAAGTTTGCAGCATCTGGTCTCTTCCCCGTCTATCGGGCATGGACAGCGTCCGAATCCGAGCGTGCTGTCTTCCATTAATATGCTGAGCTTCTCTCTTTCAGCTCTTAGTGAAGGGAAATCAGAGTAATCTATCTCGTTCCTCTCTAAATCTTTCATCACTTTTCTCATTGAGGCGATGAAAGCTTTTCTCCTCATTCCCTTATCTGAGGAAAGAATCCTATCCATGTCTATCATGGATTTCAATCCATCCATGCCGAAGAGCATCAGGTCAATCTCATTCTTAATCAGTTCAAGCTGGCTTTGCTCACTAAGCCCAAATAGGGCTATGAGTTCCTTTGCCTCAATTCTCCTTTTCTCATCAAGGCTGCTTAATAGGCTTTCTTTCGCATTCATCAGATGAATTTTATATTGCCAAACTCTTTTCGTCCATATATCTTATCTAGGTATGAGTGCACGTGATCAAGCCAGGGCATTGCCGGATAATCCAGGCTGTTATCTGATGAAGGACAAGGATGATAATGTCATCTATGTCGGTAAGGCAAAGAACCTAAAAAAGAGGGTAACTTCTTATTTCCTTCCTAACAGAGACTTAAAGACGACATGCCTCGTTGAAAAGATTGATCACATCGACTACATCATAACAGGAAATGAGTATGAGGCACTGATTCTGGAGAATAATCTCATAAAGAAATACAGTCCGCACTACAATATCCTTTTAAAGGACGGCAAGAGCTATCCTGTTATAAAGATAACGAATGAGGATTTCCCCCGCATCTATAAAACACGAAGGATAATAAAAGACGGTTCAAAGTATTTTGGTCCATATGCAAAGCCCGGAGAGCTTAATGCGTACCTTGACCTTGTCGCAAAATCCTTTCCTCTCCGCCTTTGCTCAGGCCCTCTTTCAAAGAGGAAGGATGCATGCCTTTATTATCATATCGGCAGATGTAGCGCACCGTGCATAAATAAGATAAGCAAGCAGGAATACGGCAGATACATCAAAGCCTGTGAGGACTTCCTCTCAGGGGATGACAGTTCTTTGATAAAGCAGGTGGAAAAAGAGATGTACGAGGCTTCCAAGAAGCTCGATTTCGAGACTGCTGCCAAGAAGAGGGATATTCTGGAAGCTCTCAACGGGGTACAGGCGAATCAGATGGTGCAGGACTGGACTGATGAGGAGAGTAGGGATTACGTTGCAATCGAGATGAGAAGCTATCTCACGACAATCTCCATAATGCAGTTCAGGGGTGGAAGCTTGATCGGAAAGGCCCTTTATCGTTCCGAGAGCCTTGGTGATGAGACAGAGACTCTGTTTTCATTCATCGTCCAGTATTATTCGGATGGGGAGAGCCTGCCGCATGAGATATATGTATCCCATGAGATTGATGCAGATCTGATAGAGAAATTCTTCAGCGAGAATTACTCTCATAAGGTCAACGTGCTCCTTCCAAGAGATGGAAAGCACTACAGGATTCTGCGTCTTGCAGAGGAAAATGCCACAAGAGATATAGAGAAGCGACTTAAAGAGACAGACAACACACCTGCTTTAGAGATGCTCAAGAATGAACTTTCCCTTGAGCGCATCCCGCGCCATATAGAAGGTTTTGATATCGCACAGCTCAGCGGTAAATACACGGTTGCATCTTTAATCGTATTCAGGGACGGAAATCCTTCCAGAAGTGAATACAGGCATTTCTCAATAAAAAGCCTTGATGGCAAGATTGATGATTTCGAATCCATGAGGGAGGCGGTATCAAGACGATACAGCAGGCTTCTTGCGGAGAACGCCGAATTACCTGATCTTCTCATGATAGATGGTGGAAAAGGGCAGGTGAATGCCGTTTTCGAGATTCTTGAGGCATTGGGGATTGCAGATAGGATTCCTGTCATAGGGCTGGCAAAAGAGCATGAGGATCTCGTGCCTCCTGGCTCTGGAGATACAATCCGGCTACCCCATTCGAATGAGGGACTCAGAGTCCTGATTGCACTAAGGGATGAGTGCCATAGGTTTGCAACTTCATTTAATCAGAGGATGAGAAGCAAGGAAGCATCATTTTCGCTTCTTCAGTCCATAGAGGGAATGGGCAGAAAGAGGAGTGAGAACGTGATGAAGACATATGGGTCTATCGAGAAGATTCTCTCTTTGAGCCCTGAGGAACTTAGTAAGGGAGCTTCAATTCCTCTTGAAGTCGCAAGAAGAATATTACACAAGCTTAACTTCTAACGGAGTATACAGCTCTGCCTTCTTCTCTTTTCCTCCGTTTATTATGATTGTATATACGATATCCTCAAAAGTCTCTTTTGCATCGCTTCCTGCTTTTTTTAATTCATTATCAGATTTAATCAGGAATGCTATGATTCTTTTAATCTCATCGCCGGTATAGTTCTTTAATGCGAGAAATATGCCATCCTTTCTCCTGAAATTAAAGCCCTGTTGTGAGTAGCCTGATGTGGTGATAGCCTTTGCCTGTTTTTGTATCTCCTTCTCCGATAGCCCTTTCTGCCTAAGCAGTAGTGCGTTCTCTGAGATTCTGAATTCTCCTGTAAGAGTACTGAGAGTTCCAATCAGGCGCATTGGATCATTTAATGCGATTGATTCGATAATCATAAGTGCCTCTTCGAGATCTCTTTTTGCAACGGCTTTGAAAAGCGTATATCCGTTCTCACCCTTTTGCCTTGTTATTACGGCAGAGACATCCTCGCCGTCGATGACCTTTTTACTCTCGTCTTTTCCCCTGTAGTATGACGAGATTAAGTCTATCAGATTCCTCATCTCCGCCTTATTGTTCTCCACTGAGGACATGATTTCCTCTATCGCATCCTCCGTAACGGCAAAAGTATTCTTGCGGAATGTGTTTCTGATCCAATTTATCTTATTGCTGTCAAACTCCTCATAAAAGATTGTCTTTTCTATTTTTTTCTCTTCATCTAAGGAGAAGAACGAAGTGCTGTCACTCGATATCATGATGAGAGTCACATCCTCTTCGCTCTCTTTTACATAGCTTCTTAGTCCTTTTATCAAGAGCGAGTCCTTTTTTGCAAGTTCAAGATGATTGATTGTTATCAGGCGATGAGTAGAGAAAAGAGAAGGCTGTCTTAGCGATGTTAAAATAACTGACGCACTATCGTCAGATGCGTAGTAACTCTCTTCCTCCAAATCGGGAAACTCATTCTTAACAGTACTTTTAATCTCTATGAGCTTTTCCTTCTTATCTCCCTCTTCGGGACCTAAAAGCAGATATGACTTACCCAAGGTATCTCCTTACGCTGAGAATAAGGCGGCCATGGATTATTACCTTATTCGCAGTCGTTTTTCCCATAGTATCATTTTCTGGGATTAACTCAAAGAGTCCGTCAGTGCGCATAAACAGGCGTCTGAGCATCAAGGAATCTGAATCCTCTATCGAGCATAGTACGATATCTCCGCTTTTGGCACTCGTACACGATAGGAAAATGCATTCATCCCCGGGCATGATGCCGATATTCCTCATCTCGTCCGTTGACACGGTATAAGAGAAGCACTCTCCTTCCTCTGCATCTTTAAGCATTACATAGCATTGCTTATCCGCATTGTTAAAGGAGGGGATTTTAATGTTGATAAGATGTTTTCTATAATCATCTGAGAGCAACAGTTCCCCTTTCTCCGTCTTCTTCAGACATTCTTTCTTTATAAGGGCATCGACAGCTTCGTATGCGGCTCTTTTATTAAAGGAGAATTCCCTTGCAATATCAGATATCGAGGGTAGGCGGGATGTCTTCTGGAAATCAGAGATGATGTAAAGGAGAATCTCCTCTTGTCGTTTTGTCAGACTTTTCATCATTCAAACCGGTTCTTAAATAACGCCTCGATGGTATTTGCAGCATCCTCTTCATCATCTCCCGTGCAGATTAAGAGGAGCTTTGTCCTGTATGTCGCGCCGAGGGTTATTATTCCCATGATGCTTTTAGCGTTTATCCGCATGTTCTCTTTTTCTATTTCTATTGTGCTTTCAAAACGATTAGCGGTCTCTGCTATCATCGATGCAGGCCTTGCATGTATTCCCGCTCTTGTAAGAACTTCAAGATTTCTTGTCGTCATAGTTAACATCCCTAAGTACGTCTGTATTGTAGTAAAGTTTTCTTGCTGCCTGACTTTCAAGCCATTTAAGAACGGACTGATCAAATTCTTTCGAGGAATAATATCCCAGCTTTTTAAGCCTTTCATTCCTTGCAGCCATCTCTATCAGAGATGCGATGTTCCTTCCAAGGGATACAGGTAGTGTGATTTTCGGGACATTAATTCCCATGAGCGTCTCGCTGTCCTGTCCTCCAAGCCTGTCGTAACTTTTTTTCTCATCCCAGTGCTCAAGATGAATCAGCAGCTGTACCTGTTTCTTCTCCCTGATTGCACCGACTCCGAAAAGATTCTGGATGTTGATTATTCCCAGTCCCCTTATCTCCATATGATGGGCGAACATCGGATTCTCACCGCTTCCTATCAGGTAGTTGTCGGAAAGGCGGCGTAGTTTTACGGTATCATCGCTTATAAGTCGATGCCCTCTTTCTATGAGTTCCAGTGCCGCCTCACTTTTACCGATTCCACTCTCACCTGTAATCAGGATTCCTATTCCATAGACCTCTACAAGAACTCCATGTATTGTCTCTGTTTCGGCGAAAATCTCATCCAGCATCTGATAAACTCTTCTTGAGAATACTGCCGATTCCAAAGGAGTTGTAAGGATTGCTGTCGCATTCTTCTCGGCGATATCTATGAAATGCTCAGATGGTTTCGCATCTCCAATGAAAATCACGCAGGGGAGGTTGTAGCTGAACAGCTTCTCGATGTTCTTCCAGTCGTTGTTCTTCTCAAGCATGGTCAGGTAGGACTGTTCGGCCCTTCCGAAAAGCTGAATGCTGTTATCTGAGAAGTCTGTGAAAAAACCGGCAAGAGCAAGACCAGGACGGCTGATCTTATCGGTCTTTATTATTTTTGACAGTCCGCTTCTTCCGGCAAGACACTTAAGTTGAAGGTGATTGTGTTCTTTTAAATCGAGATCGAGCAAGTCGAGAACGGTGAATTCACTCATAACTTGAGTATATCATAATTGGCTGATGCGTAGTAAGGGAGAGGGGAGAGGGCAAAATAATAGGGCTGGAAGATGTCCAGCCCTATCTGGGAAGAGAATCATATATTCATCGTCTTCTCTTTTTCTTTCTTAGCAGCTGCCTGTATCTTATCTGCGATAAGCTCTATTCCCTCATATAGCTCATAGCAGTCCTGACTCACTAGTTTCTCTTTCTTCCATGTAAAGTGCAACATGGCATCGATATGGTAACCGATACCCTTTGTCTCTCTCTTGATTGAGATGTCAAGGTCGTGCAGGTAATCATCGGCGAATGAGAGTTTTTTCAGCTTCTTGTCGATGAATTCTTTCGTTTCCTCGCTTGGCACGTAGTTGATTCCTCTAACAGTTAGATTCATACACGCTCCTCCTTTTTTCGCGAAGTATATCTTTTTCATAGTGTACCATGAGGAATAAAAGAATTGTAATTTTTTTAGAAAATAATCTCTATTTTCTTATCTTTAGTCTATTTTTCCGTAATGATTTCTTTTGTGTTAGAATTATGGTAAGGGAGTGTGCTATATGGATGAACAGATTATAAAAAGAACGAGAAAAGCTCTTGAGGCTAACGGTTTTCGCACTGAATATCTTGAAAACAGGAGTAAGGTGAATGAATATCTAGCTTCCGTTATGGAAGCCGGTTCATCATGTGCGGTAGGTGGATCCGTCAGTCTTTTCGAGTGCGATGTCTTCTCTCTTCTCAGAAGTGGAAGGTATGAATTCTATGACCGCTATGAAGATGGTGTTGATATAAAAGAGATTTATAGAAAGAGTTTTTCTGTCGATTACTATCTCGCTAGTGCAAATGCCATTACGGAGAATGGTGAGCTTATATTCATCGATGGCAGGGGAAACAGGGTTGCAGCGATTGCATATGGTCCTGATAATGTCATTTTGATTGTATCTGTTAATAAAATCTGCAAAAACATTAAAGAAGCCTGGCTCAGATGTAAGAAGGTCGCATGTCCCAAGAATGTGAAGCGTCTTAATATTGATGCTTATTGTGCTGCTAACGGGGAGTGTAGAAGCTGTCAGTTCAGTGAGGATGATTTATTTCTTGACTCATCCAGGGGGTGTAAGAATACAATCTGCAGCGATACTCTGATTCTTTCAAGGCAGACATCGCAAAAAGACAGGATAACCGTTGTGCTGGTAAATGATGATATAGGGTATTAATCATCTGTTATATGAGGAATCTATATCCAGTTCTGCACGGTACTTTGCAACCGTTCTTCTGGCTATGCTTATACCTTCCTCTTTAAGGATATCCGATATCTTCTGGTCTGAAGGGGCCTTTTTCCCCTCATGGCTCTCGATTAACTCTTTTATCCTTGCCTTGATGGCGTTCTTACTCATCTCCTCTTCATCTGATTTCTGAAAGCCTTTTGTAGAGGAGAAGAAAAAGCTTACAGGAAATGTACCCCAGTCGGTTTCTATGTATTTCTTCGAACATAGGCGTGATACGGTGGATGCACTCAGCTCAAGGTATGCTGCCATATTCTGCTGTGTATCCGGCCTTAGGAAGCTGATTCCTTTCTCGAAGAAAGGTCTCTGTTTGTTTACAAGGTACAGGGCTATCTTATGGAGACTGGTGGTCCTGAGATTTATTGAATCGATTATCGCTTCCGCTTTATCACGGTTTGCTTTAAGGAAAGACAGAGCCTCCTTGTTTTTCTTTTTATCTTCTTTCATCTCATCCTCAAGAGCCACATATTCTGCAGAAAGTCTTACATCGGGAAGGTTGTCTGAGTAGTCGATGATTTCAAGCTCCCCAGAAGAGTTCTTCTTGATCGCTATATCTGGATGGATGTATGTCTCATATTCGCAGTTATATTTCTCTCCTGGATATGGGGTCAGAGATTTAAGGATACCGATGAGCAGAGAAGCCTCTTCCTCATCTATATCGAGTTTCTTGCTGATGGCATCCGTCCGTCCACCTTTTATCAGATCCATGTTGTCAATCATATACTCGATATGATCTTCATCTGATTTCTGCAGGTGCAATGCCCTCAGCTGTATTTTAAGGCTCTCCTTATAGTCGGAGGCTCCGACTCCGGTGGGATCAAGACTCTGAATTACTTTCAATGCATCATCTTTCACATCGAGGTAAGGCGATGGAAGTATGTTTTCAAGGCTATCAGGGAGGAATCCCTTGGGACTAAGGGCAGATGCGATTATAAGGGATGCCTCTCTTACTTTCTTTGGCATGTCTATCGTCTCTATCTGCATTCGCAGATGGTCGTATAGGCTTTCTTTCACACTGATGGCTCTTTCCATCCATCCGGATTTCTCATCCTCATCTCCTTTTGAAAGATAATCGAGAGAGTAGTCTATAGGACGGTATGTGCTTTCTGCCGAATACTTTCCCGCTCTTACTTCAAGAAAAGGATTGGTCTCCTCTTCTTTGCGTATCGCTTCTTCCAGCTCATCATAATTGAGAGCCAGCATCTCCAGTTTCTGAATCTGCATCTGCGAAAGTCTTAGCTGCTGTTTAAGCGTCAGGGATAGCGTGTTCTCCATCTCTACCCCTCAAATGACGAACCGAAATAGATTTCCCTGGCCGTCTCATTCTCGATAAGTTCCTCTCGTGTTCCGGAGACTATTATTGAACCATCGGAAATTATGTGTGCATTATGGGTGATTTCAAGGGTATCTCTTACGTTATGATCCGTCAGGAGAATTCCAATGCCGTCTTTTGATAGCTGCCTGATGATTTCCTTTATCTCGAATACAGCCTTAGGATCGATTCCTGCAAACGGTTCATCCAGAAGAAGGAATTTTGGGCTTGTCGCAAGGGCCCTTGCGATTTCTGTTCTTCTTCTCTCTCCTCCAGAGAGGGTATATCCATACTGCTTTCTCACCCGGTCGATACCGAATCTATCTAAGAGGGATTCAAGCTTGTCCCTCTTTGCACTCTTACTCAGCTTTTGCTCTTCAAGAATCAGTTTTATGTTATCCTCGACAGTGAGTTTACGGAATATGCTTGCCTCCTGAGGCAGGTATGCAAGCCCCCTTTTGCTTCTCTCATGCATGGCAAGGCGGGTTATATCCTCTCCATTTAAGAGAATTCTTCCTCCATTTGCCTTAATAAAACCGACTATCATATAAAATGATGTGGTCTTTCCAGCTCCGTTGGGACCTAGCAACCCCGTTATCTCTCCGCCACACATTGAGAACGTGACATCCTTGACTACATGTTTTTTCCCATAGAATTTTGATAGCGCTATGCATTCAAGTCTGTCAGCCATTGATCTGCCCCCTTATCGATGTGTTCAGGCTGATGCTGTCACTCTCCATGTCTATTGTAATCTGTTCTGCCCTGTATTCATCGCCGTCATAAATGACACGGCAGCTCCCGCTCAGTATGAGCATTTCCCTCTCCCTGTCATAAGAGAGCCTCTCACTTGAACCTATGATTACGTCATCCTCGTTGATTTTGCTGAATGATACCTGCGATGAGAGGGTGAGAATCTCATTTTTCATATCATATTCCAGGTGGCTGGCTCTTGCGCTCATCTCGTTTATCCTGTCCTCTATCTCGAAATATGATGAGATTAAAAGCCTCTCTTCCATTCTATCGTACCATAGCACGCTCGTCCTTATCTCCAGATCCCTCTCGCTGTCCCTGATTGTTATGTTGCCGGAACACTCTATATAACGCCACTGCTCTCCTGAGAGCGTCATATGATCGGCGTTAATCGTGAGACTTCCTGTGCTGACCTCAGCAGAACCTGATAGTGTGACGTTCTCTCTCCCGTCTTTGAGCCTTACACTGCTTTCAGCTGCAGAGAATGTTATCTGATCTGAGAATATGGGGAATAAGGATAGCAATAATAATACGAATATGAGTAGTTTCCTCAAATCTCAATCCTCCCTGATTCCAAAGATGAGAAAGAATATTCCTCTTCCAAGAGATTACCATAGAAATATTGGGAAGAGAACTCTCCATCCGCACTTGAGACGATGGTATAGGATGAGGATTCCACTTCTTGAGTTCTTGTGTTGAAAGAGAGTTTACCATCACTTCTTATGCTCATCTCATCCCTAATGCTGTCTAGAGATACATTACCTTCCAGCGTAAGAAGTTCATCTTCAGTATCCAGCTCTCCATAATCGGCACTTCCTTCTATGATAATATTGCCGTCCTCATCTTTTTGTGAGAATGATATCCCTTCTATCTCAGCTTTGTTCTCGGCAGAGAAGAATGCCATTCTTTTTGCCTTGAACTCTATCGGATTTTCCCCTTCCTGATATAATGTGAAGCTTCCTTCTTCGAGTATCATATCGGCAAGTCTAAGATCATCCTGGTTTTCTGTAGAGGATGTACTGTAGTTGGAACAGGAGACAAGCAGTATGGAAAACAGTATTATGATGGTGTTTATCAGTCTCAACTTTTACCTATGAGCTTCGGCTCATATTCTCCTTTCTTAAAATGGAAGAATAATCCAGATATTATGAATCCAATAATTACTCCGCCTATGCCAAAAAAGAAAAGGGTAACCTCTTTTTTTGTAAAGAAAGAGGCTATGAAGTAGAAAAGTGGGAACATCAGAAGAGGAAATCCCAGAGACATGAATACGGAGAAGATCGTCTTACCGCTTGGCAGGTCCAATATGACCTTCTCTCCGACTTCAAGGGGGATTTTATTATCATCTTTGATTTCTATCCTGGTGTCTTTCCTCTGGCAGAATATACTTCCCTTGCACCCTTCACATGCTTCTCTGTCGCAGCCTACGTATATTTTCCCATCCTCTTTTTCCAGGACGGTAACCTCCTTTCTCACCCTTTATCCTCCGGTTTCTCTATCTCTATGCGTTCATCGATCATTATGGCATTTACTGCTTTCATGCTCTCTTCATCAATGCTTACTAGTAGGCCCTCTATCCTTCCATCGAGCCATGCCTCTTTGCTCCTGAGCGGTATCGCACCCTTTATTTTCTTTATTTCATTCTCAGGATCGAAACCTGAGACACTCATCAGAGATCCAACACGTCCCGTATCTGTGATGTATGCAGTTCCATTTGCCGTAACTCGGGCATCCGCTGTCAGTACCTTGGTGTGCGTGCCGACCACGGCAGCGGCCTTTCCATCCAGAAAGTACAGCATCGTGTTCTTCTCTGCTGTCGTTGATGCATGGAAATATACGATAAAAGTAGCATTCTCCTCTTCCGCCTTTTTCCTCAGGCTCTCTGCTGCAAGAAATGCATTCTGTGCGTTTAGGCGTGAGAAATCCGAATTCCCGATGAGATTCGCAATCAGGAATTTTCTATCTTTTATGGTTACTATCTTGTATCCTCTGCCTGGACAGTCAGGTGGCATGTTGTAAGGGCGTAGCATGTATCCTGCTTTCTTTATGTGTTCGACCATGTCGATCTTATAGAACAGCTTTTCCCCTCCGAATGAGAGGTCTATTCCCAGCTTACCAAGCTGCAGAGAGTGCATTTTCCCGATGCCGTAGCCATTGGTCATGCCCTCAGCGTTTATCATGGTATAGTCCACCTGGTAGTGCTTTTTCAGATCCCCGAGTCCATTTTTCAAGGCCTGAATTCCAGCTCTTCCTACGATTTCTCCAAGAAAAAGTAAGTTTATCATATTGATAAAGTATCCTTTCTTCCATCTAATGACAAGGAGATTAAATCCTTTTGAGGGTGGAAACTTTACAAGGATAGCGGATTTGTTGTAAGCTATATGGGCATACGATAATGCCCAAGTGGCGGAATGGTAGACGCGTTAGTTTCAGGTATTAATGGCTGCAAGGCTGTGCAAGTTCGAGTCTTGTCTTGGGCAAAAAGCAATAGTTGATGCTATTGCTTTTTTTCTTATAGTAGCCCAATACTGCGAGCGATCTCTTTAGTTCCCGTATATTCAAAGACCAGTTCCTTCACTTCATTGAACAGTGAGAATATGGTCTCTATGATTCTGTTTTCCTTGCTCGAGACATATTCAATCTGATCTGCATCTGTTAGGCTTGCATCGTCAGGAATGGTTGTTTTAAAGGACCATGCGGAGAGATCAAGCTCACTTTCTATTATCTCTTCCTGATCATCTGGAAGAGACGGATAAAAATCCAGACCTGTCAGCTTTTCAACCTCATCGACCGTAGTTGCAAAACTTTCCAGGCTCTTGGATGAGCCCTCGTTTGGAAGGATGAATCCTATTGCTTTTATCCCAGGTTCCTCATAGTCGAGAATTACCTTGTAGTATTGCTTTGGGACTGCGACCTTGTTATCTCCGATTGTTTCATATGGGCCATCCGTAAGAACTGGTCCTGTTACTACGTATACACTATTGTTCTCATATGCCATTACTCGAACGGCGGCTTCTAAATCTGCCCATATGCCTCTGTTGAATGATGGATCCTGAGGGCTCATGTTTGATAGGTAAAATGTATCGCTCATCGCCTCTTCTGACCACCTGAAGTCCGCAGCAGGTGCCATATGCCCTCTGTCATATCCAGAGCGCCTGTAATCGTCCAATTCCGCTGATCCCGTGAGCACCATCGGATCTGCTCTGAAATCATCATCCCTTTCCGTATTTGTATTCAGAACCTCAGCCCTTGTCAGCTCATAAGCGACATAGCTCGGTTGCTCCGCATCCTCGTTATATGAGAGCGTATAGCCCGTATGCCTTATTATCTGCTCTCCTTCAACAGGTGCGGGAAGCTCAAGATTCTCAATCCCCGTTTCAGCACTGATGCCATTATCGCTCTCCCCTGCTGTCACGAAGCACAGTACGAGGAACAATATGAGTATTATCACAATCAGAAGGAGGATCTTCCTAAGTATCCGTTTCTTCTTTCCACTCTTCTTTCTTGCCATATCCTGCTCTCCTTTTCTGCCTTTTTTTGTATATTAGTATGATTGCTATTGTAATTAGCATAGCCCATGCTAATGAAATAATTGAATTTAAGCTTTCAAAGTTACCGCAAAAGAAGAAAAAAGGCTCAGATGGAATAGTTGCGGCATCTTTTCTGCTTATTATAACGGCGATGAATAGATTGTTTGCCGTATGATATGCAATCGGAGCGGTATAACCTTTCTCCATGAGTGATATCAGGCATAAGAACAGTGCTGATATGAAGTAATACATGAAAGAGATTGCCTGGCTGTTGAAAAGCTGCGCTTCGCTGTTAGGAAGATGAAGAAGGGCAAAAAACAAAGATGAGATCACGCTTATAGCTGCTTTCTCCCAAATACGACTGGAGAAACCGTTACTCATCATCTTTTGCGGTATGATTCTGAATATCAGTTCTTCAGAATAGCATTGCATCGGTATAAAGAGTACGCTTATGAGTGTTGAGAGCAATATGCGATGAAAAGATACATCATTCCTTTCTATCCCCATTTCTCTTATGCTGAATATAAGGGAGACGAATATAAGGGTCAGAAAAATGCAGACAAAGAGTTTCTTATCTATCTTTCCTGTAATCTTTTCTAGTCCATAGCCTCTCGTCTTTTTCATGATGATCTGAATAATCAGCAGTGATATTGGGTATCCTGCCATCAGCCTGAGGTATAGGAGGTTCCCTTTTGCTGAAGGGAATATAATCATGAGGATCACTGGTACTGCCAGGAGTATCGTTGTAAAAGAAAGGATGAATAGTATCAGGTAGTAAAGCCTTTCCTCTTTCTGCATAGCTCAGCGTAACATGATAGCGTTTTTTTGTCATTATTTTGAAATCTTATGCGAAGAAAAGGGAAAATTGTGCTATATGATATTGTCATGACCAGCTTTTATGAGAGACTTTTTGAGTTGTTGGATGAGGGCAAGAAGCTAGTCCTTCCCACAGAGCAGGCCGCAAGGTCTGTTCTTGTTTCCTACGTTAGAGCAAGGGACAAGGCCATAGAGGCATCGTCCGTAATCGCATTTGACAAATTCAAAGATGTCATGTTCCCTCGTGAGCATGGGAGAAAGCCAGTTGACTGCCTTATTCGGATTCTTTTTTCAAAGAGTTTCGTGGATTCGTACTCAAGATATCTGACCTATTTAATCCCAACTGATAAATATCCTGAAATCAATGAGAGAATGGTCTATTACATAGCGTCGGCACTTCCCTCTCTCGAGGATGGAGGAATCAACAGTGAGATCCATCATGATGTTGAGATGCTGAAAGCAAAGTATCATGAGTTTCTTGAAAAGAGTGGCTATTATGAGCCTTCATTCATCTCGGGGTTGACCAATAGACTTTCCGAGCCATATGTTCTCGTTCTCTCCTCTTCCTCTTCATCCATCTCGTCTTTTTATTCAAGGCTTAAAGACAGGAGCAATATGATTCTGTTTAATGTGCCGGAGCAAGAGCTCGGTACGTTGGTTACATACGATAATGAGAAACAGGAGCTTAGAAACACATTCCTTCAGATAAAGGAACTAATAAAAGACGGTGTCAGCCTTGATAGCATCGCAATCAGCAGCTCAGGTTATGACAGGCTCAAGCCTTATCTTGAGAGGGAGGCTTATCTATTGGATGTACCTCTCATGTTCATGCGTGGACAGAGTGCGCTTGGGTATCCAGGAGGGAGGATTCTTACGCTTTTAAAGGAGATATATGATTCCTCCTATGATATCGAAAGTTTGAAAAAACTGCTTCTTAACCCTTCCTTGCCCTTAAGAGATGTCGAGGGCTGCCGGCGTTTCATCCTTAATTCGATTGAGATGGGAATCAGGCGTAAAGGTAATCTCGATAGGTATCCTCTTGCCGATGTCAATTCGATATATCATGATCTATCCCATTATATCGATAACATTAATGAGACGGATAACCCTGATTATCTCATCAATCAGGTGAAGAGCCTTTTTGAAAAACTGCTTGTACCTGAGCAGTTTGAAGGGGACGATGAGGATGAGAGGGTTCTCTCATATCTTATGGACAGCCTTATCGGTTTTTCATCAAAGATCAGAGAATTCAGAGCCTTGGGCCTTCTTGATAAAAGTGGTCCCATATTCTCACTTTTCTTAAAATATGAAGAGAAGACCATCTATGTTCCCAAAGAGAGAACTGAGGGGGTAAGAGTCTATCCTCTTTCGGAAGCCGTCGGAATTTACATTCCTTATCATTTTGTAATCACGCTTAATGAGGATGAGGGAAGAAAAGTGGATAAGACAAACAGTTATCTCTCTGATTATGAGCTCTCATCTGAGCGCGGTGAGATTGATGTGACTAGAGCCATGCTTCTCAGTTATCAGGCCCTTTCCGATAAGGTGTTCTTTTCTGCATCTTTCTCAACATATAACGGATATAGCCTTCCTTTGACGGAGTTCCGCCAAAAGGAGACGGCCGTATTATTAATGGATTCTATAAATGACGAACATCTGATATTGAAAAATCATGATTTTGATTATGATCTTTATCCAGTACAGAAGCTTAGCTTTGAGAGCGGATGTAATAAGGCACTAAAAATCAGAAGAAACGATGAGGATTTAGCTGGAAATCTTCATATCAAATGGCCTGATTATGATAAAAATACATGGCGCTTCTCATCTTCCCAAATAGATAAATATATCAGATGCCCGTTCCTTTATGCTCTTGATAACATATTTCAGCTTTCCAGAGAGAGGGAGTATGAAATCAACACCTATCCTGCAATGGAGATTGGCTCAAGACTCCATAAGGTAATTGAATTATATTTCAAGAATGGAGGCGGAGATGTTAAGAAGAAGGTTGAGGAGTTCCTTAATCTTGTTCTAGATCTGTGGCAGAGAAGGCTTACACTGGATAGGAATCTGGAAGAGGAGAGACTCGGAAGAGATGTCATAGCGCTCTCTGATCAGATGAGGGAATACGTGTATCTTAGATACAGGGATGGTCTTGTCTCCTTAATATCGCTGTTAAACGAAAGAGGCGAAAAATACAGCCTAGAGGAGAATATCAAGGGGAAAATCGGAGAGCTAAATTTTACCGCTTTTCTCGACTGTGTCCTCATCAGGACTGATGATGTCGATATATTCGATTTCAAGACAACAAGAGCTCCTGCGACAAGCATGCAGTTTGACGTGTACCGCATTCTTTATGAAAGTATAACAGGAAAGAAGGTCTCCTCTGCATGTTATGCGATTATCAGGGAAGGAAAGATAAAACGTCCCGTCATCTTTAGAGAGAAAGAGGATGTACTTGAAATCGTTAATGCCTGTGCGGATGCGATTGAAGAGGGGGATTTCCATGGCTCTAATAACGCAAAAAGCTGTCAGGACTGCAATGCTAAGGGAATATGCAGAAGGAGGTTCTTCGTACGATGAATGGATTTGAGGAATTTCTGGCCACGGCAGGCCGTAAACTTTCAAAAGAACAGCTTCAGGTAGTCTATAGTGATGTAGCAACAGTAGTATCTGCAGGAGCGGGAAGTGGTAAGACGACCGTACTGTCTTATAGATTTTTGCGCCTTGTGATGGAGAAAAAGGCAAAAGTCGATGAAATCCTGACGCTTACTTTCACCAAAAAAGCGGCAGCTGAGATGTATGAGAGGATTTTTTCCCTACTTAGTATAGCTGCAGAGAGTGCACCCGATGTCAGAGAGGAGATTCAAGGGCTGGCAAACGCATATATTTCCACCCTCGATTCTTTTTCAAATGAGATAGCACGCACGGATAGCGCCCGTTACGGGATATCAAGGGATTTTGAGGTGCTCAGTGAGGATGATGAGGATAAGCTTGTTGAATCGATAGTCCTCTCTCTTTATGAGAATCACAAGGATAAGATGCTCCCTCTTTCTAAGCTATATAACCCGGATACGGTCTCTTCGGACCTGTTTCTTCCTCTTAGCAGGGAAATTAATATTCTTACTGATTTTGATGCTGAATCAATGAGAAATATTTACTTATCATTCCTATCTAGGATTGAAAAAAAGTTTATAGAGTATGCAAACTCGGTTTTGAATGAAATTGAGGCGCTTAAGAGCCCTGATATGGACGATTCTTTTCTTTTCTCAAGTGGTGAGCAGTCCATCTCTTATATACGCACACTTTTATCATCTGGAGAATCTTGCAACCTGCCACAGTTTAATCTTACTCAGCTGAGAGCAAAGAAATTCGCTTTGATTAGGGATGTGATAAAAGAGAAGTGGAGGCCGGCCATTCCTCTTTTAAACTCTCTAAGATGCAACAAGGATTCTGATTTCTCATATATGGAGGTGTTTTCTCTCTTTGTCTCGTCATTAAATAGGGAAAAAAGATTAAGAGGAAGGCTTACTTTCAGTGACATATCTGCCGTTGCTCTTACCATACTTAAGGAAAATCCAACAGTACGCTCATACTATAAGAGGAAGTTCAAGTACATAATGATTGATGAGTTTCAGGACAACTCTTCAGAGCAGAAGGATCTTCTTTATATCCTGAGCGAGAAATGTGATGTGAATGGGCTAGGGGTACCAGATAAAAGAGATCTTAATAACACTAAGCTTTTCTTCGTTGGAGATGATAAACAGAGTATTTATGCCTTCAGAAAGGCGGATGTCTCCGTTTTCAACAGCCTTAAGAATGAGATTGTATCCATAGGCGGAAAATATTTGAGCATGAGGACGAATTACCGTTCTGAGCCACGTTTGATTGAGCATTTTAATACGATATTCCCCTCTATAATGTCAAAGGAAGGGCTTGGTGAGTATGCATCTGCTGTTGAGGACTTTTTCAGCTCGGAGGCAGGACGTGATCTCTTTCTATATGAAGCTACATTTGATAGCATCCTCGCGGGAAACGGAAATATCAACGTGCATCCGCAGGTGATATATGCAAAGAGCGAGAATATGGTGGATCCTGATGCGGAAGATGAGGATGATGCGGAGCAGGATCTGCTTAAGGATGCTGAAAATGAAGCGGAGTACATAGCTTCCCTAATCGATCAGATTGTAAGCGATGAGTCTTTCTCCGTACCTACATCTTCCGGCAGCAGGAAAGCTACATATGACGATATCGCTGTATTGTACAGAACTGGAAAGAGCCAGATGCCGTTGGAGAAGGTCTTTAGGCGTGAAGGCCTCCCTTATACTGTGATATCCAGTAATTCCATAACTCTCGAGGCCCTTGCTTTTGATGTGGAGGCATACATATCTCTGCTTCTTTATCCTATGGACAAGCGGAGTTATATTGCGGTTCTCCGCTCGCCATTCGTACGTTTAAGCGATCATGCTTTGCTGTCGATCTCTTCAAGCTTTTCTGATTATGAGCTTCTAGGGGAGCCCTTTACCCATATTTCGCAGTCATTCTCTGCCTTAGATGAGATGAAGATGCGTCAGGCAAGAGAGTTCTATCTTGATTTGAAAAAAAACATAGGGCGGCTGAGTGCGGAGAAAATCCTGGACAGGCTTTACTACGAGGGGGGATATAGCAGTTACATAGAATCGAAAATGAGCCTTTCCTCCTATAAGGAACATTATGAGTATTTATGGGAGATAGCGGCGGGAAAAGAGAATGTTTTTGATTTCCTTTCATATCTGAAGAACCGTATGGATAGTCCATCAAAACTCGATGTCGAACTGCTAAGAATCAACATGGGTGGAGTAAAACTCATGAACATCCATAAATCGAAGGGCCTAGAGTTCCCGATAGTCATCCTTGCTGGAACTAATTCCAGACCACACTCTCCAAATCTATCAATGTTGCTTCATAGCTCAATGCCTGATTTCATTGCTTTAGATACCAGCATGGAGCGTGGAATTAAAAAACTATTCAATGAATTTACTTCTCATAGGGAAAGAGCCGAGGCAAAGAGGCTTTTATACGTCGCACTTACCAGAGCTGAGACTCATCTTGTCGTGGTGGCATCAGGCGATAAGATAAGAAATGGAACGCTTGCCTCCTTGTACGATGAAGCCGTATCAGATGATAGCAGTATCAAACGCGTATATTTCAAGACATTAAGCGAAGCTGAGATCGAAAGTAAATGGGAACATCCGAATTCCTTTGATGCATTCTATGAAAAAGAAACCATAGTTAGGGGTGATTACAAAGAAATTAAAGCGGGTGTAAAGAGTCTAAGTCATGAAAATGACGAGAATTATCTGATATCTGAAAAAGGGCAGCCTCTCTGTCATTTTGCTGGCGCAGTTGAAGATATTTTAGAGAAGAAGAAGCTTTATTCAGATTTTGGAACTCTTCTACATACTGATCTTGATGCGTTCTTTAAGAAAGTTAGCACTCCTGACTATATAAATTCTTCCCTAAGTGCTAAAGAACTTGATGCTCTTAATAAAGAGAGAAAGAGAATTATAGGTGAATTTATATCTTCAAGTTTCTATAAGAAAAATATAGAGGGAAAAAAATCTTCTTCTGAAGTGAGGTTCTATATGCCTTATGATGATATGATTGCAGAAGGATCAATTGATCTCGTAGTCTTTGCGGATGACTATAATTTGGTTATAGACTATAAGAGTGATAGAGAGATGGTTCCTGACTATCATAAGGGGCAGATAGTCTCCTATCTGAAAGCCGCGGAGAGCCTTTATGAAAAAAAATGCTACGGAGTGCTGCTTTATCTCCGTAGCATGGAAACTGGTCCGTTCTGGGACAGCTCAGGTAATATTATAGAGCTTTGATAGCGCTCACGATTCTCTTGAGAGCATCAAGGGTAAGTTCTCTGCTCGTACCATAGTTTATCCTTACGTACTGCTTGTACGCAGGGCCGAACCATGTCCCGTCGTTCATGCAGACTCCCGCTTCTACTCCGAAGAACGTTGAGAGTATTCCGCCTCCATTTGCGATTTTGTATTTCTGCGTATCTGAGAGAACCTTACTCTCAATCTTATCATATACCTCGGAGCAGTCTATGAAGGTGACAAACGATGCGTCGGCATTTGCTATCTTCAAAGCTGGGCATTCAGATGCAAGATACTCCTTCATTGCGCTTGCCGTATCTTTAAGATATTTGCAAAGGGCCTTGTTATAATCATAAGCCTCAAGATATGCAGCGCTCATCAGCTGTTTAATCGTATAGCCCGGTGTTACGACCCTAAGCGCTCTCTGCTTCCTTGTGAATGCATCGAACATGGTGGAGTCGGAGAATACCGCAAATCCAGCATGTTCACCCGCGAGATTGAATGTTTTGGAAGGTGCCATGAATGTTATTACCGAGGCCCCGACCTCCTCGTTCGCTTTTCCCATCGGGATATGCTTTACACCATCATGGGTCAGGTCGGCATGTATCTCATCCGAGATGACGATCTTATTCTGTTTCTTTGCCTCTGTGAGTATGAAGATGAGGTCATCATGACTGAAAACGAGTCCTGATGGGTTATGTGGCGAACAGAAGAGAACCAAGGCTGCCTCATTAAGGGATGCTTTAAAATCCTTTCTATCGAGATAGAATGTACCATCGCCTCTCTTCCTTAAAGGAAGATCTAGCATAATCCTGTCATTATCTTTTGATATCTCCATGAATGGGCGGTATGTGGGACTTGGTATAAGAAGCTTGTCCCCTTCTTTCGTAAACAGGTCTATGGCAAGAGCTATACCGTGCAGCAGGCCGCTGACGAATGCTGACTTTGACTCATCAATCTTCCAATCATGCCTTTTTTCACACCATGAGGAGAAAATACTGGTAATTGGGTTTTCCATTGGGTAGCCGAATAGGGCAAGGTCTGCCACTTTCTTAGCCGTCTCCTTAATACTGGGAGCTGTTTCAAAATCCATGTCAGCAACCCAGAATGCATCGGCATGCCTATTTGAACATATGGATTCAATCACATCCCCATTCCACTTTACGCTATCAGTTCCTCTGCGGTTTACAATATTATCAAAATCGTATTCCATCTTAATCCTCATATGTCATTATCTTTCTTTTAAAGAGCCTGTAAAACAAGCCGTTTCCAGTTATTTTGTACTCCTCTCTATTGATCTCATCAATAATGGTTTGCTTATTTTCCTCTCTCATATAGGCGTAGTATGAGAGTGCGCATCCCTGGTCTGAAAGAAGCCTAGTCAAGTCATCAGAGGCCCAGCGGCCATCTCCTAGGAAAATTGCGAATATGTACCCGGTTTTGCTATTGTCCCTCTTTGAGAGCACAGCTCTTATGTATTGCTCTATTGCAGATGGAAGCATTCCGCCTTTCAGCCTTATTACAAAGCCGATGACATCGGAACTTGAATCAATCTCCATCATCTCCTTTGCATCCATTAAAGATGCCTGAGCAAAGAGATCTGACGCTTCTTTTTCTGTATTCTCCCCTGAATATACTATCGTCATCATCTGTCAATCTCCTTTAAGACTTCTTTTAATAAAGTGAAGAAAGTAGGGAAGGTGACATCAACATGCTTGGTATCATCAATATGAATTCCATCAACCATCGTGGAAAGTATCGCAAATGTCATTATTATGCGGTGATCCTTGTACCCCTTTACCTCAGCGCCATGAAGTTTTGCTCCACTTTTAATTATAAGGCCATCTTCCTCTTCTATGATGTCTGCCCCGATTTTTCTCAGTTCATCGTGCATCGCCCTTATCCTATCGGTCTCTTTTATCCTTGCCTGTGGGACATTTGTCAGCGTTACATCTTCATCTGCAAAAAGCGCAAGGGCAGAGAGTATGGGGAGCGCGTCAGGAATATCGTTTATATCAAAAACACCTCCTTTCAGATGTTTAGTTCCCGTTACCATGACTCCGTTATCGATCCACTTTACCTGGCATCCCATGGCCTTTAGTATCTCAAGTACTCTCTTATCTCCCTGTGCATCCAATCTATCAAGGCCAAGCACCGTTATACTCTGTCTTTTCATTGCGGCAAGGGCGAAGAAGAAAGAAGCCGATGAGTAATCTCCTGAGACCATGAAAGCCCCTGCCTTATAGCACTGCCTTCCTTTTACAGAGCTTATCAGATAGTCACTGCTGATACTGTAGTCAATATTCTGATTATTCAGCCATGACAGTGTGATTGTGACATATGGCTTTTCATAAAGCAGTGTGCATCTTATCCTCACATCGCCTTCTGCTAAGGCAGATGCAAGGAGGAGGCTTGATAGGTATTGACTGGTTCGGCATTCAATTACCGCATCTCCCCCTTTTAGAGGGCCTTTTATGGTGATAGGAAGAAAATCTCCATTCGTCTTAACCTCGGCACCAAGTGCTCTATAGGCATCCGCAAGTGGCCCGATAGGTCTCGAAGAGAGGCTCTCATCCCCCGTTATCGTTATCTCTTTTTCAAGCGATGCAGCCAGGCCGAGCAGTAGATACGTACCGGTCCCGCTGTTTCCTAGATCCAGAGTGATTTTTTCAAATCCACTGCCTAATGCTCTGGAATCGACATGCAAAGAGTTCTCAGCCTCATCATATTCGATTGAAGCACCAAGGGCGGTAATTGCGTCCATGGTGGATTTTGTGTCTGAAGAGATGAGTGGGTTTTTTATCGTACTTATCCCCTTTGCAAATGCTGCGATGAGCAGAGCTCTGATAGTCTGGCTTTTTGATCCGGGGATCCAAATCGTCGCATTGTTGTTCATATCGAATATATTTTTAGCTTTTTTCAGAAAATTATAAAAGATTTTCAAAGAAAACAGTGAACAAAAAGTAACCTTTCAGAGCTTATATAATAGAAAAGAAGCAGCATGGAGGATATGTCCTGGTGGCTATCCTCCTTTTTCTTTATAAATTATGATTACAGTTTCTAATTATATGTCATTATTGACATTAAATGCTAAAAGTGTCATAAAAATAGCATGAAGACATTATTCAAGACGATAACATGTAAGGTTGTTCTCCGTGTGCTTTACAGGGCACTTAAGGTTCTTGTCGTAAAGGAAAGTAGAATCAGGAGGGAATTCTCTTCCTTTAAAGAAGGTTTTACCATAAGGATCACGCTCTCAGAGGGAGGACCTTCCGTTTTCATGATGAAGAAAAACGGTAATCTTGTTTTCTCTATGAAAGGAGAGGATTCGGATCTTGACCTTAAGTTTAAGAGCGTGGATTCCGCATTCCTCGTCTTTACTGGAATGATGGGAATAAGCAGGGCATATGCTGAACATCGCATCGTCGTTAAAGGAGACATTACAGATACGATGACCCTTGTCAGGATAATAGATATCGCTGAGGCGTACCTCTTCCCTCACATAATGACAAGACGTATCCTCCGCTCTGTTCCCAATAAGGAAAGAAGCTCATTGAGCGTATATAGAATGGTTCTGTTAGGATTTTAATCATGTTTGTACCTTCATATTTTGAATTTGTTAATTCAGCAAAGCTGCTTTGCGGCGACTATGCCATGGAGAAT
The DNA here is from genome assembly GCA_944390015.1 of uncultured Spirochaetaceae bacterium. Lineage (GTDB taxonomy): Bacteria > Spirochaetota > Spirochaetia > Sphaerochaetales > Sphaerochaetaceae > Ornithospirochaeta. The sequence goes on from CALXOL010000004.1 coordinate 129,236, forward strand.
ATCCCTTCTGAGATGAGGCTTCTTGGCTCATCAAGACCGATAATTCTATCTGATGCCACATTGGAAAAGATCGGATCGGTTAGAATTCTTACCGATGCACTGAGCAAGGGGGGAATGAAGGCATCCGCCATTTATACGGATATACCTCTCGATAGTTCTATTGAGAAGGTGAATGAGATATCGAGAGTATACAGGGAGAATAATGCCGATGGCATCATAGCTCTTGGTGGAGGGTCTGTTATCGATACTGCTAAGGGGCTTCGGATGCTTATCAGCCAAGGTGGTAAGAATATTCTGAGCTATGTCGGCTCTGAGATGCTCGGCAGGGGACAGAGTGTTCCTTTTGCCGCTATTCCCACCACAAGCGGAACAGGCAGCGAGGCGACAAGCGTCGCAGTAATAAAAGACGGAGAGAGGAAGGTTAAGCTGGAGTTCATATCCTCATTCCTCCTTCCTGATATAGCAGTTCTTGATGTGCGCGCCCTTGAGTCCATGCCGGCACGTATAACCGCTCTAACCGGCCTTGATGCACTTACGCATGCAATAGAAGCATATTCGTGCCTGCAGAAGAATCCGATAAGTCAGTGCTATGCGCTTACCGCAATCAAACTCATCATGGAGAATCTTGAGAATGCAGTAAGAAAACCAAAGGATAAGGATGCCAGAATCGCAATGGCAATAGCTTCATACATTGCAGGAGCATCTTTCTCAAATAGCATGGTTGGCATTGTCCATGCAATCGGGCATAGCGTCGGTGGGGTGTGTTCCGTAGCCCATGGAGAGGCAATGACGATACTGCTTCCAATCTGCATGCGTTATAACAAGGATTATGCGGATAGTGATTATTCCGACCTGTTGCTTTACCTCAGCAATGCCGATGTCTATGCATCGACGAGAAACGAGGATAGGGCAGAAAAAGCTATTGATGTGGTTGTCTCTTTCATTGAAAGAATAAAGGCACGTGCTCCTATCGCGACAAAGCTCAGTGAAAGAGGAGTGAAAAGAAGTGATTTCGAAGAGATAGCAAAAAGAGCATTAAATGATGGTGCTCTTATTGTAAACCCGAGAAATGCCGATAAGGATGATATCCTGAAGATCCTTGAGGAAGCTTTTTAAAAGTTAAATAAAATTAACTAAAAATGAGGCTCAATATCTTATTTAAAGGTATAGAGCCAATTTTTTAATAAAAATACTTGATAACTGAAAAACAATATGATAATGTTAAGTTAGCTTAAACAAACATATATCTCCCTTTTAGTTCCTTTGTTTTAGCTATATTGTGGTACGAGAGCTCCTTAGAAAGCCATTAATCTCGTACCACAATTTTTTAAAGGATATGTTTTAAAAACTCCCGGGTTCTATCATTCTTAGGATTTGAGAAAATCTCATCGGGTGTGCCTTCCTCGATTATCTGTCCATCATCCATGAATATTACCTTGTCTGCCGCAGCCCGGGCAAATCCCATCTCATGCGTGACGAGAAGCATCGTCATTCCATCCTTTGCAAGAGAGAGCATGACATCCAGTACTTCTTTTATCATCTCAGGATCAAGCGCACTTGTCGGCTCATCAAATAGCATTGCCTTCGGCTGCATGGCAAGAGCCCTTGCTATTGCAACCCTCTGCTGTTGCCCGCCTGAGAGGGCAGCAGGGTGAACTGAGGCCTTATCTTCAAGTCCGACTCTTCTCAAAAGCTCCAATGCAAGTCTTTCGGCATCTTCTTTACCCATATGCTTAACTTTTCTTGGGCTGAGTGTGATATTCTCAAGAACAGTAAGGTGCGGAAACAGGTTAAATGATTGGAATACCATGCCGACTTCTTCCCTTATTTTCCTGATATCGGTCTTGGGGTTTGTGATATCCTCCCCATCTATGTAAATGTGTCCGCTTGTAGGGGTTTCAAGCTTATTCACGCATCTTAAGAGTGTTGATTTCCCACTTCCAGAGGGCCCGATTATAACAACGACCTCCCCGTTTTTCACTGTAAGAGATGCGTTTTTAACCGCATGCACGGTTCCATTAGCCCCTGTATACTCCTTGTACAGATTCCTGACTTCTATTTCAGCCATAAAAAACCTCTTATGCAGAAAATAGCATAAGAGGCGATTAAAGAAAATATTAATAGCAGTTAGAATGTGTATGCAGCTCCTATATATGGTTTGATGCGGTATACCATTGATATAACCGATGAGGAGCTGTAAACGCTATTTCCATTGTTATCATAAATGGTTCTATCGTAAATCTCAGGTATGATGATTGGTGTCATTGATGCTGAGACGCCGAATCTCAATGCCCAGTCATCCGTAAAACTGTACATCATCGGGATGTCGATAAAATACTTATATAAATCATATGCGTTACCTTCAGCTCTTCCAACGCCTTTTACCTTCTCATTGAGCCATCCTACTGTTGATTCAATTCCAAGTGCAACTCCGAATGAGAATCTTTCTGTCGGGGCATAAACATAGGACAATGCCAGGTACGGGAAAAGCGCATAAGTATATAGAGGTATGTCGTTTACGTAGGGATTGGCTTCTTCTGCTTTGTTCTTATGGATAATAGGAAGTCCGAATCCAGTTCCAATCTCAATGCCAAGAGAGTGCTTGTCCCAGGTCTTATATAGCCCTACATCCAGGCGTAGCTCACCTGCGAAAGCAAAACTTTCCTCATTATGAGCCCAATTATCATCTCCACTTTTTCCCGTCCAAGCACCGGATCCAAATTCAAAATATGGAGATAAGGAGAGACCTACATAGCTCTTTGCGCTTAAAGATGTGAGTGCGATTAATGTTATTAATAAGACGATTAGTATTCTCTTCATAAATAAACCCCTTAAATTAACATCCATATGCTCTAATTGTAAGGGGTTATTTTTATAATAACAAATATTTATTTTTCCTCTAACGGTTTTATCTTCGTATTATAGACCCTCAGATAGAAGACGATTGAAAGAGCTAGTCCTACGATATCCGCAACTACGAAAGCTCCCCATGCACCGCTTATCCCCCAGATCTTACTCATGATGAATGCAGCAGGGACAAGTATTCCAAGCTGTCTGAGAATTGAAGTTATCATGGTGTATACTCCGATACCGGTTCCCTGGAATGCAGCGCCAAGCGCGATTGATATGCTTGCGGGAAGGAAACAGTATGATATTATTCTCAGGGCAGGGATGCCGATGGCATTCATCTCCGCAGAGGAGTTGAACATGCCTAGAAGAATCTGAGGCAGGAACTGGAAGATAAGGAAACCTGCGAACATTATTGAGAAAGATATGATGGCGCCTTTTCTTACCGTATCTGTGATCCTATGGCGGTTTTTAGCACCGTAATTGAATCCTATGATAGGTATCATACCTGCAGACAGACCAAAGATAGGCATGAATACGAAACTCTGTAGCTTGAAGTAAATACCAAAAACTGATATCGCAGTCGTGCTGAAGGCAATCAGAATGCCGTTTAGGGCACTTACCATGACAGTAGAGATACTGTTCGTTATGATAGTCGGTACACCTACGGCATAAATTTCCTTTATGACATATCCTTCGGGCTTGAAACCTTTCATGCTAAGATCTATATGCTTGTTCCTCTTAATATAATAAACAGCCAGGACAGCAGCCAGTATCTGTCCTATTACAGTGGCTATTGCGGCACCTGCGACTCCCATCTTCAGCGTGAAGATGAAAATAGGATCAAGGATGATGTTTGCAATTGCGCCGACAGTCTGGGTTATCATGGGGTGGAATGAATCACCGGTTGCCTGCATGATTCTCTCGCATGTGACCTCGATGAAGATTCCTCCGGATGCAATCAGACAGATTCTCGCATATACCAAGGACATTGATAGTAGCTCAGGGTCTTCTGTAAACAGCGCGAGGAATGGTCGGGCGAATATGAATGCGAAAAGGGCAAACCCAAGCCATGTCATGAATGCAAGAAATACGCCGTTTCTTCCAGCCTTATCCGCTTCTTCTACTTTTCCTTCTCCCAGTCTTCTGCTTAGAAGGCTGTTAACTCCGACTGCGGTTCCTACTGAGAATGCTATCATCAGATTCTGTAGGGGATAAGCAAGAGTTACAGCGGTAAGAGCTTCCTCACTGAGCCATGATACGAATATGCTGTCTACGATGTTGTAAAGTGCCTGTACGAGCATACTTATCATGATTGGAAGACTGATTTTCATTATGAGCTTCCCGATAGGCTCATAACCCATTATATTACCTTTGTTTCCAATTTCTTCCCTTTCTGACATAACTGTGTATTTTGGCTGAGCTGTAAAAATCTGTCAATATAACAAAACGTTATTTTTTTGTAGTAAGTGGTTAACTCATAGCTAAATACTAAGATGTCTTGAAAAAGGAACATGAAATTAAATAGAATCAACCAAAGTAGAGGAGAAAGAATGATGACGGTTTGTAAGTTCGGAGGTTCCAGTGTTGCGGATGCCGCACAGATTAAGAAGGTAAAAGCGATTCTTGATGCAGATGAGAACAGGAGCATCGTTATAGTTTCAGCTCCGGGAAAGAGGAACAGGGAAGATGAGAAAATCACGGATCTCCTCTATAGATGCAACGAAGCCGTGCAGAAGGGTGGAAGCTGCAAGGAAATCTTCGCAATAATCCAGGAAAGGTTTATTTCAATCGCAGATGAACTGAAAATCGAGAAGAAACCTCTTATCATGCAGCTTGAGGAGATAAGGCAATTGATAGATGCGGGACGTGGCGCAGATTATGCCGCAAGCAGGGGAGAGTATCTCTCTGCATTCCTGATCAGTCAGTATTTAAATTTTGAATTTATAGATGCGGCCGATTCGATAGTCATAAACTCGGATGGCACGGTCAATCCTTTCAGCTACGATAAGATCCATATGCTCGTGGATAATTCTAAAAAGAAGAAATTCGTATTCCCAGGTTTCTATGGTTCGACAAAAGACGGTGTGATAAAGACATTTACGCGTGGTGGTTCTGATATTACAGGCAGTGTGGTCTCCAGGGCTGTCAATGCCGATGTTTATGAGAACTGGACGGATGTTTCCGGGTTCTTAAGTGCGGATCCTAGTATTGTAGAGCATGCGAGGGTAATAGATACCATCAGCTATAACGAGGTCAGGGAGCTTTCCGATTACGGGGCATCCGTATTCCATGAGGAGGCGATTGCTCCTGTTGTAAAGTCCGGTATCCCAATCAACATAAAGAATACGAACAGGCCTGAAGATAGGGGAACCCTCATCATGCCGACATGTGAGGAGAAAAAACTCGCAGGAGTATCTGCGAAGGGTGGGCTTTCAAGAATAAAGATACGCAAGCTCATGCTTTTTAAGAAGCAGGGGATGCGCCATGCGCTTCTCACAATGCTCCATATTTTCGGCATCCGGCCTTCATTCTCTCTTTTCGGAATTGATTCTATTGTCTGGTTCTATGATACAAAGATGGCATCTGAGAGCATTTTGGATGCGATGTGCGAGAGACTGAAAAGCGAGTTTGAACTGGATGAGGTCTCGGTGGATTCCGGGCACGCTATTTTGGGTGTTGTCGGTTCTTCAATAGCCGACGATGGATCTTACATAAAAGCCGCGAAGGCCCTATCTGATGCTTCGATTCCTGTAAGTTTCCTCAACTATGGAGCAAGTGACGTATCTTATTCTTTCGGAATAAGAGATGAGGATAAGGAAAAAGCGGTTAAAATCGTATATGATGCGCTATTCAAATAGCATAGGGGAATTCGTATTATGCGGCAGGCTTCATGTCTGCCGTTTTTCTTTTAAAAAGAAAACGGATAGGATTCCTCCTATCCGTCCTCAATGGATGATAATATAAGCTTAGCGGATTCTCATCTCTGTCTCTGCGTCGAAGAATCTTGCCTTCTCCATAGCAACAACGAGAGAAACCTTTTCACCTACTTTTGGAGTGATTGATGGTTCAATCTTTCCAACAACGTTTGCCTTGCTTGTTGCAACGTGAACCTGAGTCTCAGATCCAAGTGGCTCGACAACGTTTACAGCACCATCGATAGTCTTTCCATCAACAGCTGTGTGAGAGAACTCAACATCCTCAGGTCTGATACCGAAGGTTACATCCTTTCCTTCATATGGCTGTAAGAACTTAGCCTGCTCATCTGTTACCTTGAGGCGGAATGTGCCCTCTTCAACATATGTGCCGTCAGCTTCCTTCTTTACTGTCATAGTGAGGAAGTTCATAGGAGGTGAACCGATGAATCCTGCTACGAACTTGTTATCTGGCTCGTTATAGAGGTCAAGTGGTCCGCCGATCTGCTGGATTACACCAAGCTTCATAACAACGATCTTGTCAGCCATTGTAAGAGCTTCTACCTGGTCGTGGGTAACGTAGATCATTGTTGCCTTTAAGCGGTGGTGGAGTGCGGAGATCTCAGCTCTCATCTGAACACGGAGCTTAGCATCGAGGTTTGAAAGAGGCTCGTCAAAAAGGAATACCTTTGGCTGGCGAACGATAGCTCTTCCTACAGCAACACGCTGTCTCTGTCCACCAGAGAGAGCCTTTGGCTTTCTGTCGAGGAGCATCTCGATGTCGAGAATCTTAGCAGCTTCCCTAACGCGCTGATCAATCTGATCCTTAGGGAACTTGCGGATCTTAAGACCGAATGCCATGTTATCGTAAACGGTCATGTGAGGATAGAGAGCATAGTTCTGGAATACCATGGCGATATCTCTATCTTTTGGTGGAACGTCGTTCATGAGCTTTCCATCGATGTAGAGCTCTCCTGAAGAGATGTCCTCAAGTCCAGCAACCATTCTGAGTGTTGTAGACTTTCCACATCCTGAAGGGCCTACGAGAACAACGAATTCCTGATCTTCAATGTCGATATTAACGTTGTCAACAGCCTTAACACCGCCATCGTAGATCTTGCAGATATTTTTCAATACAACTGCACTCATTTGTTTCTCCTTATTTTGCTTATGAATCTAGTCTATGCCCTGTTTCTTCCTCCAGTCAAATAAAAAAATCATTTTAAAAAGCTTTTTTTCGCTAAAAAAACCATTGAAAATACCCTTTTGCTGACTATATAATCAAAATTAGTCAAAAAGAGGGAAATATGCCGAAGACTTATACTGAAGTGGAAAAGAACAATATCAGAAGGGAACTCAGAGCGGCTTCCTGCCTCTGCCTGAGAAAATACGGGGTAAGGCATACTACTGTGGATGAGCTTGTGAGAATAGTGAACATACCAAAAGGTACTTTCTATCTCTTTTATGAAAATAAGGAGAGCCTTTTTCTTGATGCTCTCGTGTCATTTACTAGGGAAGAGGAGGAGAAGTACCTTGAGCTTTTGGAGGCACTCGATGAGAATCATATAGTGACAAGTCTGACAACCATCTTCTATCAGATGGCAATCTCCTTCTATGAAAGCGGGCTTTATAGATTCCTTGATGATAATCAGCTTAGCCTGGTCATGCGTAATCTAAAAGATGAGGAGAGGAAAAGGCTGGAGATTTCCAGGACGGAATTCATTACACGCATACTGGATTACTTTTCAATCGATGACGAGGATGACGTCTCAGCATTCAACGCTGCATTCAATTCCATATTTTTCCTGATGCTCCATTGTGATTCGATACCAGATTTTGAAAAAGCCCTCAGGACTCTTATCCGAGGGCTTGTACTTCAACTGGTAGAGTAGGAGGTCAGTCTTCTTTCTTCTCCTTCTCTTTTTCCTTATCTTCTTCCTCTTCCATTTCCTCTGGACTGAGTTTGCTGATATAGGCTTCGACGATCCTCTTATCCTCAATCTTAGTCACATGTACTTTAAGACCGAATACTTCGACTTCGAAATCAGAACCGTCTTTCGGAATTTCATTAAGACAAGAGAATACCATTCCTCCGACTGTATCGAAATCGAGTTCTTCATTTGGAAGATCCATGTCGAGAGCCTCTTCAAGATCTTCGACAGGGAGGGTTCCTGACACTTTCCATAGGTTATCGGAGACCTTTACAAGCTCCTCCTCTTCCTGCTCGTCGAACTCATCATAGATGTTTCCAACGACCTCTTCGAGAAGATCCTCAAGAGAGATGAGTCCGCTTGTCTGTCCGTATTCATCGACACAGATTGCTATGTGCTGCTTCTTGCCCTGCATATCTGAAAAGAGTTTGTCCGCCCTGATGGTGTCCGGGACGAAATAAGCCGGTCTCATGAGATCTGAAACCTTCTTTACTCTATCATCGGTGAGGGATAGAAGGAAATCTCTGACATTGAGGATTCCTTTTATGTCATTGAGATCCTCATCATAGACGGGAAATCTTGAGCGTCCGCTCTCTTTTATAAGAGATAGGATTTCCGCATTCGTCATATTGATCTGGACAGCCCAGATGTCACTTACACGGGTCATTATTTCCGATACAAGTGTGTCATTGAGTTCAAAAACGTTCTGAATCCATTCCTTCTCATCCTCTTCGATGGATCCTGACTCACCGCTTGCATCGACCATGAGGCGGATATCCTCCTCTGTCGCCGGCTCCTCCTCCGCATTGGCTTTGAATCTGAATAGTCTGAGTACCGTGTTCGTGCAGAACGATAGGAGCCAGATTACCGGACGCATTATCTTTGAAAGTACGTTAAGTACGCTGCAGCAGAAACGTGCGACACCTTCTGCTTTCTGCTGTGCTATGCGCTTGGGAACAAGCTCCCCGAAAATGAGGGTGAAGAACGATATTATGATAGTGATTATGAATACGGAAATCGTATTGAGCGTATTATAAGGTATCGTGGCACCCCAAGAGATGAACACTTTTGTCAGCTCCTCAGCGAGTGTATCCGCAGCGAGAGCTGAGCCTAAGAATCCTGCAAGTGTGATTCCAATCTGAATTGTAGAAAGGAAGTTTGAAGGATTCTCAACCATCTTTAGAAGGATCGATGATTTCCTATCTCCCTCTTCCGCCTGCTTCTTGAGCTTATTGTGATTTAGTGAAATTACGGCAATCTCCGCAGATGCGAAAAATGCATTTAATAATATAAGTATTGCCTGTACTAGTATCTGTCTAGGTATTGATACAACCGTTTCCATTTTATCTCCTCTGAATTTTTTTAGTTTTTCTGTCCTGTCCTAGAATCAGGAATCAGAGGAGTAGTTTTGCATTAACGAATCTACGCAAGTGATAAGGTACGTCAGAATCGTTTACTTTGGTATTACTACCAGGGCCTTCGTCCACTTTCTGTTTTATTCCTTGCACTGATCTCTGTGCGGTAAAAAGATAATAAAAATATATAATATCAAATAATAAACAGTCAAGAGAGACAACGTGTATCACAGAAGAATCCCAAAATAGTGACTTACTCTCCATCTTCATGCTCCTAGTAGTGCGTTGCAGGATAAAGGTAGTTCACTGATGAATTAATGAGCGAAGGGCAGATGAGGGACGATTGGTTCGAAATAAAAACACCCCTTTTAAGGGGTGCTGAAAAGCAGCAGAGGGGAATCGAACCCCCATCACGAGCTTGGGAAGCTCGGATAATAACCACTATATGACTGCTGCGTATTGAATCAAATATAATAAAAAAAAGCTGTTTTGTTAAGAGGTTTTATAAGTTTATCTTCTATAGACCGGAGTTAATTTTCTGTAAAATTTTCTTTACGGGATTCTCCATCGCAGAGTAAAATAAGTATGAAAAATAAACAAAAGGAGTAGGTTTGAACTATGAAAAAGCTTTTAGTTCTGTTAATGGTGCTTCTTTCTGCATCATTGGTTTTCGCTGCGACAGGTAGTGTCAACGCATATACTACACTTGAGGAACCTCTGGCTGCTGCGCTTTTCGCACGCTTTGAGGAGGAGACGGGAATCCATGTAAATTTCGTACGTCTCTCTGGTGGTGAGTGCGTTGCACGTCTTGAAGCGGAAAGTGCGAATCCTCAGGCTTCCATCTGGGTTGGAGGAGTAGGACTTGATCATATCACGGCAAAGAGTAAGGGCCTTACGACACCTTATATCTCACGTTATAGCGCAAAGACACCTGCAGAATTCAAGGATCCAGACAACTACTGGATCGGTCTTTATGTAGGACCTCTTACATTTGTAACGAACCTTGACAGGGCTGCGGAGCTTGGGCTTGCTGTTCCTCACTCATGGGAAGATCTTACAAAGCCTGAATACAAGGGATATATCCGCATGGCTAACCCGAACTCTTCTGGAACGGCTTACAACGTAATCACGACAATCCGTTATATCTTCAATGAAGATGAGGATGCTATGATGGATTACATGAAGAGGCTCGATGCTAATATCGACCAGTATACCAGAAGTGGCTCAGCCCCTGGAAAGAGCGTAGCAACAGGAGAAATCCCAATTGCTATCGGATATGCACATGACCAGGTAAAACTCAAAGTTGAAGGTGCTAATGTTGAGATCACAGCTCCAAGTGAGGGAACTGGATATGAGCTGGCTTCAATGTCTCTCGTAAAGGGTGGCCCGGATGCTGTTAACGCAAGAAGACTCTATGACTGGATTATCAGCGATGCCGATGCCCAGGAGATCTTCACTCAGTGGTATGTAGTTCTTGTAGCAGAAGGTGCGGCAAAGCATCCTGATGCTCTCTCAATCGACGAGATCAAGACCGTAAAGCAGGATTTCGCATGGGACGGAGATGCCGCTAATAAGGAGAGACTCCTTGACTGGTGGACAACCGAGATTGGTAACAAGCGCGGTAATTAAGGATTAAGAAATAATATCAGTAAGGCCTGTTCCTGAAGGGCAGGCCTTATTTTAAGAAAAGCAACTAAGGATATTAAATGTTCACGAAAAAAAGAATCATACAGTTCCTGGCTCTAGTAGTGATATTCCTTGCTGCCATAATCTGGATATATAGTCAGCTCTCCACGAGTTTCGAGGAGTATGTGGAAGAGCGTAATTTCAATGAGATAGAGCTTTTTGCGCAGACCAATCCAGAGGACGGTGCAAGCGATGAGGAGCTTGGTACATGGCTTGACAGCGTGTCAGAGATGATACCAGGAGCCAGAAGTGCTTATTTGAAGTACGATTTCGATACTTTTAATTTCGTAGCTTCTTTAGGCAGTCAGCCATTGCTTGACCTGTTCAATGCAAATGCCTCGACTCCCGCATTCATTGAAGCTACCGACAGCTGTTATTACCTTGTCCCGATGAGGATGAATACGACTTATCAGGTGGATTATTCACTGGATCCTGATGATACTGTCTCTACTGCGGAAAACAGTATTCTGTACTTTATCCCTATAGTGGATGAGACTGGCTATCAGGCATCAGGCGCCATCATGATAGCAGTCCCAGAAATAGCAGCTACTGGATTTGAGAGCTTGTTAAGAACACTTCTTGTAATGCTCTCTGCCGCATTTATAATAGTCAGTTTCATCATAATGTTCACACGTGATCCTATGACGGGATTCTTGGTGCTTGCTCTTTTCGTCATTGTGGCACTATTTGTGGCATTCCCGCTTTTTGAAGCGGTAAGACTTTCATTCCTCGTAAATGGGCATTTGAGTTTTGATACTTGGAAAGCCTGTCTTTCTCCGACATACCTGCAAGCCCTCTGGGGATCTTTGAAACTTGGAATACTTACGGCTACGAGTTCGACATTAGTCGGATTCCTATTTGCATTCCTGATAGAGAGAACAAGCTTTAAGCAGAAGAAGCTTATGACGACGTTGGCAACCATGCCCATGATCTCCCCTCCGTTCTCACTTTCTCTATCCATTATCCTTCTTTTCGGAAATAATGGACTGATTACGAAACAGCTTCTGCATCTCAATACGTCGATCTATGGCCTTGGCGGTCTTGTCATAGTCGAGACAATCGGAATGTTCCCGATTGCCTTCATGACAATAAGCGGGGTACTTAAGCAGATTGATTCGACAGTGGAGGAGGTCGCTCTGGACTTAAGTGCTACGAGATTCCAGACATTCAGGACGATTACTCTTCCTCTTGCAATGCCTGGAATACTTTCAGCCTGGCTTCTTGTATTCACCAATTCCCTTGCTGATTTTGCAAACCCTCTCCTTCTTTCAGGGGACTACAGGGTTCTTTCGACTGAGGCATACATGATAGTAACAGGAAGGAACAACCTTGGTGCGGGATCTGCGCTTTCCTTCCTCCTTCTGCTTCCAACCCTCACTGCATTCCTTGCCCAGCGCTTCTGGGTATCGAAGAAGAGCTTCGTAACGGTTACAGGAAAGCCCAATACGAATCTTACGGAACTTACGAATGCACCGGTTAGAAGGACCCTTACAGCTCTTGCGTGGGCGATCATGGGTTTCATCCTTTGTCTCTATCTTACAATCTTCGCTGGATGCTTCGTACGCAACTGGGGTATAGACTATTCGTTCACTCTAGATAACTGGGGAGAGGCTCTTAGCCGTGGTTGGACGAGTATCAGGGATACAGTGCTTCTGGCAGGAATTGCGACGCCGATTGCGGGAATTCTCGCAATGGTCGCTGCGATGCTTATCGTCAGAAAGAAATTCCCGGGTAAGAGGATTCTTGAGATGCTTATAATGACACCGTATGCAATCCCTGGAACCCTTATCGGTATTGCTTACATCCTAGCATTCAATAAGCCTCCGATTCTTCTTGTTGGAACGGGTGCTATTATTGTAATCAACTATGTCATAAGAGAGCTTCCTGTAGGTGTGGAAAACGGTATTACCGCGCTTCATCAGATAGATCCGGCAATCGAAGAGGCTGCTTCCGATCTCGGTGCGGATGTGACCACTGTGTTCAGAACCATAGTTCTTCCTCTTGTACGCCCGGCGTTCATCTCTTCGATGAGCTATACGTTTGTGCGTTCAATGACGGCTGTAAGTGCGATCATATTCCTCATCAGTGCCCGTTGGAACCATCTTACTGTTCTCATATTCAATTTCAGTGAGAACCTGCGCTTCTCACTTGCAAGTGTTCTCTCTACCGTTCTTATTGCGATAGTCCTAGGTGTTTTCTTCTTGATGAATGCACTCGTAAAGGATGACAAGCTGACTCAAAAGACGATATCTCCGAGGTGAAAATGGAAAATAAAAGTGTTGCAGTAACGCTTGAGCACGTTACGAAAAGATTTAAAAACGTTAAGGGTAAGGCGGATGTAATCGCCGTTAATGATTCTAATTTCGTTATCGAACCAGGGGAGCTCGTAACGCTTCTTGGCCCATCGGGATGTGGCAAGACCACCACGCTCAGGATGGTAGCAGGATTTGAGCTTCCAACGGAAGGAAAGATCTATATCGGTAATGAGGATGTTACTATGCTTCCTCCGAACAAGAGGAATACAGCAACGATGTTCCAGTCGTATGGACTCTTTCCACATATGACAGTTTTCGATAATGTCGCATATGGCCTGAGGCTGAGGAAGGTCGATGAGAAGGAGATCAAGGAGAGAGTTGAGGAGATGTTAAAGCTCCTCGGGCTTGAAGGCTACGGAGACAGGGCTCCAAGTAAACTATCCGGCGGTCAGCAGCAGAGAGTCGCTCTTGCCCGTACTCTCATCGTAGCTCCTCAGGTTCTCTTGTTTGATGAACCACTATCAAACCTTGATGCGCTATTAAGAGAGCAGATGAGGGTTGAGATAAAGAAGATCCAGAAGAGCCTTGGAATAACAGCTATCTATGTAACCCATGACAGGGTTGAGGCCATGAGCCTCTCTGATAGGGTTATTGTAATGAAGGATGGCTTTGTCCGTCAGATTGGAAAGCCGAGTGAGATATATGAACAGCCGAACTCCCGTTTCGTTGCGGGCTTTGTAGGAAAGGCGGCGTTCTTCCCTGTTAAGGTAACCAGCGAAGATAATGGTAAGTTCAAAACACTTCTTGATGGAAGAGAGGTTGATGTTCATAGTGCGGCCCCTGATGTCAAGGCGGGAGATGATGCCGTTATCATGGCACGTCCTGAGAGCCTGAGACTTGTGGATAAGGGAGAGGGGAAGTTCGATGCTAAAGTAAAACTCAATGTATATCTAGGAAACAGTATTGAAACATTCCTGGAGACGGATTTCGGCGAGGTTCTTGTCGAGATAGACGATCCTAAGGTCAAGAAGGTCTATGGTGAAGGAGAGGAGGTATCCGTTGACTTCGATCCCGGCCGTGTAAGATTGTTAGGTGTCAGTGAGGATTAATGCTTGAATCCCTCGGATTTTTCTTCCGAGGGACTATTTTTTCTCATTTAAAATTTGTATAGTTGAGTATCAAAATTTTGGAGGAAGATGGTGGCACTAGCTAATCATGACTCAGTTGTCGTACTCGATTTCGGAGCCCAGTACAGTCAGCTTATTGCTCGTCGTGTGAGGGAGTGCGGTGTATATTCGCAGATAGTTCCTTTTAATACCCCTGCAGATGAGATAAGGAAAATGAATGTAAAGGGTATAATCTTCTCCGGCGGTCCTGCATCTGTTAAGACCGAAGGTTCACCCCGTCCAGATGAGAAGATTTTTACACTCGGAGTTCCCGTCTTAGGAATCTGTTATGGGCTTCAGGTAATGTCCTTGATGCTTGGGGGTACAGTTGATTGCCCTGAGAAGAAGGAGTACGGGCTTGCCAATATAAATATAGAGAAGGCTTCCGCTCTTTTAAAGGGCGTTGCTCAGAACAGTCAGGTATGGATGAGCCATGGGGATTCTGTCTCTGCTATGGCACCGGGATTTACTTTGGTTGCAAATACCCCTAACTGCCCTTATACAGTTGTAGAGGATGCTCAAAGGAAGTTCTATGGGGTACAGTTCCATCCTGAGGTCGTGCACTCACTTGATGGAACGAGAATGATAAGAAACTTCGTCCTCGATATCTGTGGCTGTAGGGCAGACTGGAATATGGGCTCGTTCATCAACGATGCCATTGAGGATATAAGAAAGACGGTAGGGGATAAAAGGGTTCTCTGCGGCCTTTCAGGAGGAGTTGATTCGTCCGTTGCCGCAGTCCTCATCCATAAGGCGATAGGCGACCAGCTCGTATGTGTCTTTGTAAACAATGGAATGCTTCGAAAGAATGAAGCGGAAAATGTACTTGAACTCTTTGGAAAGAACTTCAGTATGAATCTTCACTATGCTGATGCAGAAAAGGACTTCCTTGATGCATTGAAAGGAGTGACAGAGCCAGAGGCAAAGAGAAAGATAATAGGAAAGCTTTTTGTCGATACTTTCTATTCAGAGGCAAGAAAATGTGGAGAGATATCTTTTCTTGCGCAGGGAACGCTTTACCCGGATGTAATTGAATCCAGAAGTGCATTCGGCGGTCCATCTAGTACGATTAAGAGTCATCATAACGTAGGAGGACTTCCTGAAGACCTCAAATGGCAGCTTTTAGAGCCGCTTAAAGAGCTCTTCAAGGATGAGGTTAGGGCACTTGGAAAGGAGCTAGGACTTCCTGATGAGCTTGTCAACCGTCATCCTTTCCCTGGCCCTGGTCTCGGGGTAAGATGTATAGGAGAAGTTACTAAAGAGAGACTCGATACACTTCGTGATGTGGATGCAATCTTCATAGAAGAGATAAGGAGGGCTGGATTATATGACAAAATCTGGCAAGCTCTTGCAGATCTTCTTCCTGTAAAGAGTGTAGGAGTACAGGGGGATGAGAGAACATATCGTGAGGTATGTACGCTCCGTGCCGTAACTAGTGAGGATGCAATGACAGCAGACTGGTACAGAATGCCATATGATGTGATGCAGAGATGTGCATCCCGCATCTGTAATGAAGTAAAAGGAGTCAATAGAGTCCTTTATGACATTACGAGTAAGCCACCAGGAACGATAGAGTGGGAATGATTTAAATTTATATATAATAAGAAAATCGTTGTAAAACAATCACTTGTTTTATGACGATTTTTTTATTTTATGTCAGTTATTGCTATTATTTCGATTTTTTCGTGCCAAAATCGAGCCAGTGAAAAATCTTTAAAACTGGTATACGTATTATTTTTATTAGTTCTATTATCATGGTATGAAAATAACTATTTACCATGTAATAAATTAAAATTGTGGCAAAATGTTTATAATTCGTCACTTCTTGTGGATTTTTTACAGAAGGACTTCTCCTTAGATTTTTGAAAATAATCTATATTCACTTTTCATCATGAGATTAGGAAAGAAGGCAATGAATGTAAGCAGTTTGCAGACTAAGCATTAAGAAGAAGTACGTGAAACTCTAAGCGTGTGGAAAAGCCTCAATATTAGATAGTTACAAGAATAAGGGCGTTAAGCTGAGAATGTCAATTATAAAGGTTATCAAATAAGAGATTAAACTCCATAGTCAAAACCCACCGCTTATAAAAGCGAGTGCTTGCATTAGAATAAAGATAAAAGCAAATAAGCATTGCTAAAATAATCTAAAAGTATTACTTGTATATTTACAAAGGATGTAAAAAATAATGACAAATACAGTAACTTTTAAAATAGATGAAAAAGATAAGGAGCTGGCTCAGGAGTTGTTTGATTCAATGGGACTTACCTTTTCAGGAGCCTTGAACATCTTTATTAAGGCCTGTATCAACACTAGAAGCATACCTTTTAATATCAAAGCTCCTTCTTTAGACCAGGTGATAAAGGATAGACTCAAGGAATCAGAAGATCCGTTGAATCTCAGCAGAAAATTCAATGATGTTGAAAATATGATGTAGTCCCTTGATTCTTAAGATACGCGATATTTAAATTCATTCAAAAAAAACTACAAGTTCTTAGATAACTGGGTTACGATATCGAAAAGCTGAAACATGTAATCCCATTGATTACATAGGAAAAAACTACCTGAAAGTATTAGGCTGTCAGTCAGTCTTAAAGGAAAAATATGTAGTAAAGCTATTGATAGTAACCATTAAAATGATTGTTGTTTACCATGAGAGAAATATATTTATATCCTTTGTTTTGACTACAATACCTTAGCGATTGTAAACAGTCTAGCATATCTTAGATTTCTCGAACGGTTTTGTTAGTGACTTCTGTGCGGTATCATTGAAAACTGGCCTTGATGGAGGCCGTGATGGCTGTGACGGAGAACGCCGTCTTGAGGGTGGAGCCTATCTTATCTACGGAGCCTTTGAGTGCGCTGAGGTCGTTTGAGGCGGACTTTACCGCGGACGAGCTGTTGTTCTCGCCCTTGATTATGACTTTTGCCTGTGTGGGCATGGGGGTCTCCTTGTTTTTTTCTGTATTTGCATTTATGATTTGAATACGGGAAAAACTATGTTTTTGAGACGGTCGTTGAAAGCTATCTGCTTCATACTAATAGCATTAATGGTTGTTACCATTCCTCTGTATGCAGTAGTTGATGGTTGTTCTCTATATGAGGTGGCGATATCGGATGATAACCTTGATGAGGTCCAATCACTGATTAGGAATGGGGTGGATGTTGATGTAAGAGATGCTGACGGCAGAACTCCTCTTATGTATGCTTCTTCCAATGATAATCCCGATCTTGTTAGATTTTTGCTTGAAGCCGGAGCAGATGTGAATGCAAGGAGTGATAGTGATTTGACAGCTTTGATGCGTGCCGCTTACTTTACAAGTAATCCTGATGTCATCAGAGTTCTGCTCAAAGCTGGAGCGGATGTAAATGCAAGAAATAACAAAGATCAGACGGCTCTGATGTATGCTATTTCTACTAATCCTAATCTGGATATAACCGTGGTTCTACTCGAAGCTGGAGCGGATGTGAATGCAAGGGATATTCAAGGCTGGACTCCTCTAATGTATGCCGCCTATTACAGTAATGCCAATGTCATTAAAGCTTTGCTCAAAGCTGGGGCTGATATTGAGGCAAGAGATAATAGTGATAGGACATGTCTGTGGCATGCTGTCTCCAACAACAATTCCGATGTAATTAGGGCTCTGCTTGAAGCTGGAACTGACGTGGAGGCAAGGGATATATATGTAGAGACTCCTCTTATGCATGCGGCTGTCTATGCTAGTAACCCTGATGTAATCAGGGCTCTGCTTGAAGCTGGAGCTGATGTGGAGGCAAGAGATGATGATGGTCAGACGCTTCTGATGTATGCGGCTGGTGGTGGCAACTCTGATATTTTCAGAATTGTGGTTGAAGCCGGAGACAAGAATATAAAAGCCAGGAGTAGGAATGGTCAGACACCTCTGATGTATGCAGTTTCTGGTGGAAATCCTGATATTCTCAGGATTCTGCTTGAACTCGGAGCTGATGTGAATGCAAGGGATGTTTATGGCAATACGCCTCTACTTCTTGCTACTTCCTTAAACAGCAGCTCCGATATTATCAGGATTCTGCTTGATGCTGGAGCGGATGCCACAGATCGAAATCATGAAGGAAAACAGGCCATCGATTATATTGATAAAAGTGATTCTTTGTACGGTACTGACACCTATTGGAGACTCTGGGATGCCAGTTTCTAATGTTTCACTTTCATCCTGATGCTCTCAGCTTTCTCTGATAAATGCTTTCTGAAGTTCAGCTGCATGAGCATCAGGATCTGCATGGTCATGTAGGGCTGGTCCATGACGGAGCCGGGGAAGGGCAGATGCCTCCAGTCCCCAGTCTCGCTGTCCACTATTGGGAGGAAGACATCCGTCAGGTACATCAGCCATCTCCCGCATTCCTCCATTATCACACGGCTTCGCTGTCCCCTGAAGATGGAGCCGGAGAGACTGGCGATTTCAGCCTTGCATCCTCCGGCGGGAACGAAAAGCCCTTGAAGTGTACTCATCGACGACCTTCGCCGTCAGCTCAAGCGAGCTGAACACAAGCTCCGTCACGTCCTCCGCCTTCATCTTCCTCTGTCCCTTCGTGTCCTCGAAGAAGCTGTGGTCGGTTATCATCGAGGGGACCGCTCCGCGACGGCGATATCGAGAGACCCGACGATGAAGCTTATGCCAATGCCTGGTTCATAAACGCAAACAGCGCCACGGCACCCGGCATCGTTGACAAGGCCTGTGAACCTATTCTTGACCGCAGTCTCGTGTACCCAGGCGTATACGGAAGGGCGGCGATAACCTTCTATGCCTTCAACTCGAACGGCAACAGGGGAATCGCTTGCGGGCTTCAGGACCTGCAGCTCATCCGTGCTGGAGAGCCGCTCGGATCAAAGTCCTCACCAGAGGATGATTTCGGGGAGACCGAGGACGACGAGGACTTCCTCGCATAACAAGTAACGGCTGCTATAATCATCTCCTTTTTTGCCACGGAGTCGGCGACGGTGTCAGAGTCAACCGAAAAGGTAACCAAGTAGTCAATTAAAAAGGGAACGAAGAAGACAACTGAAAAGGGAACGAAAAATATATAAAATACAAAGCAAATAAAATTACGTCGATCAATATTTTCTAGAAAGTTCTATTTTGAATTTAAAACAGGTAACTGCGGTTAATCATTTTTCCAAACAGTTCAATACTATATTAAGAGCTTGCTTAAGGTAAGACATAATATGTTAATGGTAAGCAGGTTTTCTAATGATGCAATGCAACACAATCCTCCTAGTATCGTGGAGTTATGTTTTTATGCCCAGTTTTAAAGCCTTTACGCGACTACAATTATGTACATATGTATAAGTGCTTAATAGATCCGTGTTATTTAATTCTATAAATTTCTTCAAAAATTTGATTCGGATAAAAT
Organism: uncultured Spirochaetaceae bacterium; assembly: GCA_944390015.1. Classification (GTDB taxonomy): domain Bacteria; phylum Spirochaetota; class Spirochaetia; order Sphaerochaetales; family Sphaerochaetaceae; genus Ornithospirochaeta. The sequence goes on from CALXOL010000004.1 coordinate 148,780, forward strand.
AAAAGAAACATAGGACAAATAGATAATTATCCAAGTCATACCGCAGCGGAACATCTAAAATTGCAGGACAAACTAATTTTAACTTAACATGTACTTTTTATCTCGTTTATTTAGCATTAGAAAGTAAATTAATTTTCATTCCTTTATTAATTGTCTTTTTCATGCCCCTTCTTTTTGACTCATTTTCGTTACTTTATTTTTTGACTATTTCAGTACTTTTTAGGCTGACTCTAACAACGGTTTCGTGGCTTTTCCTGTACAAGGATTGGAAGCGTGATATAATAAGAAAAATGGAGGTTCTGTATGCGTAAGTTATTGGTTGTTATGATTATATTGCTTGCTTCTTTAGAAGTTTTTGCTATTTCTTCAGAGGCTATTCAGAATGCTGCAGTCAGCCTAAATGTTCCGTACGATGTGCTTGCTCGACTCGTTGCAGAGTACAACGATGGAACATCTGTGGCTTCTTCTGCTTCTGATGTACTTGGTTTAAACGCAGTGTATAACGATTTCATCACCAATGGCGTAGCGGCGGATATGAAGTACAATGGGCAAGTTATAACAATGAGATTCCTTGTTTCTTCAATGCATGCAAATAGCATGTATGGCGAGCAGTATTCTTGGATAGATGATTCGTATCCATACAGGTATCAGATTGAAGGGCCTAATGGGAATAGCAATGATTACAGTGTGTTCCTGTATTTCAGCTGTTATCCCGATAATTCGGAGACGGGTAAACTGATGAATGTAAGATCTGGAGATTACCTTACAGTGCAGGGAACCTGTTCCGTAGAGACTCTAGGCACGTTTATTTACATCAAACTTCTTGGAGCTAAGATATTGTAAAACTGGAGGTGTATAATGGAAGAGAACAGTAAGCCATCATTAGGATTTATAAAGTTTGTTTTAATTGTTATTGCTGTTGGAGTCGTATATCTTTGCTTTACTCAGTTCCAGGGTACGCAGTCCTTTGACTCGACTCCTAAAATCCTGATTATTGACGTTCTTCGTGACACGGTAAGCGAGGATTCGTTGTCCGATTCAACTCAAGTGAGCAATGCTCTTGAAGATGGCGGGATGATTCAGATTAAGATAGACAATGATTGGCTTGGGAATGTGTTTGGCTCTGCGTATTCATATTATGGTGCATCCGATTCCGATGGATATCATTATACATTAGGAGCAGTGATGAATTATGTCGCAAGTCGAGGGTGGACATTCGTTCAGGCTCCATCGTCTGGGTTGAGTACCACTTATTATTTTGAGAAATGATAGAGACAAGTCCGTGCAAGACAGCACGGCCTCGTTAAGCAACTAGATTTCTGGCATGAATTCCTTGTATCTGCTGATCCATTCGTTGAGGCATATCTCGAAGAGCTTGCCATCGAATTTCCTGCGGGCTTTCTACGTTACGCCATCCATTCTAGCGATTTCTGTATTCGTCAGAAGCTCCCCGTAATGCTGGAAAAAAATACTCGCGGTATTTCTCTGGTACGACTTCATCGATGATGCTCCTGATACGCTTTTCATTCTCAGATATGCGGTTTTCTTTGAAGATGGTTGTTTCGGGAGCGTAGCGTTCATCAGGAAAGCTGTCTTCGGGGGCATCTGCAAAAGCATAAGTGTTGTACGCATATTCAGCTTTCATCCTTTCGAATGCGAAATCCATATGTTCCTCCTGATATCTCTTCTGTAGTGCATTTGAATGCTCCGCACTATAAAGCGTATCAAACACTTCTTTTTCATGTGGGTCACAGAGTCTAATAAATCGTTATAAGACAATTATTTGTTTTATGACGATTTTTCATTTTATAGCAATTATTAATATTACTTAAGTTTTTCTAAATTCCTCGGAAAATCGTTAAAACTGATATACTATTATCTGTATTATAATGATGGCAGAATAATTGTTTGCTTGATAATGAACAAATAGATTATTATTTTAAAAGGAGTAGTATATTGAATATTTTTCTATCTCATAATTACAAAGATAAACCCATAGTAGAACAGATCGCTATACGTCTAAAAGAAATTTATGGAGAAGATTCTGTATTCTATGATTCTTGGTCGATTAAACCGGGCGAGGGGATTATTGATAAAATGGATGCAGGGTTGTTAAATGCTGATTATTTCTTTTTCTTTATTTCTAGCAATAGCTTAGCTAGCCAGATGGTAAAACTTGAATGGCAAAATGCTTTGATGATGAAAACTCAGAATCATAAATTAAAATTTATTCCAGTACGCTTAGATGAAAGTACTGTTCCTGCAATCTTAACACAAACATTATATATAGACTTTTATACAAATGGATTTGAAGTAGGAATTAGGCAGATATTTGATGTCTTATCAGAAAAGAATGAATATATTTCAGAATTCAAAGAATTCGAAAATTTGAGTGCATATAGAGAAAAAATTGGAACAGACGGATTGTGTGAACGCTTAACAATTAATGCAAATTATTTTATGGAACCTACTGCTCAATTTTTAGTTATAGTCAATTCAAAGAAAGAGGATTTAACTGTCAACCCTGGAAATTGTATTTCTGATAGTTTCTTTTTGTCCGGAGAACCATTTTTGCCTATTTCCAATTTTACAAGAGGGGTAGTACTTCCGGTGGGTATCAATAGAGCATTAACGAAAGAAAATCCTTTTGTATTTGATATAAAAGTAAAACAAAATACTGTGAAAGCAAATCTAATTATGGGAGTTATGCATAGGCGAGGACCGAAATGTATAAAGAAGATCCCGTTGTTTGAAAGAGATTAATAGAAGAAAAGAGCACACTGCTAAAATTTAGCATTTGGATATAATAATTAATAAAAGAATCCCAATTCATGGAACTATAGCTCAATCATGAATAGAATTCTTTTTTGGTCTACCTCTTTTCCTTCTCGGGGCATCCGGATCAGGAAGAGGTTTTGTCCTTGGTCTTCCTCTTCTCCTTGGAGCCGGCTTTTCCACGGGAATTGAAAGACCGAGCACCTCAAGCTCTGGGAATATTCCCTCGCTTACGTTCTTCCAGTACTTGTCATCGGATTTTGCTTCATCAGGAGCATCCACCATTCTCCAGGACTCTGTAAGATCGTCCATCACCTCTGCATATGTCATTTTCTTCAGCAGCTCTGTCTTCTCTATCCTGTCTATCAGACGAGTAGTTATAAGAGTTGCGATGAAGTTGACAAATTCGCTTCCTAGGACAGAGAAGTCGCCATTCTCCCTTGTCCTGTCTAGGCATTCATCATTCTTGTATGAACGGAACACCAACTCCAGCAGCCATCTCTTCTCATAGCACTGGTAAATCGTAAGAGGCTCCGCATCAAGATCCGACTCGAAGACTATTGTCCCTGAGACATCAACTGCTTTATCGAAAACGGCCTTCTCAAATGCCCTGTTTTCCTTTGAAAGCTTATCCAGGAAGCCGTTCTCCTCTCCATGGGCCTTCTCCATATCCTTGAATGCATACAGATAGCGTCCTCCCTTTATCCTCTTCTTGCTCCACAGTTTCTCCTCGTACTCGCACAGCTTAAGCAAGTATGCCATCAGATTGGCTTTTTTCTCAGACCATGCCTTGTCCTCAATGGCGGCTGCGGGCATGCTGTCGGCCATGTCGATCTTTGCCCTGACAACTGATGATGGCAGCCATCCGTCATGAGGAATGTTGTCATCAAGACCCATTACAGCAAGGAGGTTCCTTATCTTAGCGTCCAGATTCTCATGGTACTTTGTTGGCTTCCAGACAAACTTGTAACGATTTGCATCTGCCTCGAACTTGGTCCCATCAAGAAAACAGGTATCCATGGAAAGACCGCACTTCTTGAATATGGCACTTGTCAGAGAGGCATAAACCTCCTTCATTGATGGCAGCATGATCTTGTTTATGAAGTTGCTGAACGTCGCATGCGAAGGGCATTCCCCTTCGAGAACGTAGATGAACCTCAAGTCATTCCTGCAGGCTGACTCCATTTCCCTCAGACTTGAGCGTCCAAGTGCAAACGCAAGCAGGACGGCGGCAAACATCCTGCATGGATTGTAGCTCTCGCGCCCAATTACGCCTTTCTGGCTGTTCTTTTCGATTATCTCCGCCACCCCGGAATCATCCAGAAGCTCCAGAATTCCATCGATTTTACCCTTTTCCTCCTCCTGCATGGGGAAGGAGTAGAATAAGCACGGCTGTTTTGTGCTAAAATGCCTTATGGTAGATGTGTTCACAGCTTCATTCTACCATGGCACTTGTGGGGTTCGATTCCCTGTGAGTGCTTTTATTTTAAGAACTTATCTTCACTCTTTTTCTTTAAGAATAAAAATGGAGCTGCAAAAAAATCAATGCTGACTTTTTTACAGCCCCTGTTTTTTATGCCCCTGATTTGACCCAATTAATGCTAAAACAGTTTTTAAGTATGACTGTATAAACAGAAAGCTTTGATATATCCAATACTGTAATGCTATAATTGTAACAGGAGGAGATAAGATGCCAACCATCTCTATGTTTTTTGGGATATTGATAAGAATGTATTATGACGAACATAATCCACCGCATTTTCATGCCTTATATCAGGGTACTCAAGCAACTTTTGATATGGATGGCAATATCCTTCAGGGCGATTTTCCCGATCGGCAGAAGAAATTGGTTTCCGCATGGGCTGTATTGCATAAAGATGAACTATTAGCGAACTGGGAACTTGCGAAAGAAGATCAGTCTTTATTCAGGATTGATCCCCTTAGATAAAGGAGGTTTGATATGGGAAATCCTGCTTGGACTGTTAAAAAAGTCATTCCACGAAAGGATTATACTCTTCTTATTACTTTTGAAGATGGGAAGAGCGGTGTTTATGATTTCAGACCGGATTTGTCACGTTCAATATTTAAAAAGCAGCAGAACATAGATTTCTTCATGCAGGCAAAGGTTCTTTATGGTACGGTCGTTTGGCCTGATGATAGTGACATAGCTCCAGAGCATCTTTATGAGAAAGCTATCCCTATAAAATAGGTGGAAATATATTTTTTGATAAACAAATGCTCTATAAAAATTAATAAATGTTATAAAGAAATCTCTTTTGATAGAGCGTTATGAAATGTGTTCAAGAGTAGATTATAGTTTTCGTGAT
>CALXOL010000005.1 GCA_944390015.1 uncultured Spirochaetaceae bacterium
TAGTACTCTACAACGAGCTGGTCGTTTACCTCTACTGGAATCTCAGAGCGCTCTGGAAGTCTTGTGAACTTACCTGAAAAATCCTCTTCGTTTCTCTCGAAGTATGGAAGATTGAATGCCGGATGTCCGAGGAAGTTTGTCTTGAAGAGTTCGTTCTTTCTTGACTTCTCCTTCAAGCTGATAACATCGCCAACCTGGATCTGGTAGGAAGGAATATCTACCTTCTTGCCGTTTACAAGGATGTGGCCGTGTGTTACGAGCTGACGTGCAAGGCGGATTGAGTTACCGAAGCCGATGCGGTATACAGCATTGTCGAGTCTTCTCTCGAGAGAGATGACAAGAGCATCACCCGTCATCATTGAAGACTTGAGAGCCTTCTCATAATAGTGGTGAAGCTGCTTCTCTAAAACGCCATAATAAGCCTTGAGCTTCTGCTTCTCGGTAAGCTGCCTTGAATAATCAGTTGGCTTCTTCCTCTTCTGGAAAGCAGGATTACCCGCTCTCTTCATTGCCTTGGGATGTCCACAATAATTAATCCCAAGCCTTCTGCACTGCTTGAATCTAGGACTCATGTTTCTTGCCATAGATTTTTACCCTCCACAGTATTAATCATGCTTTTTCAGCAACTTTGTTAATCTAATCTTTTTCAGATGGATTTGTCAATATGAAAAGTAGTGCTAACTATACGCAATACGTGATTTTAAGACCTTCTCAATAAAGCAGGCCACCTCATACGAGATGGCCATGACGCTGAAAATGAAATGAAACATCAGTCAGACAAGCATCATCTCAAGACTTGCCTTGCTTCTTGCTCCGACTGCCTGGGAAACGGCCTTTCCATTCTTAAAATAAATCAAGGTAGGAATGCTCATGACACCATACTCGGATGCGAGATTCTGGTTCTCATCGACATCCACCTTAACTATTTTAACATCGCTTCTCTCTTCTGAGACCTGATCAAGAATCGGGGACATCTGCCTGCATGGACCGCACCATGTTGCGAAGAAATCCACAAGCACCGGTTTATCCGATTCAAGAACAACGCTCTTAAACTGATTCTCATTAATATGTTCTACTGCCATTTTTCTTTTCTCCTATGAGCATAAGATAACACTAATTGAGATAAAGGAAAGTGATATAGTCACCGTAGGCTCGCAGATGCCCGTTTTGATAGCCCATCAAGATTGGTTATCTCAACACTTCCCCGCTTTACAGAAACCTCCCCTTCCTTCTCAAGGTATGAGAGCGTTCTGCTTATGACTTCCCTTCTGGAGCCGAGGTTGCGTGCGATCTCCTCGTGAGTCAGCCTCATGAAAAGACTTTTCTCTAATCTCGCCTCCTCACATAAATATGCCGCAACACGGGAGTCAAGGCGTTTATTGAGAATCTGATCGATAAGCCACATAAGATCGCTTAGATGGGCCGAGAGGATGGAACATATGTAATTCGATACGTTTATATTCTCTCTCCTGATCTGATCAATGATGAGTGTCGGAATAAGGATGCATCTGCTATCCTCCTGTGCCACGATACTCACATCAAAATCGATATCACGTAGAAGACATGTAGCTGTAAATATGCATAAATCATGCTCGAAAAATCTGAAAAGCGTTATGTCCCGGCCATCCTCTGAAAGTGAAAACGCCTTCAGCTGACCGGAAGTAACGACGATGAATCCACTACACTCAAGATCGGGGTTCACCTTCTCTCCTCTCTTAAAGGAAAGCTTTTTAACAGATTGCTTCAGCTTTTCCTTCTCCACATCGCTCAAAGAAGAAGAAAACGGAATGTATTCCATTATTTCGTCCATAAAGAAAATGATAACAGTAAGAGCTTCGAGATGCTATAATCTTTTTCATGGAAAACATGATACTTGGCGAGCATCCACGCCCTGATATGAAGAGAAAAGACATCACGGTACTCAATGGACTGTGGGAGTATGGAGTGAGCGATGGCAGAAGAGAGGAATTCGACAGAGAGATTCTCGTGCCATTCTCAGCAGAATCAGAACTAAGCGGCATAAAAAGAACACTGATGCCTGACGAGACTGCGTATTACAGGAAGAACGTGCCGTTAAGGAAGGAGGAAGGATTTAGATACATCCTCACGTTCCTAGCTGTGGATTATTATTCGAAACTCTTTATAAACGGAAGGGAGATTCTTAAGCATGAGGGAGGATACCTGCCGTTTTCAGCTGACATAACCGATTATATCCAAAACGGGGGATTCGAGATAAAACTGTATGTGACAGATCCTACCGATAGCGAGGCGATAGAAAGAGGAAAGCAGACGCTGCATCCCCATAGGATCTGGTATCCAGCACAGAGCGGAATATGGCAAAGCGTATATCTTGAAAAAGTTCCCGACTCATACATAGAGAAGATCATCGTAAAACCTGATTGGGATGACTCATCATTCAAGATACTCCCTGTCTCAAATAAAAGGGAGCGTGGCAAAGCAACACTCGAGATAGAAGAAAGAGAGTACGAGATAGAGATGGATGCGATTAATACCATAAGGATAAAGGCCCCTCACCCATGGTCCCCGGATGATCCTTTCATCTACTACTTCAAGATAAGATACGGCAATGACGAAGTTGAGAGCTATACGGCGCTCAGAAAGTTCTCCATCATTACCGATGAGCATGGAAGAAGGAGGCTTGCCCTCAATGGCAAGGCAATCTTCCATCACGGAATACTCGACCAGGGTTATATGAAGAAGAGTCTCTTAACATATGAGAGTGACGAGGCGATCATAAAGGATCTCTTAATGGTGAAGGCCATGGGATTCAATACTGTAAGAAAGCACATAAAGATTGAGAGTCCTAGATGGTACTACCATGCTACGAGAATCGGTCTCATAGTCTGGCAGGACATGGTGAATGGCGGAGCAGGCTACCGTGATTTCGCAGTTACCCTTCCCCTTTTTACGACATCATTTTTAAAAGATAAAAGATGCTACCTGCTATCACGGAGAAGTGAGGAGGAGAAAAGAAGGTATGAGAGCTTCATAAAAGAGAGCATAATGTACCTTTATTCCGTTCCATGCATAGGCATGTGGTGCATATTCAACGAGGGATGGGGGCAGTTCGACTCCTCAAGAATCCTTGAGGAGGTGAAAAAGCTCGATGATACAAGAACGATAGACATCACATCCGGCTGGCACGACCAGGGAGATGGGGATTTTCTGTCAAAGCACGTTTACTTCCACCCTTACAAGTTCAAAAAGGATAAGAAGGGACGATGCATAATCCTCTCTGAATTCGGAGGAATCGGAATGGGAGAAGAGAGCGAGGTTAAAGCTAAGAAATTCACATACGAGGACGTATCTGACGGCGATGAACTGCTTGAAGGAATAAGAAAAATGTATGAGCGTGATGTCATCCCGTATATAGAAAAAGGCCTTTCGGCATCCATCTACACCCAGCTTAGCGATGTAGAACAGGAGACGAACGGCCTTGTCACATATGACAGATCAAAGATAAAAGTCTCAGTCAAAGGGATGAAAGCTCTCTCGGAGAGATTAATCATACATTGAACTTGAAGAACATTATATCTCCGTCCTGAACGACGTACTCACGCCCTTCAAGCCTAAGTTTTCCAGCTTCCTTGACCTTTTGCTCAGAGCCGTACTTGAAAAGGTCCTCAGCGTTATAAACCTCGGCTTTAATGAAGCCCTTCTCGAAATCAGAGTGTATGATGCCGGCGCATTCCGGAGCCTTAGCACCCTCTTTAAAAGTCCATGCCCTGTCCTCATCCTTACCTGCAGTGAAGAATGTCCTCAGGCCAAGAGTCTTATAGGCCGCCCTGATGAGAGGATTGAGACCGCTCTCACTAAGCCCTACGGACTCAAGAAACTCCTGTCGCTCTTCGGCACTCTCAAGGGAAGCAATCTCACTCTCGATCTTTCCGCAGATCGTAATGCACTGACTACCCTCCCCATTAGCAATATCCTTTACGGCCTTTACATAGTCGTTATCCTCTCCAATTGAATTCTCATCAACATTACATACGTAAATGACTGGCTTCATCGTAAGAAGATGCAGATCGTATACGGCGTTCTTCTCGTCCTCATCAGTTATGATGCTTCTTGCACTCTTTCCATCGGAAAGCCCTTTCATCAGCTTATCATAGATGGGAAGAAGATACTCGGTCTCCTTCTGGGCCTCCTTACTCACCCTCGCCATCTTACCCTGCTTCTGATACCGCTTCTCCACAGTATCGTAATCGGCAAGTGCAAGCTCGATGTTTATCGTCTCTATATCCCCTCTGGGGTCTATCTTATTATTCACATGTACGATATCAGGGTCATCGAAGCATCTTACGACATGTGCGATGACACCGACTTCCCTGATGGATGCCAAAAACCTGTTTCCAAGCCCCTCGCCTTTGCTCGCACCCTTCACGAGTCCCGCTATGTCTACGAACTCCACAGTGGCAGGAATCTTCCTCTCTGGAGGAATGAGCTCTGCAATCCTGTCAAGTCTCTCATCAGGAACAGCAACGATGCCCACGTTGGGATCTATTGTGCAGAATGGATAGTTGGCAGCCTCCGCAGGGGCGGAAGTTACAGCAGAAAAGATTGTCGATTTACCCACATTCGGTAATCCGACTATTCCACAATTCAAACTCATGGTATCACCTCAGACTCGTACTTTACCACAAATACAGCCAGATGGACAGTGCCCATCAAGCCTACTATAATGGCAAGCGTGGAAGAAGATAACGTTTTACTCATCACAACTGTTCACCCTAGCGTGAACTCACGCATCACCTATCATAAGGAGATGGAGATCAGAAGCCTCTTGGACACCTTGGGCGTAAGAGTCTCTTTCCATATCCCATTCACGCTCAAGCAAGAGAACCCAAATACTTACATTGGCCCCGGACAAGCGGAGGAGGCGGCAAGGATTGCTTCGGAAACGGGATGCACAGCCGTTGTAATCAACGCATTCATTACCCCGCGTGAGGAGCTGAATCTTGAGAAAATCCTCTCCCTACCCGTGATGGACAGGGAGAACGTGATCCTCTCAATCTTTATGAAAAACGCCCATTCAAAAGAGGCAATGCTCCAGATTGAGAAAGCGCAGGCGGAATACCTAAGGCCCAGACTGAAAGGAAAGACGATGAACCTGGCCCAGCAGAGAGGAGGGGTCAGAGGAGCAAAAGGCCTGGGAGAGCGTATGATCGAACTGGATAGGAGAAAGCTGGACAGGAGAATCAACACAATAGATAAGGAACTTGAAAAGATAGAGAAGATAAGAAATGTCCAGAAAAAAGAGAGAAGAGGAAGTGAAGTTTTCTCTTTTGCTCTGCTTGGCTATACAAATGCAGGAAAAAGCTCGATAATGAACGCCCTTACAAAGGCCGATGTCCTTGTAGAGGATAAGCTCTTTGCAACACTGGACACAACGACAAGAAGACTGAGGCTGAAAAACGGAGAGACCGTTCTTCTCTCCGATACCGTAGGATTTATTGAAGACCTTCCCCATCGCCTCATAAGCGCATTCTCATCCACGCTGAGAGAGGCTCTCGACTCATCAGCACTTGTCATAGTACAGGATCTGGAGAGTCCAAACAGCTATGAGAACTTCCTGACTACAATCAACACGATAAAAGAACTAGGTGCGGAGGATAAGATAAAACTCCTTGTCCTTAATAAAGTGGATAAGGAATATGATGATTATAATACGATAAGGCTCAAGAACTATGGCATCGATTATGTCGTAACAAGCGTCAAAGAAAACATAGGCCTTGATGCTCTCTTAGATAAGCTTGAAAAGATTACGGATGAGAAGGAGACGACAATAGAGCTGAAGACACCGCTTGATGGCTCTGCCTTCTCAAAGATCAGGAAAGAAGATGCAATAATCTCAACCGACTACAAGGAAGATGCGCTCTATATTAAGATAAGAGTAAAAAAAGCTTATATGGCTTATTACAGGAATCTGAATCAAAAGTGAAAAGCAATCATGACCACCGGCTGAGCCGGTGGTTTGCTCAAGCCCTATAAGGGCATACTACCGGCAAGCGCTGATACGCGCCCTGAATACGACTGCCACTCGCCCCATCTTCCCGGACCGCCGCTCAAGCGGCTTCCTTCCCGGTTTGTTCTTATTCCCTTCTCGTCCCCTACTTGTCTTTTTTCGCCGGCTCACCCGTGAACGGGTCGAACAGCTCTTTCATCTCCAGCTGCTCGCTAACCCTGTCCTCCTCGAGCTGGTTCCTTATGTACTGCTCAACCGCAGCCTTGTTCCTCCCCACAGTATCCACATACTATCCACGGCACCAGAACTCCCTGTTGCCGTAGCGGTACTTCAGATTCGCAAACCTGTCGAATATCATCAGGCTGCTCTTCCCCTTGAGATACCCCATCACGCTCGACACGCTGAACTTCGGCGGTATCGACAGCAGCATGTGGATGTGGTCGGGGCACGCCTCTGCCTCTATTATCTCTATGCCCTTCCTGGCGCATAAATCCCGCAGTATCCTGCCTATCTCCACTTTCAGCCTGCCGTAGATCACCCTCCTGCGGTATTTGGGTGCGAAAACCACATGGTACTTACAATTCCATTTCGTATGCGATAAACTCTCATTATCCATTCCGTCCTCCTTCATCTCGGTGCTTCCTGGCAGTCGCACCTACGATGGTAGGACGGTTTCTTTTATTTGTATAGCTATAAGCTTTCCTGAACCTCCGCACGATGCGGAGGTTTTCTTTATACAATAAAAAATGGGAGCAACAAGCTCCCATCTCATTCCCATAAAGGAAATTAGAACATCCAGAGTGCTCCGATGTATCCAGCAAAACCAAATCCAAGATCAAATTTTGTCTGCTCAAGAAGTCTAAGTCCAGGTGCAAGTCTGAGATAGAACTGCATCGGGAAATCTGGAATCTGGTAAGATACTCCTACTGGAACTACTACGCTTAAATCAAGACCAAACTGCTCTCCGATAGTAAAGCCCATAGTGACACCGCCACCGACTGTGATAGGCATGTGATGTCCCTTTCCGAAGTCAACGTCATAAACCTCGTAAGAAGCTGCGATGTCTCCAGCAAGAGAGAAGCTGTCTGCACTTACCTGGAAATTAGAAAGACCGATATTAGCCAATATATCGAAGTCTCCCATTCCGAACTTGAGTCCTACACCTGTGTTTGTTCCAAGGTTAAGACCTACGCCAAATGTTCCATTCTTCTCTGACCCCCTGTAGCTTGCAGCTGTGACAGGAGCGAGGATTAATGCAACAAGAAGAGCAATAAGTAATACTTTCTTTTTCATTTTCTTTTTACGCCAATAATTCTGGCTCTCCATAATTGAATTTAGGCATTGCCTATACCTCAAGCTTATAACTATAAGCCTTGAAAAGTAAAGACGAAAAAGTAATAATTAGTTTGCAATTTGCAGTTACATTTATGTAATTTACATGTATTTAAGGAAATAGATATGAGAAAGAGTCTTTATGCGATGAAACTTGAAGAGATAATGGAGACCCTCAAGCTTGAAAAGAAATACCAGGCACGCATAGTAAGGGACAACCTTGTAAAAGGTGTTACCGAGTTCTCAAAAATGACCAGCCTGAGTAAAAAAGACAGGGAAAGGCTCGCCTACGATGCAATGACGAGCTCCGTCATAGAGCACCAGGAGAGTGCCTCTACGGTAAAGCTTGCAATAAGGCTCTCTGATGGTATGGTAATCGAGTGCGTACGCCTCTCTGACGGGAAAGACAGATATACTGCATGCCTATCGAGCCAGGTGGGATGCGCCATGGGTTGTGCATTCTGTAAAACCGGAACCATGGGACTGAGAAGGAATCTTGAGCCGGGCGAGATAATAGAACAGTTCGTTCATCTTGAAAAGCTCGGAGAGCGGATAAGCCATGTCGTATTCATGGGAATGGGAGAGCCTCTTAACAACTTCACATCCGTAATGGAAGCCATACATAGTCTGCACGATCCAGAGCAGTTCAACATCTCATATAGGAAAATCACGATTAGCACATCCGGCTTCGTTCCTGGAATAAACAAGCTTACAGAGCTCGAATTGCCTATAAAGCTCGCAGTAAGCCTTGTTACTGCAGATGATGATAAGAGAAACAGGATAATGAGGATAAACAGAACCTATCCCCTCTCAGAACTGAAGAAAGCATTAATCTCCTTCCAGCGCCATGAGAATAAGAGAATCACACTTGAGTACTGCATGCTCAAAGACTATAACACGGGAAAAGAAGATGCTGAGAAGCTGAGAAAATTCATGAGCGGAATGGATGCCCTTGTAAACCTCATCCCCTGGAATCCTGTAGAAGGAATGACATTCAAGAGCCCCGATGAAAATGAGATAAAGGCTTTTTCAAATGAGCTGAAAAGATTGAATATAAATTACTCCATCAGAAGGGAAAAAGGGAGGGACATCTCTGGAGCGTGCGGACAACTCGCATCCAAGATTGAATAAGTCAGATCCATGATGGAATTTTTCGCATTGCGAAATTTTTCGTCATGGAAAAACTAATACAAAGTTAATTACCAACCTTAATTACTCGATAATGTCGGTTTTCATTAGAAAATCTCTTATTGAAACAATATAAACACCATTCTCATCATTATGGGCAATTACATCATCTTCAACGATGATGATTTTTCGATAAGAATCTCTAATCAGAAGAAAAGGTCTCTCTTCCTGCGCTCGTTTTTCCAAATCTTTTAAGGACAAAGTACACTGAATATAGAAATTATTATCGTGTTTAGTTGCATAGAAATCCACTTCCAGCTGTTTTTTTGCCCTGCTTCCTTTATCATTTGTGTAGTTCATCTCCACAACGCCGACTTTTACGGAGTATCCCCTATAACGAAGCTCGTTAAAAACAATGGACTCCATGAGATGATTCAATTCAGTCTGCATGAACCCAAGCCTAACATTTCTTAGTCCAGCATCTTCAAAATAATACTTTCTAAGAGCTCCAATGAACTTTTTACCTTTGACATCATACCTCTTTGCAGCAGTAATAAGAAATGCATCCTCAAGATATTTGATATATCGATTTATTGTCGTATCGCTCATCTTTCTCTTCTTAACACTAGAAAAAGTATTTGCAAGTTTCTCTGTATTGGTTAATGAACCTGTTTGAGATGCGATAACGGAAATAAGCTCCGAGAGGTTTTCTGGATTCTTAATTTTATTTCTTTCTACAATATCTTTTATATATACAAGTTGATAGAGATCTTGAAGAATATCTTCCTTTTCTTTTCTTGACTTCGCAAGTACAACTTGTGGAAGTCCTCCATAGGTATAATACTCTTGCCATGCCATTGACTTATCACCTTGGTATATTTCAATGAATTCAGCCCATGTAAGAGGAAGCACGTGGATTTCACGACTTCTGCCTCTGAATTCCGTAACGATATCGGAAGAGAGAAACTTAGAATTGCTACCAGTAACATAGATATCAAGATTATCATAGTGAAGCAACGAATTTAAAATATCTTCAAATTCAGGAACAAGCTGAATCTCATCAAGAAGAATCACATATTCTTCATTATCGACGACTTTAGAAAGAATATATTCATAGAGCTTATCAGGATCCCTAAGTGTCTTGTTTTCCCTTTTGTCCAATTCGATTTGAATAATATGGTCATTCATGAGGCCTTCATTTATAAGGTATTTATAGAAAATCCTATTCAGGATGTAGGATTTTCCAACCCTTCTCAACCCTGTAATGACTTTAATAAACCCGTTTTTTCTCTGCTCTACAAGACGTTCGATATACCTACTTCTTTTTATTTCCATAACTTCATCCTATGATAAAATTTTTCGCATTGCGAAATTTTTCATCATAGAAAATCTTAATATAAGGGGAAAATGCAGTCAATCATGAAAAAAATTTTCGCACTTCATATAAAAATATCATTTTAAATATCTTTCTTGTTTTATGAAAAAAAAGCAAGGAGAATCACACTCTCCCTGCTTCTACTCTTAGCTATAATTACTGCTATCCTTATTTCTCTAGAACAGCTTTAATTCTCCTGACTCCTGCAGAAGAGGACTGCTCTTTAAGAATCCTGAAGTGTCCCATGTCTCCTGTGTGTGTAACATGAGGGCCTCCGCAGACCTCCTTAGAGAAATCTCCAATCGTGTAAACGGTAACTTTTTCCCCATATTTCGAGTCGAAGAATGCGATAGCTCCGCTCTCTCTTGCCTCTTCAAGAGTCATGGTCTCAACGGTTACAGGAAGATCCCTCTTTATCTGCTCGTTCACAAGATCCTCAACTTCCTTTACCTGCTCCTTCGTCATAGGTTCTGGATGAGTAAAGTCGAATCTCAGACGCTCTGCCGTGATATTACTACCCTTCTGCCCTACATGCGTTCCAAGAACCTTTCTCAAAGCCGCATGCAACAGGTGTGTAGCTGTATGAAGTGCTGTCGTCTGCTCGCTATGGTCTGCCAAGCCTCCCTTGAACTGCTGCTCCGCACCTGCGCGTGAGAGCTCCTGGTGCTTCTGGAAAGCAGCGTTAAACCCTTCGATATCCACAGTAAAGCCATTTTCTTTTGCTAGCTCCTCAGTAAGCTCGATTGGGAAGCCATAAGTATCATAAAGCTTGAATGCCAAACGACCGGAGATCACCCTACTGTTACCTTTCAGAAGATTAGGAAGCATCTTATCGAACTCCCTCTCTCCTTTTACGAGGGTATCAGAGAACTTCTCCTCTTCCTTGATAAGCTCATGATCGATGAATTCACTATGTTCCACAAGCTCAGGATAGGGGGTGCCATACTGTGCGATTACGATCTTTGAAAGCTCAGAGAGGAACGGCTTATCGATGCCAAGTTTCTTAGCATGACGAACTGCCCTTCTTATAAGACGGCGAAGAATATACCCCTGCCCGACATTGGATGGTGCGACACCTTTCTGATCCCCAAGAATGAATACGCTGGTTCTTGTATGATCGGCGATGATGCGCATGGACTTGTCATCCTCCTCGCTCTCGCCATACTTCTTAGAGCAAAGAGCTTCAATTCCCCTTAAAAGACCGGAGAAGATCTCTGTCTCATATACGCTCTTCTTTCCATTGAGGACTGCAACGGTACGCTCTATACCCATGCCTGTATCGATGCACTTCCTCTCCATCTCATGATATGTTCCATCGGCTTCTTTCCTGTAGCCCATGAATACGTCATTCCAGATTTCAAAGTATTTTCCACATGAACATCCTGGTCCGCAGTCCGGTCCGCACTTCGGGCGACCTGTATCGTAGAACATCTCGCTGTCCGGTCCGCAAGGGCCTGTCTCACCTGCAGGGCCCCACCAGTTGTCTTCCCTTCCCTTGTAATAGATCCTCTCCTCTGGAATTCCGAGGCTCTTCCACTTACTGGCTGCAATCTCATCGCGGGGAACCTCGTCATCTCCAGCGAAGACAGTGACACTGATCTTCTCAGGATCAATGCCGAGAACCTTTGTAAGGAATTCATATGAGTATTCAATCGCCTCCTCTTTGAAATAATCTCCGAGTGACCAGTTTCCAAGCATCTCGAAGAATGTGAGGTGATGTGGATCTCCAACGCTGTCGATATCTCCTGTGCGGATACACTTCTGATAATCTGTAAGCCTCCTGCCCTGAGGGTGTTCGGCTCCCAGGATATATGGTACGAGAGGGTGCATTCCCGCTGTTGTAAATAGTACTGTCGGATCGTTTTCCGGAATCAAGGAGGCCCCGCTGATCTGCTTATGCCCCTTTGAAACGAAGAAATCGATATACATCTTTCTTAATTCATCTGCCGTAATGTTTTTCATAGCTTGATTATCCTAATATTTTGTATTCCATTGGTCAATTAGAAAAGGTCTGGAGTAAGGCTTAAGTCCGTCTTAATGCGCCCTTGGCTTTTTTTCTTACTTAAGAGCTTTTTCAAATCCCTCTCATCCCTGTATTCAAGAGCACCATGGGCTATCCTCTCTGTTATAAAAGAATACCCCGGCCTTCCCTCTTTCCTTGAAGAGACCATCTTGCGGACAGAATCCCCTGCTCCATCAAAGATTCTCCAGGATGGCCCCCCATCCTTCTCTTCTATAAGCAGAACGGCATCAGAGAGTGCTGAGATGGCACGGTTTCTTATCACCTGATGCCATTTATCCTCTTTTCTGGAGGGGCCGGTCGCACTTATTATCAGGCCTCCACGCTTATAAATGTCCACCATCTGGTTCTTAAGACGTTCATTTGGAGCCTTAGTGACAAAAGAGGAAGAGAATGCAATTACATTCCCGCTATCCTTAATCGTATCTGCAATCATGATGCTTGAAATACCCAGTCTCAGCGGTGTGAGGAGCACAAGCTTGTTTGAGTTAATGAATCTTGATGCCTCCATGGCGATCGAGGAGCTTTCCTCATCAGGGCTGAGACTTCCAATGACTGCTAGATTCTCTTTTTCAAGGAGCCTGAGATTGCCAAGTGCATATAAAAACGGAGTCGGATACTCACTTTCCAGTATCTCTTTAGGGAAAAGGGGATTTCTATCATCGATTATCTCGAATGAGCCCCGAATCCTCTGATAGGAGTCGCGAATACTTCTCCAGAGATAGTCCACATCCTCTTCCCTTTTTCCGATCATTTTAGAAAGTACCGATGCATAGGATGGAAGCGGATATGAGACATCAGTCTCTTTTCTAAGTATGGTATATATCTCGTAGGCTTTCCTATAGTCCTCTCCAGTCAAGCTCAGGATGGTCTCAAAGCCCATGCTCTCTTCAACGTTTAGCAAGCACAAGCCTCCTTGCCTCTAAAAGTATGTATATAAGATCGAGATTCGGAGATGGGATGGAATGCTGATGGGCCAGACGGGAAAGCGTTCCGGCAAAATAATCGTTCTCACTTTCCCTACCTGATTCAACATCCTGAAGCATGCTCGTCTTACCATGGTCACGTAGCGATGTAACCCTTTTTATCATTCGCTCTATGTCATCCTGTGTGATTTTAACCCCTTCAGCTTCAGCCACGCTCTGAACTTCCTTTGCTATGACCCTCACAGCCCTTATGAACTGGGAATTATCACAAATTGAGTAATAATCGGCATCCAGTATTGCGGAAAGAGTATTAAAACATGTGTTGAGCATGAACTTCCACCACTTCTCATGCATGATGTCATCGGGAATCTCATAGCGCTGGCCTGCCTTATCGAAGAGATCCTTTATCATGAGGATCCTCTCACTCTTTGCTCCGCTCTTCTCTCCAAAGAGTATGTTCCCCCCATTTGAGAAACAGACGGTCTCTATTCCATTATGATTGCTTGAAAGATCCGTTATGAATGAATATATGACCTTATCGGAACCGAAACGCTCAGAGAGCACACGCTCAGCATCTATCCCGTTTAAAAGACTCATTATGGTTGTCCCATCCTTCACAAACGGTTCTATCTGGTCCAAAGCCTGGTACAGATTGAAATTCTTTACTGCGACTATGACAAGATCCGCCTTTGTGGCATCCGCCGTTCCTTCCATTCTGAAAATATGCTTTTTAGAATTTATAAACACGCCGGAGGAATACTTTTTCCTCCTTTGCTCATCTACAATCAAGGCAAAATCAGAGACAGGCTCAAGCTTCTGAGCCACTACCGCACCTACTGCACCGCAACCTATTAAACGAACAACCATAAAACAGATTATAACCGCCTGAAAAAAGTAAGGAAAGGGATGTTTTCCCACAATTTGTGAAGATTACTCCTAGAATTTTTTCAGCTTAAAGGTCTACTATACTTGGCATGAGAGAGAGAAACGCAGTTCTTCTATTACTTTTAACATCATTCATCTGGGGCCTTAGCTTCGTAGCCCAGAGCGTATCGACAGAGAGCATTGGCGCATTCACCTTCAATGGAATAAGGATGGTCCTAGGCGCTATCGTCCTTATCCCTGTTGCCTTTAAGACCCTTAAAATCCATGTAAAAGATAAAGCGTACATGAAAAGAACTATAAAGGGAGGACTTTTAATGGGTCTCTTTCTCGCAGCAGCTTCCATGACGCAACAGATCGGAATAGAGACGACCGATGCTGGAAAAGCCGCTTTCATGACAAGCCTCTACATGATCATCGTGCCTTTCATTTCCCGTATATTCGGAAAGAAGATAGAGAAGAAAATCTGGGTATGCGCACTTATCGCCCTGGCTGGAATGTACATGCTATGCCTTTCTGGTGGTATGAGCATATCCCGTGGAGATCTATATCTCTTTGCATGCGCCATACTTTTTTCCTGTCACATACTTGTAATAGAGAAGGTTTCAAAAGATTCTGATGGCGTGGAGCTGTCGATGTTCCAGTTCTTTTTCGGTGGCCTGATGTGCCTCATCGGCATGCTGATTTTTGAACGCCCTGATTTATCCAGCATAAAAGAAGCCTCTCTCCCCCTTGCATATGCGGGATTCCTCTCCTGCGGAGTTGCATACACACTTCAGACCGTCGCACAGAAATATGTGCAGGCATCAAAAGCGACCCTCGCACTCTCGCTTGAGAGCGTATGGGCCGCAATCGGAGGGGCTTTAATACTTTCCGAACGTCTAAGTCTCAATGAGCTTATCGGATGCGCGCTTGTATTCCTGGCTGTTCTCCTTGCTCAAATCGACATCAGGCGTCCTAATACCTCTTCTCAATCAGATTAGCTTTCTCAAGAGCAAATACTATTGCAGGAATAACGGCTAGCTGGATTATGATTGCAGGCCATGTGGACACAAAATAAGATGCCAGCCATGCATTGAATGAGTATGAACCGGATGAGAAGAAGAGTGCTCTGCAAACTCCTGCCACTATTCTACCTGCAACCATGCTCAGCAGAAGGGATATGTAAAGATCCGCCATGTAGTTATACGTATGTACAAGACGCATGAGAAGGCCTGCGAAGAATGCATAGGAAGCAAGTTCTATCATCATCTGAGGCATATATGAGAATGCAGGCATACCTGTAAGTATTGAAGAAAGAAACGGCCCAAGCAAACCTACGATGAGGCCATAGAGGGGTCCTATCGTAAGGCCTGCTATAAATGCCGGGATATGCATCGGAGAGATCAGTACTCCGGCATTAGGAATGGCATGAAAAGCCATTGGAAGAACGACACAGAGCGCAGAAAGAGCTGCACTGATTATGATTTT
Source organism: uncultured Spirochaetaceae bacterium (assembly GCA_944390015.1). Classification (GTDB taxonomy): domain Bacteria; phylum Spirochaetota; class Spirochaetia; order Sphaerochaetales; family Sphaerochaetaceae; genus Ornithospirochaeta. Next base: position 15,120 of record CALXOL010000005.1, read on the forward strand.
CTTAACATTAGTCATCAATTTATACCTCCTGAGACCAATAAAGCAAAAAAAGACAATATAAAAAGAACCGTAATGATTTCCCTGATACCCATTTTCAAATATTCCTTCTTGAATCTCATCTTGGCACTATAACCACGGGACTCAAGAGCAAACGAAAGCTCATCAGCTCTTTTAAACGCCATAAGGAAAAGAGGTATCACAATGGCCTTGTAATCTAGGATCCTATCTTTGAACGTATCAGCAATACCGATACGCCTGAGCTTACGAATCCTTCCAAGGCGCTCACTCTCACCGATGAACTCATCAATGAGGATTAAAGAAATGGAAATTGAAGAAGATATCATATCGACGGGCACGAATAACAGTTTCAATGGGAATAACAATATGTATAGGCTATCGTTTATCTCGCTGATAGCCGATCCTGATGTGTAGAGGTATGCTATGAGCGTGATAAGTGAAACCCTGTAGACTATCAAGAAAGCGTTCATGATTCCCTCTTTAGAGATGCGGAATATGAAGAAGGATAAAAGCGTGCCTTCCTCAGAAAAAAGCATATTCAAAAGGAATATGAAGAGAAGGAAATAACGAAGTTTGAAAAGTGGCAAGAAGAGTTCTTTCAATCCAGCTTTGGAAAGCAAAAGAGAAATGAAAACTATGGCTAGAACGATGAGATTCGAGAAAGTCGAATCTGCAATGAATACGCTCAACACCAGGAAAATGAAGAATATAAGACGATAAAAAGGAGAGATCCTATCCATTTCTTCTCCTTTCGATAAGCTCTGACATAGAGAGAATTGGCATGCTGAAGAGCTCCATCGATTTTAGATACGTGAAGGATTTCTCCACAAAGTCTTTTTCCATTGCCAAAGAGGGAGAGCCGGAGAATTCCTTTTGACCGTTCCTCATTACAATTACCTCATCTGCAAGATCGAGAATTGAAGGATCATGTGTGATTAAGATGACACCCTTTTTCTCTTTGTGCAAAATGACAAGAAGATTTCTCAGCGTCTTATAACCCTTATAATCCAGACCGGATAAGCTCTCATCAAGAAGCAGGAAATCCGGATCTGAGGCAAGGGCAAGGGCTATGGATAGAAGTCTCTTCTCCCCTCCAGATAGTGAAAATGGTGATTTAAAAAGGAATTCTTGAGAAAGGGAGAGAGATGAAAGAAGCTTTTGTGCAATCTCCTTCAGCTCATCTTTTCTTTTACCTCTGAGCGAATATGAAAACTCATCTAGCACTGTAGGAAGGAAGAAGGAATCATCACTCTCCTGCGGAGCATAAGAAATCCTTGCAGAACTAACAAGCTCACCACTATCGGGTATGGTCATGCCCGATATCACATCAAGTAATGTCGTCTTTCCCGCACCGTTTTCCCCCATGACCATGATAGTCCTTCCCTTTTCAAACCTATGGGAGAAGGGGCCGAAAGTAAAAGATCCACGGCGTGCGATGACACTCTTAAGCTCGATCATTTTCCCCTCCTGTCATGAAGGAATAAAAGGTGCTATCAAGAGGACGGACATCTGAGGAGATTAAAAGAGGCACATCACTGAGCACAGCATTGCTTTTGCCTTCTTTTATCATCCTACCATCTTTTAAGAGGATGATTCTATCTGAGGAAGAGGCAGCTTTCGCATCATGGGTGACGCTTATTATCCCCTTCCCTTTTCTTCTCTTTTCTTCAAGGATAGAAGCTAGAAGCTCTCTGGATATCCTATCGAGGAATGCAAAAGCCTCATCAAGAATAATGATGTCGGGATCTGTGACAAATACTGAGGCCAGCATCAGACGCTGTTTCTCCCCTCCTGAGAGTTTTTTCAGCTCAAAGGCCTCATACTCAGAGAGATTGAAAAGCTCTAAGGCGGAAATGGCTCTCTCATAGGCTTCATCTTTTGGCGTATTGAAATTCAGAGGGGCGAACATCACCTCATCAATGACCTTTTTTGATATGAATGAGGATTCGGGGCGTTGAAACACAAGCCCTATGTTCCGACGTATCTTGCTCACATCATTTTTACTCCCGCCATCATATCCAAGTATATTTAGCCTACCGCTTTTATAAGGGAGGATGAGGTCAAGAATTTTAAGCAACGTACTCTTTCCAGAGCCGTTAGCGCCCAGTATGGATATGTACTCCCCCCTATCAAGGGTGAATGAGATGTCGGATAAAACATCACGCCTTCCGTCATATGAGAAGGAAAGGCCATCAGCTTCTATTAACAGAAAATCCCCTTTCCTCAGCTTCTGCCAAAGATAATCAGCTCATCTGATTATTTACGTGGATTAATAAATAGTCATTCATGACACACTGTCAGCTTCAAGCGGACTGAATCAAAAATAACAGAAAAACAGAAAAAAGAGAATATATTTACGAGAATGTGTATTCTATCACATCCTCTATGATTTCCTTTAAGGAAGCCCTCCTTCCCCCCGCAACATAATTATTGCAGCCTTTCGATGGAATCAAAACCTTCTTCGCATTGCTTCTGGCAATGGAAAGAGCCATGACCTCTGTTACTTCCCCAAGCATGCTGTCGGCAATGACAAGTCCAATCGGGCAGATAATGACATCAGCCTTGGCTGCACATACCCTGACAGGATTTTCCCCGGTTGCTCCTTCATCAGCACCTGCCTTAAGCATTGCACTTGTCGCATTTGAATTGGTTCCAACTGCTATGATATGAAGATCACTTTTTCTCTCTTTCAAGGCTGAGATCACCTCTCGCCCTATTCCTCCGCCCTGTGCGTCAATTACCAAAACCTGCATAAGAGAAATAATAACAGATTAAATTGTTCTTTGAATATGTTTTTTCATTTCTTCATTGGAAACAAAATTAAAATTGAAATTAACTTTATGCTGCTCCAAAAACATGATCATATAAAGAGGAAGCGAAAGGATACCAGATTTTTCTCCTACATTATTGCGAGATATGCGGATAGCTCGTTCTATCCCATATTTTTCTGTAGAAAGGACGGTAGATAGCGATTTGGATCTCTTATTCTCTCCGCTTTTTACCTCGACAGGACATATTTTGTTTTCAAATGTGATAATAAAATCGATTTCCAGAGAATCTGATGGTGAGAAATAGTACAGAGGGAACCCAGAGGAAGTAAGACTTTGGGCTATAATGTTTTCATAAAAAGCACCTTTAAAAAGCCCAAGCTCACCATTGATAATCTTCAACGCTGTTCCATCTTCATACATTGACACAAGTAATCCAGTATCATTCATATATACTTTGAATTTATTATCCACCAAGAACCCTCTCAGAGGGGCCTCTATTTTAGATAGGTTATTGCAAAAAGATATAATCCTTGCATCTTTTAACCACAATAATGAGCCTCCATAGTTACGAAATCTTGCGCCCTTGTTTATAATTGAATACTGGAATTTCTTATAATCTTTAGCAAGTTGAGATGGAATTGAGTCAAAAGTACTTATTATCTTTGTTTTTTCGTCTTCTTCTGCATACTTTACAATATCTTTTTTATAATCAGCAATTATATTTCTTTGAATTTTTAAAGCAACTGAATAATCTCTGTTTTCCGCATAACTGTTCACAACAGCAGGCATCCCACCTATTGCCATGTACAGGGAAAAATATGAAAGCATTGTATTATGGACAAAAGTATCAACAGCTTTTCTTTTTTTAAAACAATCCTTCAAGCTGGCAATCATTTCATCATCAATTCCCATAGCCCAAAGAAATTCCTCAAAATCTAAAGGGAATAATTCAATGTTATTGATATAACCGACAGGAAAAGACCGCTCACTTGCATGGTTAATTCCGAGCAAAGAACCTGTAGCAATTACATCGAATCTAGGATCTTTTGCCAAAAATTTTAAAGCAGTTCTTCCATTAGGACAATGCTGAATCTCGTCAAGGAAGATCAACGTACTACCTTCTTTCCTTCTTGTTTCGGGGAAAGCAAAAGAAAGCTTCGTAAGAATTGTATCCGCACTCAAATCTTCTGAAAAAATCGATACAAGTTCAGGAGTCTCAAAGAAATTGATTTGGTAGATTGTCTTGTATGTATTCTTTGCAAATTCAAGAACAGCAGTAGTCTTACCAACCTGCCTTGCCCCATTTATAAGAAGTGGTAACCTATTGGTATCTTTTTTCCATAAATATAATTTATCAGTGATTTTGCGCCTTAACATACTTCGATTTCATTATAAGTTTACTAAGGAGAAAAATCAATTAAAACACATTTTACCGACGAACTTTTTTTATTTTTGCACGTTTTACCGACGAACTTATAGCATTGAAACACATTTTACCGACGAAACTGTACTTGTCAAAAAAAAGAGTTGTACTAGTCAATCAAAAAAAACGTATAATTTTCCGAAAAAGACAACATAAAGATGCATAAATATTCAATATTTCGCATATTTTATTTTCTTAAGCATTGACACTTGTTGGATTTTCCTTGATAGTTAGTTTATATAATCTTTGGTTATTATATATCTATATAAATGAGGAGGCTTATATGAAGAAATTAATTGCAATCATTGCTCTTGTAGCTCTCTCACTTGCACCGCTTATGGCACAGGGAGGAAGCGATGCAGGATCTGGTACACTTCGCTTCGGAACGGGTGGAGACCAGGGAACATACTACGGATTCGGTAACGTTCTCGCCCAGAGAATCTCTTCCGAGACTGACACATCCGTTGTTGCCGTAGTTAGCGCAGGAAGCCAGGACAACATCGAAATGATGGATATGAACAGCTATCAGCTCGGCTTTGTCCAGACTGATGTAATGAGCTATGCCTATAATGGAACAAACCTCTTTGCCGAAACTGGAGCTATTTCTGATTTCTCTACAGTAGCGGCACTCTACATGGAGCAGGTTCAGATTGTAACTCTCGACCCGAACATCAAGACCGTTGCGGATTTGAAGGGAAAGACGGTCTCAATCGGTTCATCCGGTTCCGGAGTATACTACAATGCCCTTGATATCCTTGGAGCTTACGGAATCACAGAGAGTGATATCAAACCGACATATCAGAGCTTCGGTGACAGTGTTGATGCACTTCAGGATGGAAAGATCGATGCCGCATTCGTAGTTGCAGGAGCACCTACTGTCGCAGTCTCTACTCTTGCTACGACACATCAGGTATACCTCGTTTCAATCGATCAGGAGCACCTTGACACACTCCTCTCCTCATCCCCGTATTACAGCCCGTATACGATTAAAGCGGATGTCTATGGAACACCTGAGGACTGCCAGACTGTCGCAGTTGGAGCTGTTGTTATCGCACGTGATGATGTATCAGAAGATGCGGTTTACGACGTAGTATCCACGATCTTCAACGATAAGGATGCAATCGCTCAGAGCCATGATAAGGGAAGAGAGCTGGATCTTGCATTCGCAACATCCATTACGACAGTTCCTTATCATCCAGGTGCTGCAAAATACTTTGCAGAGCAGGGAATCACAGTAGCAACAAAGTAAAATAACGGCTAAAAAAACCTAGGGCTGTTGCATAGACAGCCCTTTTATCAGTTTATAAGGAGTACATATTGAAGGATAAGAAACACGAAAAACACCTGCATCTACATCATCATGACGACTCTGTCGGTACAATGGCCGATGTAGAAGCAGTAATGAAGAAGTATGACAGGGAGTCCAATGTCAGAATCTGGGAGGGACTACCAAAGAAGATCATACACTATGTCATGGCAGCATTCGCCATCTACTGTATCATCGATGCGATCTTTCTCACCACTCTTCAGGAGGTACGTTACTCTGTTTTCATGGGTATGATAATCTTCCTAGGTTTCTTAACATTCCCCGTGAAGAAAGGTTATGAAAGAGTAAACTACATGCCATGGTACGACATCATAATCATGCTCGTAGGTTCCGGTGCATATTTCTTCTATGCTTTCAATGCAATGACCGTAATCAGGCTTTCTGCAAGGATTATGGCTAACCCGATGTTCATGGTAGTTGGAGCCATTGGAATTCTAGCCCTTGTAGAGCTATGCAGACGCTGTGTAGGACTTCCAATCCTCTGTGTAGCCGGCGTTCTGGTAATCTACACGCTTGTCAGTGGAATTTCACTTCCTCAGCTAATCAGGACTCTTTTCTATACTGCGAACGGTATTTTCTCAACACCTGTAGGTGTCTGCGTAAAATACATCGTAATCTTCATCATCTTCGGTGCTTTCCTTGAGCGTACGGGAGTTGCAGATTTCTTCATCCGCTTTGCAAATGCCGCAGTCGGTCGTTTCACAGGAGGACCTGCGAAAGTAGCAGTTGTCGCATCAGCGCTTGAAGGTATGGCTTCCGGTTCATCCGTTGCAAATACTGTAGGATCCGGCTCCATTACAATCCCAATGATGAAGAAGATGGGATACCGCCCGGAATTCGCAGCAGCAGTAGAGGCCGCAGCATCCACAGGCGGGCAGATCATGCCACCTATCATGGGAGCCGCAGCATTCCTTATGGCGGAGTTCACAGGCATCCCTTACGGCCGTATCGCTGTAATGGCCATCCTTCCTGCCGTTCTTTACTTCACAGGAATATTCATCGCAGTACATCTTGAGGCAAAAAAGATGGGTATGAGTGGAATTCCAAAAGAAGATCTTCCAAAGCCGAAAGAGCTTTTAAAGGAACTATACCTCTTGCTCCCACTCGTTGCTCTCATTTACCTCGTAGGTTCAAACACCTATACGATGGCATACTCTGCAACCCTTTCGATTCTCGTAGCCATGCTTGTCGGTGTAATCCATAAGATCATCCCTCATATCGGCCTCTCAAAGGAAGGAAAAGAGGAAGAGGAGGAAGGAGAAAAGCCCAGTCTTTCTTTCAGATGGATTCTCGATGCCTTTGAAAACGGTTCAAGAAGCTCCATCACCGTAGTCGTAGCATGTGGTATCGCAGGAATCATCTCGGGATGTATCACAGTTACGGGACTTGCATCAATCCTGCTTGGAACAATCGTTTCCCTTTCCCATGGAATCGTAATGATAGCACTTCTGCTGACGATGCTCTGCTGTATCGTTCTCGGAATGGGAGTTCCAACGACTGCGAACTATTGTATCATGGCTGGTGTCTGCGCACCTATCCTCATCGCTCTTAACGTAGAGACTGTCGCTGCTCACTTCTTCGTATTCTACTTTGGAATAGTCGCAGATATCACTCCACCGGTCGCACTTGCGGCCTATGCGGGATCGGCAATAGCGAAATCCGATCCGATGAAGACAGGAGTCGTGGCGACGAAACTCGCAATCGCGGCATTCGTCGTACCATACGTTTTCGCACTTAACCCTGCGATGCTGTTTGTAAACGTAACCAGCGTATTCGAAGTCATCCAGATCTGTATCACTGCGCTACTCGGAATATTCGGTATAGCTGCTGCATTGAATGGGTATCTTGGAAGGAACCTGAATCCATTTGTAAGAATCATCCTAGCACTTGCAGGACTATGCATGGTCATTCCTGGTACGATTACGGACCTTATGGGCCTTGTCGTACTCGTATTGGTAGTTGTTTACGAGTATGGAATGAAGAAAAAAGACAGTTCAGTAAAAACGGCATAAAGCTTATGAGGCCTCTGCTACACGGCAGGGGCTTCGTTTTTCACTGCTGAAATCGTTTTTTATACCCTGATGGGCTTATCTTCATCTGAGACCTGAATACATCTTTGAAGTAAGTGGGATCTGAATACCCCGCCATCAAGGATGCGTAAGACACGCTCCCCCCTTTCTTAAGGATATCTGCAGCGACAGCTATACGGCTTGAGCGTATGAAATCGGATAGCCTCATCCCTGTCTTCTTATGAAAGAGGGATGAAAAATACGTCGCACTCAGATGCATGTGTCCTGCGATGCTCTCAAGGCTAAGATCAGATCGGATGTTCTTCTTTATATAAGAGGCAACCTCATTTACAAAAGGATCAGTCCCATCCTGCCTCTCTCTATAGACCCTAAATGCGGTAGTTATTATCTGTACTGAGATTGCGCGGCATATGATGTGAGATAAATCATCAAGACCCTCCCCCTCCCTCTGGAGCTGTGAGAACATATACTCTAAAGACGGCATGTCCTCACAAAGGAAGAAAGGAGGAAGGGCACTATCTATATCTTCAAGCCAATGACGGGGAATGGATGCAAAATACCTTGTGTGCACCCCATCATTTGAAAATGATGTCTTATGCATCAGCGATGGCTTTATGAATACAAAGCCTTTCGCATGGACGGGGAACACCGTATCCTGAATGAAGTACCTTCTCTCTCCTGAAACAAGATAATACATCTCATAGAAGTCATGGCTATGAAGTTCTGGCATCGAATAAAATGTGTCTTTCTTTCTAAATTTACAGCTGAATTCCTCTTCCATGGAATGGATATTATCATAATAAAACAGCAGTTTCATTAAAAATCAAAGGAAATTCTCTTTTATCATGGGAATTATTTAGGCTATAACTCTGGCTATGGTTAAAATATCAGCAAAAGATGAGGAATTTAGAAAGGAAGTTCAAACCGGAAATATCTGGCGTATCGTGTTTAAAGTATGCGTTCCTTTAGCATTATATTCATGGATGAGCCAGCTGTTTGCCGTCCTGGATACACTCATGGCGAGCGGAATATCTTCAGATGCGGTCTCAACCGTAGTATACATGGTGCAGCTGCAACATGTAGTACTGGCAATCGGCGGAGGACTGAGCGTAGGTGGCGGCATCATGATAGCGCATGCCTATGGTAAAGGGGATGCAGAACAAATCAAGAAAGTTCTTTCCACTACAATAACCCTTTGCATCATTCTCTCAATAGTAATCCTTCTCATCCTACCCTTCACTCCCATCATTCTCCGCATTACGGGAACTCCCGAAGTATTCGTATCGATGGGTTCCGTGTATTTTTCAGTAACGCTGATAGGCATAATAATCCAGTTCTTCAACACCATATACATATCGAATGAAAGATGTAGGGGCAAAAGCAGGAAGATCCTCGCACTCAATCTCATTACGGTTGTCGTAAAACTCTTGCTCACTGCCATATTCGTATATCTTCTCTCAGGGGATATCGTATCGATAGCATTCGCATCTCTGGCGAGCTATCTCATAATATTCGTCTTTGCGCTCTCTTCCTTCATAAAAAAAGATGATGCCTTCTCCTATTCCATCAGATATATAAGCTTCAAGGGACTACTCTCCCCTATTTTAAAGCTGTCAATTCCATCCATGGTAGAAAAGATTGCATTTGCCGTCGGCAAAGCCATGGTCAACAACATGGCATCTGGATATGGAACTCAAATCGTTGGTGCTGCGGGGATATCGAATAACATGTCCGGACTTCTGACGGGAATACAGACTGGTTTTGAAGACGGAGGCTCATCCCTTGAGGGACAGCTTTACGGAAGCTATAACATCGAGCGCACCGTAAGAGTATACAGACATATTCAGATCGTGGTATTCCTCATCGGTCTTGTAGGATTCTTCGTCATGAAGGCCCTTTCAAGCCCTATCGCACATATATTCTCAATATCCAGAGGAGGATATGATCCCTCTTTTCATCAAACAATCTGTGATATATTCCACTATGAGCTTCTAGGATGCCTTCTGCTCTCATTCGCCTATTCAAGTTTTGCATTCCTCCTGGGACTTGGAAGAACGAAAGCACTTCTTGCCATCAACTTCGCTAGAATCTTCTTATTCCGTCTGCCTGTCATATACTACTTCAAGAACTTTACAGAGATGGGATACGAAGCGGTCGGGTATACGATGGCGATAAGCAACTCACTTGTCGGAATTCTTGCTTTCATAGCAAGCGAGGTGATAATCGTAAAGGAGAGGAAAAGAATCGAAAGAAAAGGCAAAACAGTTTGACTGGATTTGAAAAAGTAAATATCATTCTCCACTTGTGATAAAGACCTTTATTAAAAACGAGATAGTGTTCGTAGTAGCACTCATAGCGGCAGTTATTACCGCATTCTTCAATCCACCATCTAAGGGATGGATTGAAGCGATAGATTTTAGGACACTTGCACTTCTTTTTTCCCTCATGGGGATATCTGAAGGGCTCAAGGGGTCATCTTTCTTCTCCTCTGTCGCATCTACGATAGAACACAGGGCGGGAAATACAAGAAGGCTTTCATTACTTCTCGTGCTCATAGTCTTCGTCTCTTCAATGTTCTTCACGAACGATGTATCACTCCTGATATTCGTTCCATTCTCAATCATGCTTCTGGATATGGCAAAAGTAGATGAGGAGCATGTGATGAGAGTCGTCACCCTTGAGACAATCAGTGCAAACCTAGGTTCGATGACAACCCCTGTTGGAAATCCTCAGAACCTTTACATCTGCTCATTCTTCAATGTTGAAGCAGGCCCTTTCTTCAGAACGATACTGCCTTACTCAGTTCTATCAGCAATCCTGATAGCCCTACTTTCCCTCATCCTTCTAAAAGATAAAATCCCACTCGAAGAGAAATGTGGGAATGAGGCCAATCTTGATAAGAAAAAGAGCGCTGTTTATCTTTCTCTTCTCTTAATCGCACTTTTATCGGTATTCAGACTAATCGACTGGAAAATCCTTTTCTTCCTCGAGCTTGCCATTATTTTAATCATTGATAGGAAAATCCTTAGAAGAATCGACTATGTTCTTCTTCTGACATTCGTCTGTTTCTTCATATTCAGTGAGAACATGGGTAGGATCGAAGCAGTAAGGAACATACTGACAAAGCCAATGGAGAGCCATCCTATTGCAACTAGCGCACTTGTATCCCAAATCATAAGCAATGTTCCTGCTGCAATACTCCTATCCCCGTTCTCCTCGTCTTTTGAGGGCGTTCTCATAGGCACCGACATAGGAGGACTCGGAACCCCGATTGCATCTCTGGCTTCCCTAATATCATTGAAATTCTATTACAGGAGGGAAAATGGTAAAAAAGGCAGATACATGGCCATGTTCCTGTTATGGAATTTCATACTTCTTGCAGTACTTGCATTGTTTTCTTTGCTGTTTTAAAAGAACAGGCCTGCGAAAAAAGCAGGCCATAATTATTCAAACTATAAATAATTATAAAGTCGCAAGGAACCATGTTATCGTTGCGGCTGTCGTCTCTTCAAGAGCTGATGTATCGCCAGAGAAGACATTGAACGTGTGATCACAGTTCTCAACCCAGTAGATAGGTGCGTTTGGAGAGCTTACTAGGGCCTTCTGTATCTCAAGTGCAGTCTCTGGAACAACTGAGGTATCATCAGTTCCCTGTATGATGAGATAAGGAACCTCAACGTTAGCAGCCTCTTTATGATAGTCGATTCCCATTGCGCACTCATAATATGCAGGTGACTGTTTAAGCGGTTCTCTCCAGTCATAAACAACCTCGTAATAGCCGTTTTCAAGAGCAATCTGGTACTCAGCACTCTCATCTTTCTGCTCGAAAGCGCCTGCCCATGTGAGAGCAGATTTAAACACGTCATTCCTTGCAGCTGTAAGGAGGGTAAGACGGCCTCCCTGGCTCCATCCCATGATACCGACTCTCTCAATATCCACTGCCTCCACGCCCTTGAGATATTCATAGCAGCATATGGCATCTGCTATTCCCTTGTCGTAGGTGAAGTCGATGTAATCCTCTGTTGAGTCTCCGTTTCCGATATAGTCATAGCGGATTGTAGCGATTCCAGCCTTAGCCATCTCTGGGGCAGTGTAATCGTAGGCATTTCCAGCCTCATGACGGGTTGATCCGTTTCCATGCAGCATCACTACCGCAGGAAATGTCTCACCTTCGGCCCCTTGAGGAACTGTAAGGGTCGCAGGAATCTGATGGTCTCCTGCATCAATCATGATATCCTGCTCCGTATAGGCATATACATACTCCGATGCGAACAGGGACATGCCAGTAGAGAGGATAAGCAGAGCTAAAAGAGCAACTAATACTTTTTTCATTTTTCACTCCTCGTATTATTATACTCTTATTATTTTTACTACATAAAATTAGTCAACAAAAATCAATCAAGCAGCCAGCTAAGCGCATTAGCAAGTCTCCCAGATGCGTTCTTATAATGATTTCCTTTATTGAGAGTAAAAACTGTTTTCACCCCGCTTTTTCTAAAGTGCTCTTCAACTTGCCTTGTAATATCCTCTGTTTTTCTCAGATACGGATTCGTTGTATTGCTCTCCTTGTCCCCTATGGAGAAATAGACCTTCTTGACACCAGGGCTGAAATCATGGGACAGGGCAAACTCCTTAAAACCTGGAAACCATAGTGAAGAGGAGACGGATGCAGAGAGCTGAAAACAATCACACTTATAGAGTGAATAAAGGGCGAAGAGGCCGGCAAGAGAATAACCTGCGATTATGCGTTCTCCCACTTTCCCAATTCTTTTTTCCACATCGGGTATGATTGCAGATGTAAGGATGCCAAGATAATCATCGGCACCACCAATGAAAGGCATGGCGTTAGAGGCTATGGCATCATGGCTCCATGGCACCATATCCCTCGTCCAGTCCAGATTTCCGATAGCCACAAGGGAAAACGGACGCATTGTAATACTTGAAAGCCGTCCATACACATCTTTTGCTTCAGAAGAGACGGTGTTCAGGTATATCACAGGGGCTGGCTGCTCCTTAGCCTTGAACAGGCTTATTTTCTTTCCACCAGATTCAAAACAGATCATGATCAGATATATCTTCCCGTTATGCTTTCCTTGGTATTGCTGATCATCTCAGAGCTTCCAGTTGCGACAATCATACCACCCTCTGTGCCTCCACCGGGGCCCATGTCTATTATATAATCCGCATTTCTTATGACATCAAGATCATGCTCTATGACAATAACAGTCGCTCCTGCGTCTATAAGGGTCTGGAATACAGTTAAAAGGCTTTGTACATCAAGGGGATGTAGACCTATCGTAGGTTCATCGAAAACAAAAACGGAATCACTCTGCCTCCTACCCATCTCGCTGGCAAGCTTCAACCGTTGCGCCTCTCCCCCTGAAAGACTCGGGGTCTCCTCTCCCAAGGTAAGATAACCGAGTCCGAGATCCTGAAGTGTCTTAAGCCTCTGATGAATAAGTTTTCTATCCTTCAGCCAGTCAATAGCGGTATTCACATCCATTGCCATAAATTCGGAAATGGAGAATGAAGAGCCGCCACAATCCAGTTTCACATCATCTGCGGCTTTTGAGTATCTTGAACCATGACACTCAGGACAAGGGATATCGACATCGGGCAGGAATTGAACATCAAGACTTATCTCACCAGTTCCATCACAGACTGGGCATCGCAGTTTTCCTGTATTGTAAGAGAAATCTCCAGCCTTCAACCCCCTCTCCTTAGCCCCGGAGATTCGGGCAAAAACCTTTCTCAGCTCATCATGAACTGCGGCATATGTCGCAACCGTGGAGCGTACGTTTATGCCAATCGGAGTTGCATCAATGAGTTTTACCTGCCTTATACCATCTGCACTTATCGATTTCACATGCCCAGGAAGCTTGGAGTTCTCACAAAACGCCTTCAAAGCAGGAACAAGGCTTTCCAGGATAAGGGTTGTTTTTCCAGATCCGGAGACCCCTGTTACGACGGTAAGTCTTCCCTTTGGGAACTTGACTTCCAATGGCTTGACGGTATGTATCGCATCGGTTGAAAGCACTATCTCGCCATAATCAAAAAGAGAGCCATAGTCACACCTTGTTCTCACTTCAACCTTAGCTCTTCCAGATAGGAACGGTCCGATACGGGAGATGTCATTCTTCTTAATATCATCAACAGATCCTTCCGCTATGACATAGCCCCCAGATGCCCCTGCATCCGGCCCCATCTCAACTATCCAGTCCGCCTCAGAGAGAATCTGAGTATCATGATCAACGAGAATGACGGAGTTTCCATCATCCACCAGGTCATGCATCACCCCTTTAAGCCCATCTATATTTGAAGGATGAAGGCCGATTGAAGGTTCATCAAGAACATACAGCACACCGGTCGTGCGATTCCTTACGGCACGGGCAAGCTGCATTCTCTGCCTTTCTCCCGTTGAAAGCGTGGAAGACGCCCTATCCAATGATAGATAACCAAGCCCGAGGTCAATTAATCTTTTCGCCGTTGACAGAAAAGAAGAACAGATACTCTCAGCCATGGGACGCATCTCTTCTTTCAAGGAGAAAGGAACGAGACTGACCCATTCAATAAGGTCACTAAGCGTCATTGCACACGCCTCATCCAAGGAAATTCCCCTGACTAAAGGGGCTCTTGCCTTTTCTGAGAGACGAGAGCCATGACACGATGGACAGACTTCCTCCTTCAAGAATTTCTCCACCCTCTTCATCCCCTGTTCATCCTTAACTTTCTTAAGAGCGTTCTCCACCGTATATACTGCATTGAAATATGTAAAATCGAGCTCTCCCGCCTGATTGGAACTCTTCGCCTTATAGAAAATATGTTTCTTCTCAGCCGGGCCATCAAAGACTATCCATCGCTCGTTATCCGTCAGTTCAGAAAAAGGCACGTCCGTTCTTACCCCCATGGCACGACAGACATCAACCATAAGAGACCACATTAAGGAGTTCCAAGGTGCAACAGCCCCCTCTTCTATGCTAAGGCTCTCATCTGGTACGAGCTTGCTCCTGTCAACAGTGCGGACAATCCCCGTACCATCGCATTCGGGGCATGCCCCCTCACTATTAAAGGCAAGGGACTCCGCAGCTGGGGGCTCAAAGACCGCACCACATATAGGGCATGTCAGAGACTTTCCTAAAGCGACATCCAATGTCGGTTCATGATAGTGACCGTTCGGACATCGATGAGAGGCAAGGCGTGAAAAGAGCAGTCGAAGGGAATTAAGAAGCTCACTTCCAGTACCGAAAGTACTCCTTATTCCAGGTACTCCGGGACGCTGGCGTAGAGCTAAGGCAGCTGGAATATAAAGCACATCGTCAACAATTGCCTTCTCAGCCTGACTCATCCTTCTGCGCGTATATGTTGAGAGTGCGTCAAGATATCTTCTTGATCCCTCTGAATAAAGTACTCCCAATGCAAGAGATGATTTTCCAGATCCAGAGACTCCCGCAATTCCAACAATCTTATTTAGTGGGATATCGACATCTATGTTTTTCAAATTGTGAACTCTAGCGCCACGAACAAGGATTTTATCTGCCATAGGGAAAATTATATTCCAAAGAAAAGAGAGCGAGAAGTATCGCTTTCCATCGAAATGCAATAGCAAGCAAAGGTTAATACTGATGGCGAACGAAAAAACTATTTCCCATGAGGAATCTTCTGTCACAAGCGGCAAAGCAAGCGGCAACGATGACACTCTGCCTAATCAAATTATTTTCTTGACTTTACCCTCCTCTCAGTTAGCATGGTATTTATAGTATTTTTCTATGAGGGAGGAATCATGTTTAAAAATATACCTGAGGTAAAACTTGGAATAATTGCGGTAAGCAGGGACTGCTTCGTTATTTCAATTTCTGAAAATAGAAGGAAGAAGATTGCAGAGGAATGCAGGAACATCGGGGTTTCAATCTATGAGGCACCTACCGTAGTTGAAACGGAAAAGGATGCTCTTAAAGCTGTTGCTGAAATTAAAAGTGCTGGATGCAATTCTCTCGTCGTATTCTTAGGCAATTTCGGACCAGAGACACCTGAGACAATTATAGCGCAGCATTTTGATGGCCCTGTCATGTTTATCGCTGCAGCAGAGGAAAGAGGAGACAACCTCTTAAACGGCAGAGGGGACGCATATTGCGGAATGCTCAACTGCTCTTACAATCTTAATTTAAGGAAAATAAAAGCATACATACCTGATTACCCCGTAGCAGATGCGGCAGAATGCGCTAAGATGATAAAGGACTTCATCCCTATTGCCAGGGGGATTTTAGGAATAAAAGGGCTTAAAATCATCACATTTGGTCCACGCCCTCAGGATTTCTTCGCATGCAACGCCCCTATAAAGGCATTATATGATTTAGGGGTTGAAATAGAAGAGAACAGCGAGCTCGATCTTCTTGTTTCCTACCGCCAGCATAAAGGGGATGAGAGGATAAGAGATGTTGTTTCCGATATGGAGAGGGAGCTTGGGAAGGGAAACAATTATCCTGACCTGCTTGAAAGGATGGCACAGTTTGAACTTACGCTTCTGGACTGGGCAGAAAACCATAAAGGAGCAAGGGAATATGTGGTATTCGCAGATAAGTGCTGGCCTGCTTTCCCCGAAGAATTCGGTTTCGAGCCGTGCTATGTGAACAGCCGTCTTGCATCCCGTGGAATTCCTGTCGCATGCGAGGTAGATATCTACGGGGCATTCTCGGAATATATCGGAACATGCATCTCAGGAGAACCAGTAACGCTTCTCGATATCAACAACACAGTGCCAAGAGACATGTTTGAAAAGAGCATCAAAGAAAAATACGACTATACCATCCAGGATACGTTCATGGGCTTCCATTGCGGTAACACACCGCTTTGCTGCCTAAGCGAAGGTGCAGTCAAATACCAGATGATTCAGAACCGTCTTCTTGAGAATGGAAACACCCCTGACTTCACGAGAGGAACTCTTGAAGGGGATATAAAGCCGGGAGAAATTACATTCTTCCGTATCCACTCGAATGCAGATACTTCCATCCAAGCTTACATCTGCCATGGAGAAGTTCTCCCTGTTGCAACCAAGTCTTTTGGAGGAATCGGAGTCTTTGCAATTCCAGAGATGGGCAGATTCTATCGCCATGTACTAATTGGAAAGCACTACCCTCACCATGGAGCAGTTGCTTTCTCACATATAGGGAAACCTCTTTTTTCCGTCCTCTCATATTTCGGCATCACGGACATATCATTCAATCAGCCTAAGGGCATGCTCTATAAGAGCGAGTGTCCGTTCTAAAGAGAGGCTTTCATGATTGTAGCAGGAATAGATGCAGGAACACAAAGCATAAAAGTACTGGTCTATGATTCAGAAAAGCATGAAATCATGGCTCTATCATCATCCCCTCTTCCCATTATCGAGGAGGAGGGAGGCATCAGGGAGCAGAAAGCTTCATGGTGGATTGACGCTTTAAGAAAATCCTTTTGGGAGATAAGAGGGGAAATAAGGGAGAAAATAGAAGTCATTGCAGTCTCTGGACAGCAGCATGGCTTTGTCCCCTTCTCCCTTGATAAGGGTGTGTTATGCAACGTAAAGCTCTGGTGCGATACATCTACCGCCAAGCAATGCATTGAAATTGAAGATAAAGCGGGAGGAAGGGAGAAGCTGGCAAAAAGGCTCGGCAATCCAATTCTTCCCGGCTATACGGCAAGTAAGATTCTTTGGCTGTATAAGAAGCATCGGGAGCTCTATGATGAGATGGACTACGTACTCCTTCCTCATGATTATCTCAACTGGTATCTTACCGGAGAGATAACCATGGAAAGAGGAGATGCATCGGGAACAGGGGTCATGAATATATTCTCATCAAACTGGGATGATGAGGCACTAGCCCTGATTGCCCCTGATCTGATTGAAAAGATGCCAAAAATCTCTCAAAAGCCGGGAATTATCGGGAATATAAGGAAAAGCACTGCAAAAGAGCTCGGACTCAGCCAATCCTGCCTCGCCTCTTCCGGTGGTGGTGATAACATGATGAGTGCCATAGGAACGGGAAGCGTCTCAGATGGTATTCTGACCATGAGTCTTGGAACATCGGGTACGCTCTTTGCATCATCTTCAAAGGCTTTCTATGACGAGAAACACCGTCTTGCCTCCTTCTGCTCTTCAACCGGCACATATCTACCCCTGTTATGTACCATGAATTGTACGGTAGCCACTGAAACGATACGTAGGCTTTTTGCTATCGAAGTAAGAGATATAGATAAGATTGCTTCAAACTCATTGCCAGGATCAGAAGGGATTATGTTACTTCCATTCTTCAACGGCGAAAGAGTTCCAGACTATCCGCATGGAGAAGGTGTACTCTTTGGAATGAGGCAATCCAATGTGAAAAAAGAGAACATAATGAGAGCCGCAATGGAAGGAGTGACATATGAATTCCTGCTCGGACTTGATGCCTTCAGGGAAAACGGAATTGCGGTAAAGGAACTCATTCTCACAGGAGGTGGGGCGAAGAGCAGACTTTGGAGGAAGATCGTCTCCGATATGACGCTCTGCCCTGTAAAAGTGCCTAAAACATCAGAGTCCGCGGCTTTCGGTGCAGCACTTCATGGACTATGGTGTATAGAAGGTGGTAAAATCGAAGAGCTTGTTAAAAGCCATGTGAAATACGATGATGAGAAGGCCGTTAGCCCGGATGCTAAAGATAATGAGATATATAAGGCGGGATATATCAGGTGGCTTGAGTATTCAAAAACGCTCTCCCCTATTTTCAGTTGAAAGAGGAAATAATGTTAAAAACTGGTGAATTCTCATCCATTTATTTTGAAAAAGCAATTTCATTATTAAGAGATGTATGCCCGATTCCATCTCCTTCCCTAAATGAGAAAAAGAGGGTCGAATTCATTTTAAGTTATTTAAGATCAGAGGGCATAACATCTGCATTTGAAGACGATGCTAATAATGTCATCATCCCCTATAACGATACAGGAGATAATGAACTTGATGTGTTTGCCGCACACATAGATGTAGTATTTCCTGACACCTCCCCTCTTCCTTTTAAAGAGGAAGGAGACTTCATACACTCTCCTGGATGCGGGGATGATACGGCATCATTCGTAGCAATATTGATGTACGCTATTCATTTTCTCAAGAAAGAGCCGAAAACAGAAAGGGGAATACTCTTTGTATGCAATGCCTCAGAAGAGGGACTTGGGAACCTGAAAGGCACAAGAAAGCTCTTCGATACATATGGAAAGAGAATCAGGAGCTTTACGACGTTTGATGAATGTCTGGGTGCAGGAATCGTGAATACTGCTGTCGGTAGTGAGAGATACCTGATTAAGGTAAAAACGGAAGGTGGGCACTCGTTCAAGGATTTCGGAAAGAGAAATGCAATCGCTATTCTATCTGAAATCATAACAAGACTTTATAAGCAGAATGTTCCTCAAATGGGAAAGACCACTTACAATGTTGGGACAATATCAGGGGGAACAAGTGTCAATACAATCGCAGAATATGCAGAGTGCACCTATGAATTCAGAGCCACAAGCAGAAAAGATCTTGAAGAAATGCACTCATCATTTGAAAGCATAATCAACTCATTCTCTTCAGAGAATGATGCCTCAATCAGCTATGAGAACATCGGTATAAGGCCATGCGGGAATGAAGTGGATATCTCATGGATGGAAGATATCGCGGAAAGTCTCATGAAAGACTATGGCCTCAGTACAGAGAGACGGGCTTCCAGTACGGATGCCAACATCCCTCTATCCCTTGGTATTCCCGCCATTTGCATCGGAATTGTAGAAATGCACGGCCAGCATACGAGAGAAGAATACATGAGAATCTCAAATTATAAAACTGGACTGGATCTGGGGTACGATTATATTAAAAGGATTACCGGCTCAAAATGATTATCATTTGATCATATTTGCTCTTTCCGTCATCTCTCTTAAATAGCGGCGATAGCATACATAGTGAGCAATAGCGGTAGCACTCCATGATATCGGATAGCTTAAAAAGAGCATTTCTATCGTCATTACAGCTCTAAAAGCGGTATAGACCCAGATTACGCGGAAGATACACACGCCAAGTAGTGTGATTATCGTAGGAGCAAGCCCTTTTCCAAGCCCCCTCTGTACTCCTGCATAAACCTCCATCACACCACATAGTCCATAAGGCAGCATTGCGACAAGATTTCGAGACATCGCATAACCGATTGCATCTGAATCTATGAAGAATGGGAGCATGGGATAGCCTATAAGGTAGACAAAAGTACCGAGCAGAGTACCGGTTACAAATGTAAAGGCAAGAGAAAGATGTACGATTTTAGAAACATTGGAAAGCTTTCCAGCACCTACGTTCTGCCCTGTGAAACTTATCACGGCCTGCATTATCGAATTTGTAGCGGCATATATGAAGTTCTCCATCGTAGTTGAAACGGAACAACCTGCGACAGCAGCAGAACCGAATATGTTGATTGCACTCTGTATCTGCATGTTAGAAAAAGAGAATGCCATGTTATTCAGCCCTGTAGGCACCCCTATGACAAGGATGCGTTTAAAAATCTTAATATCTATTGCCAGGTTTCGTAAAACAAGACGGGTCTCATCATCTGTTCGCAAAAGATAGGAAACAGATAGGACGGCTGCGAAGACCTGGCTTAGAAGTGTTCCTATGGCCACCCCGGCAACCCCGAGATTGAAAACAAGGACGAATCCTGTGCAAAGTATTATATCCACTACCCCAGAGAGTGTCAGATAGATGAACGGATGCCTTGAATCCCCTTTTGCCCTCATTATCGCCGATGCAAAATTAAATATCAGATTGAATGGAGCACTGAAGAAATATATTCGCAAATAGAGAGTCGATTCATCTATGATGTCAGAGGGAGTATTGAGAGCCTCCAATGAAAGCCTCCCGAAGGCCTCACCTATGATTACCACAACAACGCCGAGAATAAGACTTGATGAGATGGCAGTATGCACGGCTTTTCTCACAACTTCATCGTTCTTCGCCCCTATTGCCTGAGCAGCTACCACATTCACACCTACGGCAAGGCCGGCAAATCCATTTATGAAGAGATTTACTATGTAAGTCGTAGCCCCGACTGCGGCAAGGGCTTGGCTTCCAACGAAAAGCCCAAGTATGAACATATCATCACATGCCATGAAAAGAATCTGAAGCATTGACATGAGGACAAGGGGGATGGTGAATTTGATAATATTGCGCCCAAACGGCTCACTTGTCATATCCAAAGAAGCACTATGCATAACTTACCTATAAGAAAATCAGGCTTATAATATCCATCTTACCCTTCTGTTGCAATAATAGGGAATCGGCTATTATAGTCAAAAGAAAGGGATGAAATTTTGGACATAGCTTTTCACGTGTTTTCAGGAACTGGCAATACCCTCATGGTATGCAATTACATGAAAGAAAAACTCGAAGAATATGGGAACAAAGTCGTAACATTCTCAAAAATCAAGAAGGGAGAGCTATATTCATCCTCTTCTGATTGCATCATTATCGCCTACCCCGTACATGCATTCAACGCACCTCTTCCAATTATAAATTTCATCAAAAGCATGAAAAAACAGGAGGAAATGGTTCCAGTCTATCTCATCCAAAGCTCAGGAGAGCCGCTTTCTCTCAATAATGCAGCATTTCAGACTCTCATCAAAATCCTAAAAAAGAAAGGGTACGAGGTTTATGGATGTTTTTCATACGTAATGCCATACAATATTATCTTTCCTCACTCAAACGGCATGGCAAGCAGAATGTGGTGCGTCGCACGAAATAGAATGGATGAGGATGCGAAAATAATCACGGATCTAAAGAAAACAAAAGTTAAGATTAAATTTCATGAGCGCATAGTCTCCGCGCTATTGAAAATCGAGCATCCTGCAATGCCAATAATCGGCAGATTTTTTAGAGCAAGCAATGATTGTATTGGGTGCTCATTATGTATGAAAAACTGCCCAGAACAGAACATATCGATGAAAGATGGAAAACCGATTTTTAAAAATTGCTGCTCAGGATGTATGGGCTGCTCATTCAATTGCCCTAAAGATGCGATAAGAATATCCATACTGGATGGATGGAGAGTGAATGTGAAATATGATTTCAACGCTGCTGAAGCAACAGATGATGAGATCTGCAACTATCTAAAATCATCATATCTGAGTTATTTTCATAAATATGAGGAAAAAGATTAGACCTCTCAGACTTGTTTTTTTAATATTCTTTCATCTTTATTCCTCTTTATATCCATATATTGAAACCGGAGATTCATGTAGCCTCTCCGGTTAATAAATCTCATAGCATCGATTTCAAATCATACAATGCTTTCTCATCTATCGTTTCCCAAGGGAAAATGATATCACTTCTGCCGAATGCACCGTTTGATGCGCTTTCCAGATAAATAGGCTGAAGCAGATTAAAACGCCGTATCATTTCTCCGGGGCGTAAATCATAATTGTGTCTCACCCACTCAAGGATAATGTCATCACTTATCTTTCCTGTTCCAAAAGTACAGATGGAAAGGGAGATTGGATCGGATACCCCGATGGCATATGATATTTGAAGCTCGCATTTTGATGCCGCTTTTGCAGCGACTATCGTCTTTGCTATATTCCTAAGCACCAGAGCGGCGGTACGGTCTACCTTTGATGGATCTTTTCCAGAGAAAGAGCCACCACCATGACGGCAATGCCCACCATATGTGTCTGCTATTATCTTTCTCCCTGTGAGACCTGTATCCGCAGCTGGACCACCAAGAACAAACCTCCCCGTAGGATTTATTAAGAACCTGGTATCCGCATCGAGTAAATTTGCAGGGAGCACAGGGATGATAACACTCTTTATTATATCCTCTCTTATCCTCTTCAAATCCACCTCTGGATCATGCTGGGCAGAGACGACGACCGCATCTATCCTCTTAGGGCTATCACCATCATACTCAATTGTAACCTGAGACTTACCATCAGGCCGAAGATATGGAAGGATTCCACGCTCTCTTAAATCGGTAAGCCTCATGGTAAGTCTTCTTGCAAGAACATAGGATAGCGGCATATACTCATCCGTCTCATCCGATGCATAACCGAACATCATCCCCTGATCACCAGAGCCCAGCGAGAAACTGTCATAAAGAGACTTATTTACGCCCATCGCAATGTCATCCGACTGCTCATGAAGAGAAACAAATATATCGACATCATCGCAAAAACCATATTCAGACTTTGTGTAACCTATACGTTGGATTACTTTTCTCGCAACCTGCTTATAATCGACATCGGCACTGCTTGTAATCTCACCCATGATATGAACACCTGACGGCCAAGCGGTAACCTCGCAAGCACACCGAGACTTCGGATCCTGTTTTAAAACCTCGTCCAATACCCCATCCGCTATCTGATCGCATAGCTTATCAGGATGTCCTGCTGTCACTGCTTCAGACGTGAAATATCTTTTCATATCTTCACCTCATGCCCTTTTTCCCAGATTTCATCCGCTACAGGTGCCCACATTTCCGCTTTCTCCACACACTTTTCACTCAGTTCTTCAACATCCTCCGGAGATGCAAGGTCTGTCGAGGAAGATGATGTTCCTTTAACAATCTCAACTAAGGCATCAGGATTATCCAATAAAGGACACGGCCTTAAGTGATTGCAGTTGAATGGTTGATTCTTTCTGTAAGTTGAAAATAGTGGGGATGAAAGAATCTCCACAAGTGATTTCTCATGGATGTTGCTGTCCGAATAGTGTATGAACGCACATGGTTCAGCGTCCCCGTTCGCATTAATATGGAAATAATACCGGCCTCCTGCGATACAGCCTCTGACATATTCTCCATCATTCCAGAAATCAATTGTGAAAATCGGCTTGGTTTTTCTAAATGACCGTATGACATCATACATATTCGCCCTTTGTTCGGCAGAGACCATCAGATCAGTCGGAGCGCCGTTTCCAACCGGCATATAAGTGAAGAACCAGCAGAATTTTGCCCCCAGGTCAATCATCCAGTCAAAGTATTCCTCTGATCCGATGCACTCTGTGTTCTTGGATGTATAGCAGCATGAAAAGCCAAATGGGAGTTTTTTCTGTCTGAGGATGGCAACCGCCTTTAAAACGGAGCGGAACGTGCCTTCTCCCCTTCGGGCATCGGTTGCACTTTCAAAGCCCTCGACACTGATAGCAGGAACGAAATTCCTAACCCTCAGCATATCGTCGGCGAAATCAGAATCAATCAAGGTTCCGTTTGTAAAAGCAAGAAACATCGCATCCGAATGTTTTAAACATAGAGCTATAATATCTTCCCTCCTGACTAGGGGCTCTCCTCCAGAGAAGATATACATGTAGATACCGAGTTCCTTTCCCGGCTCCACGATCCTATCAAGATCATCAAAACTCAGATTAAGCTTATTCCCGTATTCTGCGGCCCAGCACCCAGTACAATGGAGGTTACATGCGGATGTCGGATCCATCAGTATCGCCCAAGGAGCTCTGAATCCCAGTTTCGCCTCATTCTCCTTCTGCTTTTCAGACCATTTGAAAAAAGCATTTACGATGAAGTTCCTGAATGCAGTCTTCCTTATATCACTATCTATATCGCTCCATAAGGAAAGAATAAGCTTATGCCATGGACTTTGCTTATCCTCCAAAGCCTCCCTGAAAAGCCTGTACTTATTCTGAAACTCTTTCTGCGGCATCAGCTTCTCAACCATAGAAAGAAGCTTTGGAAGGTTTTCCTCCGGATTTCTCTCTAGATAGTCATAGGCCTTTGAAAAGCCCATATCCACTGTTTTCATTTTGATATCCATTTTTTCTCCTATGCTCTTGATATAAGAAAGTTTTTGGATATCAGCCATGAACTGTTTTATGCCTTTGTCTTAAATTACGACACTCATATAAAACTGTCTAAAGATCAGGCCTCCTCATAGAGAAACCTGATGGTGCTTTTCATATTGCATTCAAGAAGATCTGCGAATTTCGAGAATTCCTGCCTTTTATCACTCATTCCACGCTTAATCCATCTTAAGATGAATTCGGTTATCATTAAAGCAGTGAAAGAGACTGCAATTCCCATATCTTCCTGACTCAAAGGATACTGGGATGTAACATCATCAACCATATGAGCGGCTAAATTCTCTATTATCGGCTTTAGTCTATGGTTTATCTCATCAAGTTCAATATGATTATATATATTCAGAAGCATCTGCTTATGTTCCATGCAGAAGTCATATATCTTCATCATGCAAGTACTAAAGTCCCTCTCTCCAGCTACTATCGGCAGGATATCATCCTCAACCATGAAGAGAAGCATATCGTACAAATCTCTAAAATGATAATAGAACGTCTGTCTGTTAAGTCCTGTATTCTTAGTAAGATCCCCTATTGTTATCTTATTGAACGGGGTTGTCCTGATCATCGTCCTAAAAACAGAAACTATGGCACGCTTTGTAACAAGTTTAGACACTTTGACCTCAAAAAAGATATTCTTTTTACTAAAGATAAGGAAAAAACAGAAAAATGAAAAATAAACGTTCTTTTTCTTATAATTTATAAGATATGCCGTCAGAAAACCTGACAGGCTTGTCCCGTAGGATGGAATGCGGCAAGACCCTTATGTCCCAAGATGTGAAAAGAAACGCCATCCGATGAAGAGAAGACGAGCAATCATGCGGACAAGACCTCCTTGGTAAATTGAATTCGAAGAATATGACGGCAGATGCAATTTGTTACTTTTCGCTTATTACAATGTTTGACTACTGTAATTGTGTTTTTTTTTTAACCTTCTTGAGTCGTGCTATGTTACATATATGAGAAGGTCGATAACTGTTTTTCCAAAGCTCACAGATAAGGAAGTCTCCGCTATAGTTGAGACAGGCAAGCAGTATGCGAGGGCCTTCAACATGGCATCAGAGTGCCTTATCAACAACAGCAGCACATCCAAGAGGTTCCTTCACAAAGTACAATATGAAAGGACAAAGGAGGAATGTCCTTCTCTTCCTACAGGATTAATACAATGTGCAAGGGATGTCGCAGTGGAAGCTGTCAAGAACTGGAATGTGAAGAGGACGAAACTGAGGCAGAAGCATCCCAAGAAGGCTGAGATGATGAAAAGGCCATCTATGAAGGATAAGTGCACGATGCGCTATGACGTGAGAACCATAACGCTCAGAGGCAGTCAGCTCACATTCAGCACCTGCGACAAGAGGGTAAAGACAATAATAACAATCCCTGAGTTCTTCAGAGAGAGATACTCTCCATCTGACGGCTGGAAGCTCAAAGGAGCGAACATAGGGATAAATAGGAAAGGACGGGTGTTCGTCAATCTCATCTACGAATGCC
Source organism: uncultured Spirochaetaceae bacterium (assembly GCA_944390015.1). Lineage (GTDB taxonomy): Bacteria > Spirochaetota > Spirochaetia > Sphaerochaetales > Sphaerochaetaceae > Ornithospirochaeta. Next base: position 41,008 of record CALXOL010000005.1, read on the forward strand.
CTGATCATATAATTGAAGAGAACAAAGACGGGAAGATAGTGGGACTGGACAGGGGTGTCTATAACATTGTTACAACTTCTGAAGGTGTTCACTATGGAGCAAAGGATGTAAGGCGGGTGAAGAGGAAATACAATTATGTGCGCTCTGAGCTGCAGGAGAAAGGCACCCGCAGTGCGAAGAGAAGGCTTAAGGCCATCTCCGGCTGCGAGAAGAGGTTTGTCCATGACCAGAACCACTGCATTTCCAAGAAGCTTGCCAATAGTGATGAGGATGTGTTCATATACGTCCTTGAAGACCTCTCATCCATGAACATGCTGAGACTGAAAGGAAAGAGCAACAAGACCATGAGGAAATGGATATCCAACTGGTCATACTCCGACCTTGAGCTCAAGCTTACATACAAGTGCCAGAAGAACGGCATAAAAGTTGAGCTCGTGGATGCACGCTATACTAGCCGGAAGTGCTCGGTGTGCAAGACTATAGACAAGGCTTCAAGGAATGGAAACAGATACACGTGCAGGCATTGCGGCAGCAGTATGCATGCCGACACGAATGCCGCCATCAACATCCGCGACAACTACATCACCCGGACCCAGAAGTCCGGGCAGGCTGCAGTCGATCAGCCGTATGGATGGGGTGCCAGAGGTAAACCGGAGACGGAGCCTCTGGAGAAAACACTCACGTCCAAGCCTTCAGGCTCGTCCTGAAGGTCGTTGACATCTATTTTAAGAGCATCTCACTTATCCGTGGCCTTATGACAGGAGAGACAAAAGCTGTAACGATTATTTTGATTATATCACCGACAATGAAAGGAAAAAGCCCTGATGCTAAAGTCGCAGTAACTGATAGCTCCATCTTCACACCAAGCCAGGGAAGCCCCACAAGATAGATAATAAGAGTGCTCACAATGGCTGAGATGAATGATGATAGCCGTGGGCGCTTTGAGGGTATCTTCATTATGACAGATCCCACAATTACCGCTGGTACCATACCAATAAGATAGCCTCCTGTAGGCCCAAGCATTGCAGCAATACCTCCTCCTGTAGTAAAGATTGGGAGTCCTATTGCACCTAGAAAAAGATATACAACGACACTTGAGAGGGCCATCATGGGAGGAAGGCACGATGCTGATAAAAGGGCAAAAAGTGTCTGCAGTGTCATAGGTGCGGGAACCAAGGGAATCTTTATGAATGCACCTGCTGCTATAAGAGCGGCAAATAGCGAGATTAGAACAAGCTTTGTAATCTGGTTTCTTTCCATGCAATCACCTCATAAGATCAAATATCATTTTGAAAGATAAGAAAATAACACTTACTACTATTATTAAAAAATCGGCTACCCTGTATTCTGCCCTGTCTCTGACCTTTGAGGCATCATAGCCACGGCTATAGAGGGCATCGATATATATTTCAGCCTTATCAAGAAGAGAAGAAAGGATTGATACGGATAGCTCTGAAACAGTTTTCAACGGATGAGAAAAGAATGATGCCGCACGGGACCTACGAGCATCAAAAATACAGGCTGTGCTATCTATTATGATGGGAATCAAGCAAAGCGTGATTTCTACCAGAGTCGAGAATATGTATGCATATCTTCCGATAACTTTGGAAAGTGAGGCTCCCATCGATCTTGCAAGCTCATCAGGCATTGTCGTATCGGTAAGAAGCATGGAAGAGAGTACCATGGAGAGAAAGGACATGGCATAAGAGAATGCATAAAGAGCATCTCTTTGAGAGAGAAAAGATGTAATTGCCATCAGAACAGACAGAAAGATGAAGAATATGCTCTCTTTGAGATACTCCCTGAGCGGTAGCTTTATTCCTAATGCAATGCAAATTGGAAACAATGAGAGTAAAATGGTTTCAAAAGGTCCACTCGATGATATCACAATTGAATATGAGAGAAGGCAAACAAGCTTGGTATTCGGATTCAGGCGGGTAAGGAGATTGTCTGCCTGCCTATAGTGGAAAATCATCGCTTGAGCCATGTAAGATCCTCAAATGACACATTTTGGGGAAGATAGATATCGTAGGATGGAAGCTTTAAATAGACTTCAGATGCACTGCCCTCCTCCATTATTCGTCCCTCTTCCAATATGAAGAGAGTATCCGCATGAAACAGGAACTTCTCAACCTCATGTGAGACTACTAGAATCGTATAACCTTTCCCGTGCAGTGTGTTAAGAGCACGGATCACTGAAAGTGTTGACGGGTAATCTAGATTGGCAAAAGGTTCATCCAGAAGTATCACATCGGGCTCCATCGCAAGAATCCCGGCAATGGCGCACTTCCTCTTTTCCCCGCCCGAGAGAGTCTGAGGCCTCTGCTTAACCTTGTCTTCTAGCCCCATAAGGCTAAGAGCTTTTTCCACCCTCTGCACTATTTCTTTTTTATCTAGTCCCATGTTCTCTGGGCCGAATGCAACATCTTTTTCAACACTCTGGCTGACAATCTGCATATCAGCATCCTGAAAGACAATGGCTATCTTTTTCATTCGGGCCTTAGCACTGAGAGATACCCCATCTACCAGGATCTCTCCACAATCAGGATTTACAAGCCCTTTGATACACCTGAGAAGCTGACTCTTTCCTGCTCCATTTCTCCCGCACAAAACAGCAAAAGAACCTTTTTCAAGATAGAACGAGAGATTATCCAGTATTTTATGATTGTTTAACGAAAGAGAGAGATTCCTCACTTCAAGTGCTTTTTCCATGATTTGGATAATATCATCTAAAAGATATATTGTAAACCATTATCAAGATATCGGTTTACATAAATATCAATATCATGTCGTCTATCATTATCAATTGTTCAGGGCAATGTTACACGTTTTTTATCATAGTTCTGCCAGCTTTTGTCATATTGATCAAATATCATGCCAATATCAGAGGTGATATATGGACTATTCAGATAGGATTCAGACACACGTTGATGCTCTAAGGCATTACCTTCTAGCACAGGCGGAAGCAAATGATCCTTTTATTTCCCAAAAGGACAGAAACGAAATAATATCCCGTGATATTCTCTCGGTATCTTCTGCGAGAAGAGGCATGCTTGTTAAGGAAATACCTGGTATGAACCCGGGATTTTCTTCATTTCTCTCACGGTTTTCACCTATATTCACACCTGAATGGAATTCTGAATTCATGGATGAGATATCCATGCCGTCGCATTTTGCCAGGCCTTTCCAGATTATGATTACCACATCTGATGAGGAAAACCATCATAGGCTTTCAATCACTCCTGAGGACAAGGACTTCCTGAATAAGGCAGACAAACTGGCTCGCATTGCTGCAACCTTTGAAAAGTATGAGAGCGAAGATAATGGAATCAGAGTGACAATCGATGCTTACCAGTACATACAGGATAAGAGAGCGAATCTGGTCAAGGAACTCTTCTCCCGTTCCGTAATCCGCTACAAAGGAGATAGCGCCTCTACTTCCGATAAGAGTCCATCTAATGTGGAAAAAGTGGATCGTATCCTGCTTGCTGCGATATATGACTCATACCCTAAGAACATCGCACCGGATGATTTGGATGGTGCGATGGTTCATGTCATCCAGGCTTGTGACAATGAAAGACGCAAGGTGATGATTTCCGAATACACAGACTTTGAGGAATTCTTCAAAGCATATCCATATGGCTGGTCTGATCATCTGATAAGAAGAACCTGGGAGACTGCGCTAAAAGAGGAAATCATCATAGAGTGTGATATAGAGTAGCTGTCTGATCGAGTATAGCTGAGACTTTATTCCTCAGCCATGCAGGTTCAAGCAACTCTGCCTGTGTACGCATCGAAAGTATCCAATTCACGAATTCCCTTTCTCCATAGGTTACCACTTCAAAAGTAACGGAGCCGTCTTTGTTATCAGTGATTGTAACAGTATCAGGCCATTTCCGTTCTCTGACATACTGCACTTGTTCTGGGGCTATCCATACTTTCGCTTCAATTCTTTCTCCTCCGATAAAAGGGCCGAAAGGATCCGTCAGTAGACCATAAGGATCAAAGTCCGGCTTTATGGCAATACTGTCCTTGATAATGCTTATGCCCTCGATTCTTTCAATTGCATATGTTCTGAGTGCTCCATTCTCAAGAAGCGCCTGCAGATACATTCCGCCATCAAAGAAAAAGGCAAAAACCGGCGAGATGTTGTTAACTTCATGTATCGATGTCTTATTCGGCACATGGTAGGTCATCGAGATGCGATTCTGTTTATTGATTGCTTTTAAAATCTGCTTGACGCTATGCTGTGTCTCCTTTGATGCAATCTTGATGATTGAGCTTATATTCTCAATCGGGAACAGTTTTCTGGAAATACTCTTGGGATAATCAAGAGAAGGAAAGGCCACTGATTTCTGACTCAGCATTGCTGACAGTTTGCTTCTTACTGATTTGAACGCAGGAAGGACATCTTCGTTCTTCTTAAGCTCTGCCATTATATAGTGAAGAAGGATACATTCTTCCTGTGAAAACTCTGATGCAGGCAATACATTGCCGTACTTGTCCCTGTTCAGGTCAAGCATCGTCCAGAGCTTTCCCTTGCCGTTTCTTCTCTCTTCGTTTGTAAGCGGGTATCCTTCTGCCTGAAGTCTGTCTAGAAAGCGGTATGCCGTTCTTACGGAAATTCCAAAGTGCACTGCAATATCATAGATGGAACGTCCGTTCCCGTTACCAATATAAGTTGCAATACCGAGTTTTGTCGCTAAATCGTCTGAAGCCATTTTTTCTTTACTCCAGTAGTATTATCCAATGTTTTCAAAACTCTGTCAGCATATGACATAGATGAAAATTAAGGTAAAACTGATTCAGGAGATTCAAATCATGATTGACAAATTCTCGCCTTATTGGAAAAAAGCATGCGAGTTAATCAATTATACATATCCAGAGGATCTTGATAGCTGGAAATGTCCAGAAAATGGTACAATTAATATCTCATCACCCGTTCTGGAAAAGCTCTCATTAGGGGATGTAGTCTGCATTAATAGTATCAATTATTCCTACTTCTTTATCTTTAGCATGCTTAGCTCCGCAATACTGGATTACACACCATTAGCATTGCTTTCAACCAGTAAAACCTGAATTCTGCTTTAATAACTATGGCATCTGAATAGAGAACAGCTTGTCAGCAGCCTCAGAGGGCAGGCATTCAAGCAGCTTTGCAAGGTATTCCCTCTGTGTTTTGCTCACCAGTCCTTTAAGCTCCTTTGCCTTTTTCAGGTGTTCGATCTTCACCTTGGAGAATGTGATCTTGTCCAGGGATGTGCGGATTGAGTTGAGCGTCCACTGACCATCAAAGCCATCCATTCTCCTGCGTATCTCAGAGATCAGGATTGATGAGATGAACAGCGTGAACAGCTTTCCATCCATAGCCTTGGCAGAGTGGGTGCCAAGCCTCTTGGCATCCTGTTCGTTCTTCAGATCATAGAATGCCTTTTCCACAGCATCCTTGGACCTGTAAATCTCCAGAACCTCGCGGCTGGTGAGATCCACCTGATCGGTCACGATTGCCAAGTAGCCTGCGTAATGACTTTCTGCGTCCTCAAGGGCCTTCTCTTTGTAGGAATAAGTCTTCTTCTCAACACCATCAACCGTCTCCACATTCATGTCGAAATACTTTGCATAAAGGGCGACATGGGCCTCGTTCCAGTCTCCTGCATTGAGCTCCCTGAAGCATTCGGCAAGCTTCATGTCCAGCTTCATCCCCCTCCTGCCGGCATCTTCGTTGTCGGATGTATAGACATGTATCCGGCAGGGCCAGTGGAAATCCTCATTGCTCCAGTACTGCAAAGATGATGTCTTTGCATAGACGGCCTCTCCGTTACTGGTGACGATTATGTTGGACGGATGCCTGATCGATGACCTCACCTCATCAATGGCTGCTTTTACCTTGCCTGAAGACAGGGGCATGGCGACAATGAACTGGTAACTGAAGCTGTACATTGAATTTATGTTGTGCTTTGCATAGAAACCCTTGTCCATGACGAACAACATGTTCTTCATGTTGAATGCAAAGCCCTCCTTCATCACATGCTCAAGGGTGGAAACATCCCGGATGTCGCCGTCATGCACATGGTAGTAGAGCGGCAGCTTGGATCCGCTGTCCACGACAAGGCCAAGATTGATCTGCGGGAGATCTTCATGATCCCTGTTGTAGCCGAACTCCACCATCTCGTTCTCCTTCGAGTAGGATGAGATTGATGTTATGTCGTTGAAGCAGGGCTTGCCTGAAGAGGCTGTATTGCGCCAGCTCTTCAGGAACTCCTTCCTTCTTGCCTCTTCCATTGAGGAGAAAAGCCTGGTGATGTCCGGCCCCTCAAGACTCTTTCCCTTGATCGGGCTTTCATGATCCTCCTGCCATGAAGAGTACAGATAGGCGGCATTCCTGCCTGATGAGACATAGTAGAACGAGAGCGAGAGTATTGTGTCCCATGTTCTTGGAAATGCTGCTTTCAGCGTCTCTACAAGTTTGATCTCTGTCGCAATCCTCCAAAGCACACGGACCATGCCGACCCTGTTCTGATCGGCAAGGCTGAGTTTTGTCTCCTCGTTTATCTCCGCTTTGACCAGATGCCGCCTCTTCGGGACCAGCTTGCCACTCTCGTCAAGCCTGCCGACATACTCAAGGCTTGTCTCAGCCTGTTTCTTCTCCTTGTTCCAGACATGCGACTTCTGGATGTATGCATATTTACGGCCGTTGACCTCGTTGATGTAATAGCCGGTTCTCTCGTCCTTTTTCATAGTTATTAATATTACTATGAAAACAAGAAACACACAAGCCTGTTTTGATAGATAATTTCAAAAAATACATGGAATTAATCTTGAATGGGCATTTGCTGCATAGTTATTATGCCAGAATTCAGGATGAAAAGAATAAATCCAACTAACTACAATATCATTGTGGTATATATGTCCAAATACAACTAATATAATACCGAAGCCTTTTAATATGTCTATGTACGATAAACGGTTCTTCATGGATACACACTCTATTGGTTTAATTTGTTATACACACTTAAAATTATCAATAATATTTTGTTTAATTTAAAAACTTAACCAATGTCCTAACTAGCGAAATATATCTAGTGCAACGCCTCAAAATCATGAATTACAACTTGCCGAATTATTATGCCTTTTATTGAAATCAATAACCCCCCTTATTTAGTCTTCAAAATTCAAAAAAGAATCGACACCGTCAGATTCTCAATTTATTACTAGAGCCACAGGAATTCAGATCTTTTAATGTTTTAATCTCTTCTTCTCAAGAGCTTATTTTATCATACATATATAAAAAAGAATCTGAAAACAAACTATATTTTCTAATTTCCTGTTAATTGTTTTTCCCATTTTAAAAGAGGTCGTTCCACATATTTAGTTTCTAACAGAGCAAAAACATATGCTAAAACAAATTTAACTATCCACCCACAAATTTGAATAAATAAATTATCTTTAAAATCTATGAACATCGAGATGATATAAAATGGTAACCCTGCACCAAGAAAAAAAGTAAAGCCTACTTCACTAAATTTGCTAAGTAAATCGAAATGATAATTATAGTAAAAGAAAAAGACAAAAATAGCGATTCCTAAATTATATGCAACTATATATGCGATGAAATTATCATAAGAAAGTATTGTCGAAATTAATAAACCCACCTCAAATATTATAAGAAGGATAATGTTTTCTCTTGTTCCAATATTATTTTTATCAACATAATTAAAATCAATACCAAGAAACGATACCGCAAACAGCAACATAAAAGCTGTCGGGAATGGCATTCCTGTAATTCTTCTTATAAGTCCAAGGATAACAGAAAGAATCATCAAAACTGCTAAAACACAATATTTCATATTTAACTTTTCAGTGTTTCTTGTATATACATCAACACCTGTCATACCAATTAAAATAAAGAAAGAAACCTGGATAGGAAGCATCCAACTAGCTCCAATTATGCAATCAACTCCTACGAATTGGTTGAAAAGAGTAGCATTGATTAATGTATCGGTAATTGATACCCCCCCCCACTCTTTATTTACAAGATAAGGCATAAAAAGATGAGCAAGGTACGTTAAGCCAAGTATAAACCAATATATAGGATAAATTCTAATTAAACGATTAAATATATATTGATTAGCTGTACGTTTTTTTCTTGAAGATAAGGCAAGATACCCAGATAATAGAAAAAAAATAACAACTCCAATTCTCCCAATAACAAATTTAAAAATTGCTCCTGAAACAGAATAAAGGTGACTAAAAAAAACAAGAAGAATGGCAATTCCTCTTAAACTACTAATCCAATATTGCTTTGTCATTTTTTAATATCCTTCTTTTTATAACGCTTCTATCTTAAGGACATCTTAATTTCTTCTAGATTAAACAAGTGCTCCCATATTATACACATATTTATCCCACGTTTTTACTTTTAATATTGTGCACACTTTCTCCTCTGTTTTACTCTACTAATCTCTTTTAAATATATCTCTTGTATAAACCTTTTCTTTTACATCATCTAAGGCGCTGTCATAGCGGTTGGCTATGATTGCGTTACTTTTCTTTTTAAATTCATCAAGATTATTTATTACTTTACTTCCAAAGAAAGTGTCTCCATCTTTTAGTGTTGGTTCATATATTATTATGGTAGCACCTTTTGCTTTGACTCTTTTCATTACGCCTTGGATACTGCTCTGCCTGAAGTTATCTGAGTTGCTTTTCATCGTAAGGCGATATACTCCAATTACGATTTCTTTTTCTTTGTTCTTATCCCAAGCATCACCCATTTCATAAGCGCCTGCGATTTCAAGTACTCGGCTTGCAATGTAATCTTTTCTTGTTCTGTTGCTTTCCACGATGGCCTCAATTAGGTTTTCTGGAACATCTTGGTAGTTGGCTAAAAGTTGTTTAGTGTCTTTGGGAAGACAGTATCCACCATAGCCAAATGATGGGTTGTTGTAATGAGTTCCAATTCGTGGATCCAAGCAAACGCCATCTATAATTTCTTTCGTGTTAAGTCCCTTCATTTCCGCATAAGTATCAAGCTCATTGAAGAAAGAGACTCGTAATGCTAGGTAAGTATTTGCAAAAAGCTTTACCGCTTCTGCTTCTGTGAATCCCATGAACAGGGTATCAACATTTTCTTTTATTGCACCTTCCTGTAATAGTCTTGCAAATGCATGTGCAGCATCTACAAGGTTATTATCATTCATATCGGTACCAACGATGATCCTGCTTGGGTAGAGATTATCGTAAAGTGCTTTTGATTCTCGTAAGAACTCAGGACTAAATAGTATGTTTTTACATCCAGTTTGTTCTCTTATTTTCTTTGTATACCCAACTGGAATTGTCGATTTGATTATGATAAATGCATCTGGTGCATATTGCAGTGCAAGATCAATCACAGTTTCAACGGCTGAAGTGTCAAAGAAATTCTTTTTACTATCATAATTGGTTGGTGTTGCAATTATAATGAAGTCCGCATCAGAATAAGCATTCTTTGCATCAGTTGTTGCTTTAAGATGCAGGTCTTTCTCCTTTAGATATTTCTCAATATATTCATCTTGTATTGGAGATTTTCCAGCATTAATTAAATCAACTTTCTCTTGTAAAATATCAACAGCATAAACATTATGATGCTGTGAAAGTAAGATGGCTATTGAAAGTCCTACATATCCTGTTCCTGCTACTGCTATTTTTAAATTCTTGTAATCTCTCATATATAATTCCAATTTAGATATACTACGATATAATTCGTTTTTCTTTAAGTGTCTTTTGGGGACATCTACTAAACATTATTGTTTTAGAACAATATGCAATCTCCATAATCCGCTTTTGTACAAGACATTCGGAGCCTTTTTAGCTATCCCTCGATCTTACCATACAAATTACGCATCAAATTCAATCTATTTTATTCATCGCTCAGCAAAGTCCATTTATAAAGAAAAGAGATACATAGTGGACAAAGAATGGGGAACTTATTGATGTGACGGTTATCAACGTCAACGACTGTTCGTAATATTATCTCCTTCCGCCAGTTTATTTGATGGCAAGACCTGTACAGATAAGTGGCATCTGCATCGGTGGTAGTCTATCTCCATGTCCTGTCCCATCTCGCAATAGAGCGTCATGTCCTTGAGCCTCATGCTAACTCTTCCACAGATATGAACAAGACTTCCACAGTACGGACATCTTTTCTCTGCCGTATTCCGCTTGCTTTCCAGATGAAGCACCAGACGCTTCCCGTCTTCGACTATTTCTGTGCTGATATATTATAGGCTTGAAAAGATGGGTTGTTTGCTATAATTTAGACAAAGAGTATGTGTTTGTCCGTCTGTTTTATGTGGTAACTAAACTTTATAACCCACATGCTCTTCTTTTCAATCTCTATTCCGCTTCCCTCATCTTTCCGAGAAGAACTGTTTTTAATAAAGAATACTCCTTGAACAATCATTTTTCAGAGAATTCCCTATAGTTCCTCGGATTCAGTTTCTTTTACTATTTTTTCTAAGTACTTATCCAGTTTACTACACGTAGATGATATTATCTTGTTCCACACCTTATCTAGTGTTTTCATTCTTATCTGATCAATAACAAAACAACAAAGATAAATCATAAACACACAGTAGATCATATAGACATACATATGCTCTAGATGATTCTGCAACTTTAGAATAAAAAACCAGATATTTTTTTTAAATGCTCCATTATCATGAATCAAATAAACCGTTAAAGTCGAACTTGCTATAATATTTATTATCTTTGATTTAAATGATATCTTTGAAAAAGACAATAGGACACAAACAGCTGTAATTGTTATCAATGGACTTGCGTTACCTTCAAAATGTCCTACGTAATTGCTGACAACAGGAATAAAGTTAGATACATATTCCAATGCAAAACGCAAGCAAATTAGCATAATAAAACATACAAGTCCTATGGTTTTAATTGGCAAATTTGAAATCCTATCTTTATTGAATTCAACATAGTCTCCAATGAAAACAATGTATATTCCGAATGTAATTCCACTATAATATGCAGCAGACGGAGTGATAAAACCAAATAGACCCAATAATATAAAAAGTACAAAAATAAAAATACTATATTTTTGGGGTCTCTTTCTGAAATATATTGCAGCATTCTGAATAAAAGGGCCAAGCATATAAACAGCAAAGTATGCTGTGACGAACCAATTCATATTTGATGATATCGGAAAAAGCTGTTTTAAATTCGTAACAGTATCTCTTTGCCCATATATAGTTATATTAACTAAAAGCAATGACCAATTTATGAATAAAATCTGACCAAGCAGTATCATTAACCGCTTAAAAGTAAAATGGTACTTAACAAGAAACCAACCAGTAAGCAAAAAGAAAACATTATTTGATATTTTAGCTAAAAGTCCGCTTATTTCACTTGCAAACCAAAATACGGGGGGGGGGCGAATGAAAGCTGCCTAATACCATGCAAAAAATAGTGAAAAGAAATTATTGTCATCATTGCAATAATTCTCAGCAACTCAAAGCTGCTATTTCTCTTATTATAACGATTGTCTTCATAATCAATCTTCATAAAAATATATCCTTCCTTGCATAAATTTTATCTTATCTTTATTAAAATGATTATCTTATTTAGTAATAAGTGATCTAATTCTACCTAAATTAAAGCATACTTAATTTTAAAGCTATTTTTGAGTAAAGTCATACATTAAGCAATTACTAACATCAATTCTTCGTTTTTGAAAATAAAAACAATCACAGATAGGCTTCTTTTCAAGGTGAATGTCCTGGGTATAATTTACAATTTACCTTCATACAGATGTACTCTTAAAATAATTATTTTGCCACTCATAAGGCATCTATAATCACCTACCATGATAAAACTCTGGTTAATTTTAGCCTTGAATTAAAACGTTATAGACATATATCTTAAAAAAGTATATGTACGCCACATGGAAATGAACCGAACTATGATTAGAGTTAAAAGTCCAACCATCTTTATGTAGTGCATAAAGAATACCCCTCTGCACATAAAATATGTTATGCAATAGTTCTTTTTTACCTCTTTTTGTAATCTTATACCAGTATTTCGATAAGAGGCTAAGATTTATTTTTGAAGCGTATTGAAGCTATTTATTAATCTTTTTCCTAATAGTAGAAATTCCCTAGGTAAGACTATCTTAATACCTCTTTTTATGGCTTTTAATAGTCGCTCAGTTTTGGAAAAAGATTTTTTTATTGCACTATGGAGATTATAATTATTAAAACTGTCTATAAAAACTGGATAATGTTTGTCTTTTATCTTTTGTTCGTTAATGAGCCGATTATTTTTCATTGCGAAATCAATATTAGTTTCATTTACTGTGCAAATATCTCTAATTGCATTTATCAAAGCCTCCCCTTTATCTGTTCTGACAAAGGCTACGGAAACACCCATATCATTCCATTCTTTTAGGTTCGCTTTCGTAATGCCCCAGTAATCACCAATAGTAATATCGCTTTTATGATTGACGCTTTTGAACTTGCATTTATAACAACAAGGACGAGACATGATAGAAAATGCGATTCCATAATCAGTATCATAAAAAGGCTTCATGTAAATCTTCTTGTTTTCAAATTCTGCGCGAAGGTATATAGGCATCCATTTTCCATTTTTCTTGTATCGGACAGAAAAATCAATTAGTTTAGATCTATACTTTTTTTCTAAAGCAGTAAGATATTCATCTGCAACTTTCTTTATCGTTGGCCCATGACAAATTAAATCAATACAATAAAGTTTCTGATATTCCTTCGTTAAATAACTTTTGATTGCTCCAATATCGCAAGGAAGCCCTATAACAAGAACAGTTAAACCAGACTCCAAATCTTGCTTGAGCCTTTCATATAAGTTAAAATTATCATAGATTTTCTTTGATTCAACATATTTTGATCCTTGAAACCTCGATATTTCTTCAAACGTTGTAGCTCTGGCCCATTCTCCTTGCCTGAAATCAGACGAATAGCGAACCGAATATACGATGTTTCCTTTTTTTATAAAGCTATAGGCAAAAGAATAGGCAAAACCGCCTGAAGCTGATTTTACAAGCCTACTTTTATCATTAATATATCCAGAGTATGCTTTCTGTACACCATGTAGCATGCCATCCTCCACCCTAAAATATAATTGTTATTATTTAGCACCAAACAAAGAAATCTACCAGCATTTCATTTATATTGGAATATATTATACGGTACAAATCTGTCAATCTCTCGCCCCCCACATTGTGACAATTCCCGATATTTTAATTCCATAATATCGTTTTACAGGCACGAAGCCTCCGCATAAAATAGAGCATTATATTACCTCTCCATGTTGAAGTAAAATCACTCCTATTTCATCCAGCTGAAAAATACAGTGCAAGAATAGTAGGTTTTATACTCAGGACAATCATAATACTTGAAAAAACTTTTCCACATAAAAACAAGAAACAGATTCTGCTCGCATTCTGAAGTACAATTAACTATTAAGATAACAAATTACATTCTAAGACTGTTCCCGTACAGAGGTTGTAAGTCCTCTTTATATTGTGCATCTTTTTATCGTTTCATTCTACGAAGCCTACAGATTTCTCAAAATTACAGTATAAGCACAAGGTTTGTTTCCTTTTGAATTTTTATAATATGAGCATATATACCAACTCAGCTATGCTACACTTTTCTTAAAAATCTATAAGCATTAATGCTATTGAGCAGTCAACCGCATTCTCCCATCATTTTCATTTATTTGATGGATTTAACTTCTAACTTATATCTCTTCCTCAATATCAGAGCCCAGAGAGCAAACGGAATATCTTTATTAATACCTCAAAATCATAAACTATTTTAATTTATAACCGTAAAATTTTGTATGTTAGAACTATCTTTCACGGCTAAAGATTCTAATAACCATTTTTGCGAATCGTTTCGATATTTCACAATTTCTTCATTAATCGTTCTCCACTTAGTAGAATCGATAAGTAGAGTTGCTTTATTAAAACTGTAATTATTATCTATAATTCGATCATCTAGGCCCAATAAATATGCTAAATCTTCTATTCTGGAATTTTGTGATTTTTTTGAATTATCCAAAAATCTTTTAAAAATAAAAAAAGATTTATTAAAGAGTATAGAAAATGCCATGGCATGAAAAGAATCTGTTAAAATAAGTTTTGAATTATATATATATTCTAACCATTCCTTTGGCCCTATTATTTTATCGACACCTTTACCTTTTGACCATCCCCAATAATTTGTAGGAATAGTTTTTATTTCCACCCCCAACAAACTCGACATTTTATCAGCAATTACTATATACTCCGGATTATCTCCTAGATAATAGCAAAGAATATAATCATTTTCTTTTGTTTGAAGGTTTAATTTTGTCCTGTATTCCTCTTTTGTCAAAAGAAATACTGGATCACAAACAACTGATACAGGACTATTTACGAGTGGTTGTACAAGTTTTACGCCTGTTTTCTCTCGGACAGAAATATAATCAAACGACTTCAATAATGGTCTTATTTTTCTTTTTTCTACATTGCTAAGCTTTGATTTTCCAATACTTGCAGCATAGGAAATTTTACGCTTATCATCCGAAACAAAACTAAGAAAATTACATTTTTTAAAATATGCAGGATTCCATATTTGATCACTACCACATATATATGCATCATATATAGATGAAATTGAATTCATTTCTTTTTGCGTGCAAAATACGTTCGTTAAGTTTAAATAATCTCTTTCAAATTTGCAAAATAGAATCCTTTTTTCTTTCTCTTCATCATCCGAATAATATTTCTTGATTCTTATGTTTTCAATTTTATTTTTCAAAATATCCCAACGAGCTTGACTTGATAGAAAAAAACGTACTTTTTCTTTTGCATTAGGACGATAATTTATGATTTCATTACATATGCCATACTTCATAAGAGCATGCTGCAAGGCAAAAGCCTGAAAAATGGAGCCATAATTATTAGTAAACCATGTTAATGTTGCAGTATTTATTTGCATAATTCCTCTAGATAATGTTAGCCGATTAAAAGTTTAAATACAATGACTTATGTTCTTGCTTCTTTTATATAGAGCATTGCAAAAGTACATATGAAAAAAAAATAAGAATAAAACGAAATACACCGCATGTTATTCTATAGTTCATTAAAAGTTTAAAAAGCATAAACACATTGAAATACGCCATCCATAACGCTTTTTGAGAAATTAAATACCTCATCGCACAAAATGTACAGGCCTTTCAAAGTTCCAACATTATCATAGTTGGTTCCACACAAAATAGTTAAAAAAAGCTTAGATTAAAAATAAATCTTGCAACAAACCATTTTCGGATCAACTACAAACAATATAATAATAACTACCGGCTCAACCACGGACAGGCTAAACAGCTCTTTCCTCTCTAACGGCTCGCTAGCCTTATCCTCCTCAGGTGGGATCCTTATGTACAGCTCAACCGCTGTCTTGTTCCATCCCACTGTATCCACGCCTTGGCACCAGAAATCCCTGCCGCACCGGTACTTCAGGTTCGTGACCCTATCGAATATCATCAGGCTACTCTTCCCATTGAGATACCTCATTACGCTCAACACGCAGAAATTCGGCGGAATTGACTGCAGCATGTTGATATGGTCGGAGCACGCCTCCACCTCTATTATGTCTATGCTCTTTCTGACGCATAAATCCCACAGTATTCTGCCTATCTCTCCATGCTACAATGGTAGGACGGTTTATTTTTATGTATAGCTAGAAGCTTTTCTAAACCTCGGCATGATACAGAGATTCTCTTTATACATGAAAAACCTTTTACTACCTATTAAATGTTTTTCCGTGAATCATATTTAAAAACTTTTATACGGAAGAGTTTTTTAATTAAAAATTTAAATTCACTTGTTTTAAAAAATACTATAGCAAAAAAACCATTTATTACTATAATGCAAGAAAATAAGAGGAAAATAAAATGAAAAAACGGATTGACAATTTCAACTATATTTTCAATTAATAGAACAATTACAATAGAAGTAATAGTTACAATTAAATATTTCAAATAAAGGAAAAAATATGTTAACAACTTTGCTCTGAATCTTTTAACAAAAAGAAGATAAGGTTCGTACCAGAAATTAGTTGCAATATTGCTTACAAAAGTTCCTAACAAAATCCCTGTTATTCCTAATTGCATTGGTCCAACAAAAAATAAGGATATAATTATATTTATTACTGCTTCGCATATTGATTTCCAACGTAACTCAACAAATAACCCATAAGTATCTGCAAATATAAGAAAAGTGTTACGAATCAATCTCATATAAAGATTCAAAACAATCATCACAACTACATCTATGTCCATTAAATACGATGGCCCAATCCATAATTCAATAAAGGGATTTATAAGAATAAACAAGCTAGCCGAACAAAAGCCAACTATCCAAAAGTTAACGAACCAGATATCACGAAAAAGGTCATATATTTTATTTGCTTTTTCTGTTGCTACTAAGTTACCAATACTTCCTGTTAATGCTTCAAAAATCTTACTGATAAAAGTTCTCAGCATATTTGAAAAAAGTGTATAATTAGAATATAAGCCAAGAGCTACAGTACTTACGTATTTAGAAATCAGAATATTATCAGTAGATGTTACAACGGCAGAACTTAATTTGCTTAGAAACATCGCTTTCACGTTTGTATAAATTTGATTTCTTGTTTTTGAATCAACTTTAGCTTTCTTAAATTTCTTGAGATAAGAATAATTATGATCTACATATAATGAAATAGCGATATTATTCAATAGTGTAAACAGTAATTGGATAAGTAAATACTGGATAAAATTTTGATAGGCAATTAACATCAGAATTTGCAATATTATTTTTAAAGTGTTCGTTAAGATTGATATAATTGATACTATATCGCTTCGCTGATCCACAATGAGAATACTTTTTTTATAAATAAAAAAATAACTTCCCGTTGTATTTACCAAATAAAGAATGTAAATCAACGGAAGTTTTTCTAACGTTGGCATATCTGATATAAAAAAATCAAGAAATGGAGTAAGACACAATCCCACAACAGTTAAAACAGTGCCAATCATTGTATAAATCTTCTTATAGAGATTTAATAGTGCCGATAATGATTCATAGTCATCTTTTGCCGCTGGCTTATACATGGAATAGATGATAGCCGTACCAATCCCTAGCTCCCCAAGAGACAGAAGCGTCAATATGTCATTAAACAGCCCATTAATACCAAGATATGTTCTGTTAAGAGTAAATATGAATACTGTCCTTGATATAAAAGAAAGCAGGTTGTATATGATTTGCTCAAATAATGCTACACTTGAATTTTTAATAGATTGTTTTGTCCTAGATGTTGCCGACATATTTAAAAGTTCCAATTATTACACCAACATTCAAATGTCATACCATATTTCACGGGTAATATCTCTTTAAGCTTAGAATCATCAAATACCGTATCACCACTCTCAATTTTTAATGCATTGGGGGGCCATGGCAAAAAATCAACTTTTGTATGATATATTTTCGCAACCAGCTCTGCCATATCTTTCAAGCAATATTCCTCACCTCCTATGTTATACACATCATTAATACATTTTGTGGACAACGCACCACCGATCAATATATTACATAAATCTCTCATATATGTAATAGTCCTTCGAATTTTACCGTCTCCATATAGCTGAATTGCCTCGCCTTTTTTCGCTTTGCTCAACATAAACTCTGCTGTTCCATAAGAAGAAGTATTGGGAATCAATGTACCATATGGAACAGATATTCGGAAAATACAATATTTAATACCATATAAATTTTGATACTGTGCTAAGTATTGTTCGCACGCAAATTTATTCATAGCATAGATCGTTTTGAATTCTTTTTCATCCGATTCTTTTAACTTTTTATTCTGCCCTTTATAGATTAATCGGGTGGAAGGAAAGATAATTTTTGCTTTTGAGTTTTGTTTACGATATTCATTGAGTATGTTTAATAACCCTTTCTCGTTAACATCAACAAAGGAAGCATAGTTATCAAAACCGATAAGAGTACCAGTTTTCCCAGCAAATACAAAAATTAAATCAGCTGAGAAATCTATATTTTTAACAGATTCTATATCAAGAATATTAACTTGCCTATAGTTTTTTTCTCCATCTAACTGTATTCCTCCGATATCACAAAGAAAAGAAGGAGCAATGTTAAAATCATTTTTTAGAACGTAAATAATGTTTCTTGCTATAAAACTATTTGCACCTATTATCGCA
The DNA here is from genome assembly GCA_944390015.1 of uncultured Spirochaetaceae bacterium. GTDB lineage: Bacteria > Spirochaetota > Spirochaetia > Sphaerochaetales > Sphaerochaetaceae > Ornithospirochaeta. The sequence goes on from CALXOL010000005.1 coordinate 59,284, forward strand.
ATATTAGGACTTCTATTCATATCTCTGTAATTTTCCTATAGTCCCCAGAAAGAATTTCTTTCCACCATTTTCCATTATCTAAATACCACTGAATAGTTCTTTGGATTCCATCTGAGAATGTTGTTTCAGGGAACCATCCAAGAGTCGAATAAATTTTCTCTGGATTAATTGCATATCGTAAATCATGCCCTTTCCTATCTGTTACATATTCAATTAAAGATTCTGGCTTTTTCAAATAAAAACAAATTAATTTTACTATATCAATATTTTTCATTTCATTATGACCGCCAATATTATAAATTTCTCCAATTTTTCCTTTATGAATTATCAAATCAATTGCTTTACAGTGGTCTTCAACGTAAAGCCAATCTCTTACATTTACTCCTTGCCCATATACAGGAAGCATTTTATCTTGAAGAGCATTTACGATCATTAATGGAATCAGCTTTTCTGGGAATTGGTATGGACCATAGTTATTACTGCATCGGGATATTGTTGTAGGAAGCGAATATGTTCTATGATAAGCCATCACAAGTAAATCTGCACTTGCTTTTGAACAGCTGTATGGACTATTAGCATGAATAGGAGTATCTTCTGTAAATAATAAATCAGGCTGATTCAGAGGGAGGTCCCCATATACTTCATCAGTACTTACCTGATGAAATCTAATACCTCCGAATTTTCTGCAAGCGTCCATTAAAACAGATGTTCCGATAATATTTGAATTAAGGAAAATACTGGGGTTCTCTATTGAACGATCGACATGCGATTCCGCAGCAAAGTTTACGATAACATCTGGCTTCTCACTTTCAAAAATCTGATATATTAAATTTCTATCAGTAATATCTGCCCTAATAAATTTGAAGTTAACATTGTTACTTAGAGGTTTCAATGTAGATAAATTACCTGCATATGTTAACTTATCTATACACACAATCTGATAATTCTTATGCTCTTTAAACATGTAAAAAATAAAATTGCTTCCAATAAACCCTGCACCACCTGTGACAATTATTTTCATGCTTTACCTCACACTGCTAATAAAAGTGCCATTTGCTACAGATTGAAGATGTTCAGAGTAATGTGATTTTCCATAACTCTTTATTGCTAATGTAAATTGTTCTTTTGATATCCAACCAAAACGATATGCAATTTCTTCTGGCGCCGAAATCATCACACCTTGCTGCTCCTCAACCATTGCTATAAAATTCGAAGCTTTCAAAAGACTTTCTATTGTCCCTGTATCAAGCCAAGCAAACCCTCTTCCTAATAATTCAACTTTGAGTTTTTTTTCTTTTAAATATAATTCATTTAGGCTTGTAATTTCTAGTTCTCCACGTTTCGAAGGCTTTACTCTCTTTGCCATCTCGCTCACGCCTTGGGGATAAAAATAGAGTCCGGTAATCGCATAATTACTTTTAGGATGTTCTGGTTTTTCTTCTACGGAAATAACCTGGCCATCACTATCAAATTCGACAATACCAAATCTCTGAGGATCATTTACATGATATCCAAAAACTGTAGCGATACCATTAGAGGCAGCTTCAGAACACTTTTCCAAATATTTCGAGAAACTATTCCCGTAAAATATATTATCTCCTAATACCATTGCAACGGAATCATCTTTTATAAATTCTTCTCCTATTATAAGAGCTTCTGCCAAGCCGTTAGGTGCAAGTTGGATTGCATAAGATATTTTTAGTCCATATTGACTTCCATCTCCTAAAAGAGTTTGAAACCTTGGAGTATCTTCAGGTGTCGATATAATCAGAATGTCTCTTATTTTTGCTAACATTAAAGTAGACAAAGGATAATATATCATTGGTTTGTCATAAACAGGTAATAGTTGTTTAGATGCGACTTTCGTTAAAGGATACAAGCGAGTGCCGGCTCCTCCTGCTAAAATAATCCCTTTCATTATATTCTCCGTAAAAATTTTTTTGGATCTGCAATTTCCTTAAATACATCTATCATCATGGCTTGACTTTGTATAGATTTGTAAGTCTCTTCTCTAGTATTCTTGTCTATAATACAACGAATAAAATGATTTATGGATTTGAAAAAGCTATCGTCTGGAGGTAGTTCGATGATTTGTTCCTTATCGTTTCCAATTTTTATAGTAGCTGTTGGAACAAAACCGGCTGGAGCTGTAAGCACCCGATTAGTTTTTAAAGATCCTTTACTTCCCCACACATCCAAACTACATCGATAGTTATTATCCATTCCAAATGAAATCTGAGCAGTTTGCCCTGCTTCGTTAACGAGTGTTGCCGAGCCAAACATGTCAACTTCATAATTTCTGATATAATTCTGTTTTGCCTGTACGATTCTTGCTGTTTTACCTAGTAAATGACAAGCATACTTTATTGTATATCCACCTGCATCAAACAGTGCCCCACCTCCAAGAGCCTTAGAATATCGGAAATCTTTTTTTTCTCTTAAAGGGAAACCAAAATCAATACGATAAAGACGTACATCACCAAGCGTTTTACTTTTTATAATTGAATCGATCGTCTTTAACTGGTCATGGAAAGAAAACATGTAATTTTCATGAAGTGCTAAATTTTTACTTCGCGCAGTATTTATCAAATCAACGCTATCTTTTTCCGTCAACGTTGAAGGTTTTTCAACAAAAACGTGCTTTCCAGCCTGCAATGCTATTTTGGCCCATTTATAGTGAAGTGCAGGAGGAAGGGGAATGTAGATAGCATCAATTTCCGATGTTGTTGCTATATTTTCATATCCCTTAAAAATCTTACCGCCATAAGAAGAAGTAAATTGTTTTGCTTTCTCATATTCTTTTTCTAATATATTCTCATCATTGTTTTTTCCATTAATGAAAAGATCTTCTTTAGCCGGAATACCCAACCCAACAAAAACAAGGTCAGGTACTTTTTGTAACGCAGGCATGAAACGCCTTAGTGCGATTTCTGATGGGCAAATTATACCAATATTCATATAGACTAATCCTCACATATGCAAAAGAGACAATAAATTTCTCAATTGAATATTCAACATTCCGTTGAATTGACAGAATTGATTTAAAGTGTTGTAAGTAAGATATATGTAATCATTTGGAATCTCCGTTAAATCTGACTCAAATATTTCCATCAAAATATTTCTATTCTCCTCATGGTAAAATCTGCCTCCTTCTTCTGATAAAACAACATTATTACATATTCCAATTTGCAATGCTAATCTTTTTCTAAAAAAACAATCTACGTCGTTATCATCTTTTTCTGTATGCGTTGGTTCCCATTGTATCGAAGGACCAAGCTCTGCGATATCAAATGATCCTATCTCAGGCTTTATCCGCACAAGAAACTTGATTGTATCTTTATATCGTTTATATATTAGAGCAAAAAGCGCTTTCTCTGTTGCTTTGAAAAGGGGTTGCATCCATTTCCTAACTTCTCTACCTTCTATTTCGATATTAAAAAAGCCAACAGAAAAATCAGCTTTATATTTACTTTGAATTGCAGTTTCACTTACAATCCAATTTTTCAATTCATATAAAGGAACTATTGATTTCTTCGATGTGTTGAACATCTTATAATTATTTAATTTATGCAAAGCTGTGACAACGGAGTTTCTTTCTTCTGGAAGAAAAATGGAATTGTACAATTGCTTGTCGATAAACCAAGATGCAATTAAATCTCTGTGATTAAACAATGGAAAAACTGCAAATGGAATACCTGATAGAACAGTCCGGGTATCCATGTTGACAAGGTTATCAATCTCCATAAGCTTTTTTATTTGTCCAAGTGTCATCCATTTGTAATTATCGGGGATTGCAATGTCATAATCAATTAAGATAATTATATTTCTATTTCTTTTTTGATAAAATCGACTTCCTTGCTCTGATTGTATCTGATCATATATTATTTCATTCTGTTTAGCGTGTAAAAAGCAATCAAGAAATAATGGTGCGTTTCCACCGTGTTTTCGTGTAAAATTACTTTTTGTAGCTTGTAGAGTAGGAGATATTTGAACACAGTTAACATTGCCAGGTTCAATTTTGGCTTGCATCAACAAATTGACTATTCCATTAATCTTCTTGCAAATGATTCCAAGATATCCTATTTCTGATTGGATAATAATCGGTTGTTCTGTAGTTTTGTTGTTAATATCTTCTTCTCTAATACCAACTATCTCAAAAAAACTACCATCACGGTTAACTATTGCACTTTTGTCATAAGTATAATGCCAAAAAGAAGAATTCGTTAAGCAAGTTTCTGATATTTCTACAAATGTCTTTGCATTTAACTGAGAAATCCAAGAGCGAATCTCGTTCATAGAACTTACATTGCCATTAGAACAAGACCAAGATTTTATAAACTCAAATGGGATATTAATATTGCTGTTCATATGTTTCATTTAATTTCTTACAATAACTCTCTGCATCAAATTGCACAGATCTTTCTTTTCCTTTTTCTTTATAATAGGCAAGCCTTTCTTTATTCATTATCAAAGACTTCATTTCAGTACAAAGATCGTTGACCATTTTACCTCCTCGATTCACAATTATTGCTGAATCATTTCGAGCCATTTCAGGAAATCCACCTGCATCTGATAGGATTACAGCAAGTCCTGAAGCCATGTATTCAATTGCAGAAAGCGCAAAAGGTTCTTCATACAAAGATGGCAATACTCCAACATCTGCCATTGAATAATAATTGGGGAGAATACCATAATCGATGTATCCAGTAAAATGAATTTGAAATGGCTTTTTTTCTGCAATATGTTTTAGTTCTAATAAAAAAGAATCTGTAACATTCTCTCCATAGAGTTTATTCCCAACTATAACAAGGTGAGAACAGACGGAATCTAAACTTACAAAAGCTTCTAAGAGTTCTTTAATACCTTTTTCTTTTACAATGCGTGCAACGAATATGAAAACCGTTGCCTCTTGGGAAATGCCATATTGTTTTCTAAGTTGCTCTCCCGCTTGGCGTGTTTCAAATGTATCAAATTTACTCAAATCAATGCTATTGTATAGTGTTCTTACTTTATATGATTCTATAAATCCTGTGTTAATGACCCGAGAAGATATGTAATCACTTACAGTTATTATTTTTTGTGCATTTTTAAGGATAAATTGAATATCTTTAGTATAGCAATTTAAATAATCATTATATACATGTATGTAAATTTTGCTTTTATTATCTTTATTATGTATTGCCTTTATCAACTGAGGAGTATTCTCTAAAACAATTAAATCAAAGTCCTTATGAATCACTGTAAAGAATTTAATACGTATAAAATATAAGATATGAATTAATCTAAACCCCAATTTAGAGATGATTACAGTGTTTGATTTTCTAAAAGAAAACAGAATCTTGGGTATTCTAAAATATTTAATAGAGCAATGATTCCATCCAAGTGATTCTCGTTTGGCTTTCACATCATAATAACTTAATATGGTTATTTCATGCTTTGAGTTTTCATCGTTCCAATCTATATAATTCTTTATTAGATTCTGGACAGCTCCTCCTTTTATCGGAGGAAAAGGAAGCATAGTACTTGGTATTAGTAATATTTTCATTTTTCAAAATAATCCGTTGTAATGTTGAAATAAGAGAAAACCTGACTTATATATGCGTCATTACGGCTCTCACCTACGTTTATTTTATTTAGGGCCTTTTTTTCTGCCCCAAGTATTCCTGTAGTATACTGATTTTTTCTTGAATCAATAGCAAATACTTTTATATTATTCAGTAACTCCATTGCTTTTAACCATATATCATCGGCATCAAGACAAAGAGTCTTTATCAATTTTTTATCAAATGCTATTGACGGTAAAACATGGGGAGGATAGAGAACACCCCCTACTCCTGTCGCCAGTAGATAGTGACTAGCTTCTCTTCGCTGCTTTGTTTCAAATTCCCAATCATTGTACTTAGAGATTTCTTTATTTTCAATCCTTATTAAATGAGCTCGTGTACATATTACATTGGTTTTATGCTCGTTATATGCCGTCAGGAGGTCTTCTACTAGGCTAGGGCTGTATAAAATATCATCATCAACTGTAATTACTATCGAGTTTGGATTACTAGAAATAGAATAGAAATACTTTTTGTGTGGTCTTATATCTTCGCAGTACACTATCTCCACGCCATATTTCCTACAATTTTCTATTGAAACAGGTATTTTCTGATCAGGGAATTGCTCAGCTCCTAAATACAAAATGATTTTGTCTGGCTTTACTTTTTGCAACAATAAACTTTTTAAACATAAATGTACTTTGTCTATACGTGCAGGGAAACTTGTTAGAGAAACGATAACGTTTTCATTTCTTTTTTCATTATTAAGGGAAAAAGATGATTTAAAAAAAATAAATTTTAAGCGGTATTTAAAATTTCTCCATACTTTATTGACTCCCATAATCATTGAATAGATTCGTCTTTTAATTTTTTTTAATGCAGTATTCAAGGTGTTTTCTCTCCATATTATTGTTATCAGTCATGTTTATGTATGCCGAAATGCATGCCCATAGGCAGATAGAGGCAGCATAATTATGTAAAGCTTGGGATGACATTAGAGTTGTTTGGATTAAAAAGCATGTAAAAGAAAAAAGGAGAAGAGTATATAAAGAATCTTTTGTTTCTCTTTTTTTCTCTTTTAGAGATTTGTAAGTTTTATAAATCATGAAGATTAGAATAGACAAAAATAAGATTCCACCTTTTATTGCAGCATTTATAAAAAAATTATCTAAAAAAGGAACATATTCTACAAATCTACCATTTGAATTATAAAAACTAAGCGATGCTCCCATTCCTGTTCCCCAAGGTGCTTTAAAAAAGTCTCTAATTGAATATATAAAGGAATAAATACGTGTCATGAAAGTATCGTCTCGCCCCAGTATAGAAATATTTCTCATCCTTTCGGCAACCGGACTTGAACCACTAATAATAAGAAATAAAACACTAAAAAACATCAACAATATTACAATAAAAAAGAAGACTCGATTATTCCTGAGCCTATGCGTATTTACATTATTAAATGTTAAAAAGGGAACCATAACTATGGGAACAATGACCATCATCAATAATGTTCTTGAGTTAGCCAATACAACGAGAATTATGCCAATGATTGTTTCTGCAATTATAATACACCGTGGAATACGATTTATGTTATGATACAATAAAAAGACTCCATAGCTGATAGTAATGACCAAACATGAATAAAAGCCTCCCCCCCATTTAGTACCACCAAGAGTGGTATACCCGAATACAGGCAATCTAGTAGTAATAATAAATATATTAAATAGACAGTTACCTGTTAGAGCATAATATGAGATATCAAGAAATTTATAAATATCATATCCTTGAATAAATATAAACTTAAATAAAAAATAAAATAATGCAGGGAATAGGAAATAAGAACAATCAGATAAAGCTGTAGCATATCCTTTTAACAGCCCAACAAAAAGCATTATGAAATCTAATGCTAAATATGACAGTACCAGCAAATCAATTTTATTCATTCTAATGATCACAGGTTTTATAATTAGCATAAAACAAAGAAGTATAAGTATATGTAGTATGTTTATTTTACCCAATACTTGTATGTAGGACAAAATAAGATTAGTTGAATGTAAGGGAAGAAATAGTGCCAAAAAAAAAGTAAATAAAATCAATTTTTCTGTAATATTATTTTTTGATAGTTTCAGCATATACATTTTCAAATAATACTGCCTGTGTTTCTACTGCAAAATCTTGCAACATATTTATTGTTGCTTCACAAAACGAAATATATTTCTCCCTGTCGAATACCATTATTTCTATTGCTTGTCGTAGCTCTGCTCCATTTCCAGGGGAGATGAGGATCCCCGTATCTCTTATCAATTCTGGTATACCTCCAAGATTTGAACCAATAACTGGTAATGCATATTTATAGGCGTCGATTATCACTCTTCCAAAAGGTTCTGGCCATAATGATGGGCAGATAAGAAGATCCATGTCACATAGAATACTATCTAGTTGATTTTCATCTAAAAAACCTAAGTAATGAATTCTTTTATCACTTTCTGCTGATGCTTTTACTTTTTTAACTAAACTCCCTTTTCCCGCAAAGTATATTTCTATATTGCCCATCTTGAAAGATTTTAATTCTTCAAGAAGAAAGTCAACTCCTTTATGTTGCTCTATTGCTCCGAGATAAATTATTTTAAATATATTACTTTTCTTTGTTTTACGATTTCTCAATATATTTTTGGTTTTTTCTATATTAAAGTCAATGGCATTGTAAATTGTAATTTTTTTTGCATATTTAAAATATCCATTCGCAACATGAACATCTAAAGTGTAACGAGATGGCGCTGTAACCACGTTTATACTCCTCGCATTTGAGATGTAACATTTTCTCCATAATTTACATATGAGCCGAGGTGTTTTGCATTTTTTTTTCGTTTTTTTTACAAGCGTTGTCCTTGGACACATAAGGAAATAATCCCTACAAGTATGAACAACAGGAATTTGTGCTTTTCTTGCAATTCTCCATATTATAGGACTAATTCCATTTATATTATTTGTATGTATGACATCCGGATTGATACTATTTACAATTTCTTTTATATCTCGATAGTTAAACAAATTGTAAATGTCAATAAACTTATAAATGTATTTTATAAACTTGTTTTTCTTTTTTAGGTCGAAATATGTACAAACATTATGGAACTTTTTCCTATGGACTATCACTTCATTCAATCGATCTGTTGTGTCTATATCATTACATGTCAAGACATCAACATAATTGCCTCTTTTTGCAAGAGCTTCTGCCAATTTTCTTGTACTTATGTCTGCCCCTCCAGTAGAGTAAGGAGCATATCTTGAATTAACAAGTAGAACTTTCATTTCCTGTATTCGTCCATAATTTTAATTAATCTTTTTGCGGATTCAACCCATGAATATTTTGATAAGACCCTTTTCCTATCCTCTGCACTGATTTTTTTTTCACAAGGCCAGTAATTCGCCTCAAGTGGATTTATAAACATTACAGTATCTTCAAATATCTCATGCATAGCAGGAATATCAGAAACAATGATAGAAGAACATCCTGCGCTCAGTGCTTCTAACGGAGGAATGCCAAATCCTTCATAAAAAGAAGGAAATAAAAAAGCTTTTGAATCCCTCATTAAAGTTTTTCCTTCTTCATCGCTTATATAACCAATCAATTTAATGTTTTCTGGACATTCAAAGCCCACACCATTACTAAATATTCTTTCATTTATAGATCCTGCAATTACAAAAAGTTGACTGGAATCCCTTTTGGCAGCATCAGCTATTAATTTAAAATTCTTATTAGGCTCTAATGAGCTCATGGCGAAATAGAATTTACCTTTTTCTAATCCATACCTTGAAAGCGTATTCTCATCAAAATTGATTTTCGTATAATGCTGCCAAGCATTTGGTACAACATGGATGTTTTCAGATTTGACATAATAATATCTCTCTATTTCTTTTTTGGAGAATTCCGAAACGGTGATTATCACTTTCGCTCTTTTCGCTTCATTGTTAAAAAGTACGTTATACCATATGCGAAATTTGCTACTAAAAAACTGGGGATAAGCTTTAATTTTTACGTCATGAATAGTAACAATTCCTGGATTTAGAAGAGGAGCAGAATTACATAAGTTAAGCGCTATCGCTTTATTTTTTCTTACAAACGAAGAAAAAGAAATCTGTTCCCATAATGTCCCTTTAAGGTTCCCTATTCTTACAATATCAATATTTTTATATGACGGAATATCATTCACTTCACAAGGAACCGCAAGAACCAAATCATGAGGTTTTGCAATTTTATCAAGCTCTTTTAAGATCTCTCTTGCGTATCGCTGAACTCCTGTCACTTTTTGAGATAAAAATCTACCATTAATTATAACTTTTTGCATTCGTAAATTTTCCCTTTTTCTTTCTCCATTCCAGAAGAAGTTTTCTTTTGAATCGATTTATAACGTAAGCGTAAAAATAGCCAACATGAATTGGAGAATTATTGCACTGTTTTTCTTGTGCGACATATATTTTCATATTGATCTACTCTCCATAATTTTTTTAAAATTTATTAAAACTAATTTAACCGTACTTTTTCTACTATATTATCTATATATTCTTTAAATTCATTCAAAAATCTTTCTTCTGAGAACGATAAACTATGCTCTCTAATTTTATGCTTGTTATATTCAATACCTTCTTCTTCAAATCTCAAGATGCATTCTTCTAGGGATTCTGGTGTTTGTTCATTAAAAAATAAACCAGTTTTTCCATCAAGCACGGTTTCCAATGCACCACCTTTACCGTACGCTAAAACTGGAAGTCCTGCACTTTGAGCTTCAACAGGCGTTATTCCAAAATCTTCATTTCCTGGGAAAAGAAAAGCTTTGGCATTAATATATAAGTCTTTTAATTCTTCGTCAGAACAGAATCCCTTAAAAACTATTGTATCGCCAGCTATGCTTCTTAGGTTTTTATCTTCTCCGCCTTTTCCAACAATTACAAGCTTTTTCTTTAATTTAGTACATGCCTTTACCGCAAGATCAATTCTCTTATAATAAACAAGTCGTGATACTGTAAGATAATAGTCCCCTTCTGTTTCTTTCAATGGAAAATCATTAATTGGGCATCCTGGATATATTACATCTGCATCTCGGTTGTAAAATTTCTTTATTCTTTTTGCAATATTGTGAGAATTGGCTACATAGTAATCAACTCGTTGTGCCCCTATGTAATCTAACACTCTTAATTTTTCTACAGCATGCTTGAATACAAATCGCTTCAAGAAATTTGAGCCGTTCATATATTCATAATATTGATCCCATACATAGCGAATAGGCGAATGACAGTAACAAATATGAATAGCATCATTACGAGTAATTACACTCTTTGCGAAAGAAGAAGAACTACTAATTATCAAATCATATTCAGTAAGATCTAACTCTTCCCAAGCCTTAGGCATCAATGTAAGAAGATTCTTATATAACCTGTTTGCAAAAGGAAGCTTCTGAAGTCTCGTTGTACGGATATCGAGATTTTTTGTCCATTTAGGAGCTCCTTTCTCGTTATATACCAATGTATATATAGGAGCATCTGGAAACAGCAAATGAAAATCATACAAGACTTTCTCTGCACCACCGACAGATACTAACCAATCATGAACTAATGCAACTTTCATTGATCTTTCTCTCTTTTAAATAATTTGCTCTTTATTATGCTTTTGCAGTATTTCGACGATTTTTCTCACATCCTGAGCATTATCCTTACTGCATATCATAACAGCATCAGGTGTTTCCACTATGATAAGATTATCTACGCCTAAAGCCGTAACTGTTCTAGATGTTGAATATATATATGTATTTGATGTTTCTATCTGGATAACATCTCCAATCGATATGTTACCATTCTCATCAACAGGATGAAGGACATCTAGCATATCCCAGCTACCTATATCATTCCACCCAAAATCTCCAGGTATTACCATGACTTCATTCTTTAGCGAAGCGGGCTCCATTACAGCATAATCAATAGAAATCTTCCGTATTGATGGGTAGATAGCATTTATTGTTTCTTGTTCCTCTATAGTATCTAGAGCTGATTGAATTTTTATTAAATCATCATAGATATCAGGAACAAATTCCTTGAACTTCTCCATAATTACACTTGCTCTCCATATGAACATTCCACTATTCCAAGTGTAATCTCCTGATGCTATGTATTTCCTCGCTGTATTTAAATCAGGTTTTTCTTTGAAAGAAAGCACTGGTTTTATCTCAGAATCATTCTTCACAGATTGTATATACCCAAATCCAGTAGAAGGATATGTAGGCATGATTCCTATTGTAATCAATTTGTTTGTCCTGTCGGCAGTTGCTATCGCAAGATTGAATATCCTTGTAAGCTCTTGAACATTTTTAATATAGTGATCTGCTGGCGTGATAACCATTATACCATCGCCATATCTTTTAATAATCTCAACAGCCGCATAGCCTATGCAGGCTGCTGTGTTTCTTGCATCAGGTTCTGAGAGAATATTTTCGTCCCTTACTTTCTCCCCCGTTACGATTTTTACAGACTGTACCTGTTTTTTGTTTGTAACAATAAAAATACTATCTCTTGAAGTAATAGTGGCTAATCTGTCTATTGCTTCGTTCAACATAGCATCTTTCCCTGAAAGATTTAATAGTTGTTTTGGTTTCTCTCTCCTCGATAGCGGCCAGAATCTTGTGCCACTACCGCCAGCCATAACAATGCCGAAAACTTTCATATGTCCGTTCTTTCCTAACTTACATCAAAATCAATAATTTTTTGAATCCTAAACTGCACCCTTATGAGTAATAACAATTTGCACCGTTTTGAATATTATTTTTATATCAAGCCATAGAGATGCATGTTCTACGTAGTAAAGTTCTAATTCCATTCTTTCTACGTAATCAATGTCGCTTCTACCATTGCACGCCCACCATCCTGTTAAGCCAGGAGTGACAGATAATATCTTATCTTTTTTATCTCCATACTTATCAATCTCTTCTTTTGTTACAGGACGAGGGCCTACAATGCTTAATTGCCCTGCTAATATGTTATATAGCTGAGGAAGCTCATCTATGCTTGTCTTTCTAAGGATATGTCCGATTCTGGTTACTCTGGGATCATGCTCAAGCTTAAAGTTCTTCTCCCACTCTTTTTTCTGTTCAGGGGTGAAATCCTTAATCATGTTCTCAGCACCAACAACCATTGTCCTGAATTTAAGAATTGGAAGGGGCTTTCCGTTTTTCCCTACCCTATGATGTATGAAGAACACTGGCCCTTTTGAATCTAGCTTTATCGCTATTGCAATGATTAAAAAGAACGGAAGGGTAACAATCGAACCGACTAAAGCTGCAAAAAAATCAAATAAGCGTTTTACTATTTTGTAAATCATATGCTAAACCCATCCTTTACAAATGGATTTAGACGAGCTCTTAAAAGAGTTAATCCATATGATTTTTTTCTCTCTAAACTTCGGTATGAAGGAGTTAGAACTTCTTCTACTCCCCCCCCCTGCAATTAAAACCTTAAAGGTTTTCAAAATAATCACAAAATCGAGCCATAATGATCTCTTTTCAATATATTCAATATCAAGATCCATCCATTGATCAAATCTTATATCGTTCCTATGTGGCTGAATCTGCCAGAGGCATGTAAGGCCTCCTTTAACCTCAAGGCGGCGCATAGCCTTTGCATCGTACTGCTCCACTTCTCTTCTAAGTGGAGGCCTTGGCCCTACAACGGAGATATCACCTTTTAAAACATTTAGTACCTGTGGAAGCTCATCAATACTTGTTTTTCTGATGAAATGACCTACTTTCGTGATTCTCTTATCATCCTTGATCTTGAAAACGGGGCCATCCATCTCATTCTGATCTTCAAGGCTATCACGTAAAGCCTCGGCGTTTACAACCATTGAGCGGAACTTCAAGAGTTTAAACGGCTTCCCGTTTTTAGTAAGTCTCTCCTGTGCAAAAAAAATAGGTCCGCCATCTTCAATTTTAATAGCGAGCCCTACTATTATGGTTACGGGAATTAATACGATTGTTCCACAAAGGGAAGCAATGATGTCAAATAATCTTTTTATAAAAGAATATACTATCTTGTTTCTCATTTCCACTTAGCATTGAAACATGTATTCTTGATAAAAAGGCACACCAACCCCTTTCCCCATTCTATTTAAAAGAAAAACGAAGCACGATAAAGAGCAGAATCGTAATCCCCCCCCCTACTGCTTATCGGCATCCATTATCAACCTATCGTTTCAATGCTCTATGACATGATATCATGCATATAGATTTTTGCCTATAAAAATCTAATACAAAACGAGCAATTGGAGCTTAAAATAATTGGTTCATGGTTATGATTTACAGCTTGAGGTGTATATATTTTGATGAAAATATAAAATCAGCTAGATTTCCATGATGTTATCTACTCGTAGTTATATTCCTATAAGCTGGGATTTTAAATAAAATCCCGCCACAAAATATATATTCTGCAGCGGGAAGCAAAGGAGAAATCAAAGTGAGGATGCTATATCATAGATTTTTCTAACATCCTCAGATTTCAATTCAATGTAATGGCCTACCGAACCGAATTTAACAACTTCTGCGACCATGGCATCGATCTTATCCGTCCCGATTCCTGCATCTTTAAAAGACGTAGGCATCCCAATGGATCTGAGGAAATTCTTGAATCTAAAAATGCCTTCCTTAGCAGCTTGATATGCATCATAGTATGCACCATCCACACCCCAGACTTTTTTTGCAAACTTTGCAAACATGAGTACAGTTTCTTCAGTCTTATCGGTTTCGAGCACATACTGCATCCAGGCAGGCATTATTATGGCCAGTCCAGCTCCGTGAGCAATATCATAGAAAGCACTCAGCTGATGTTCAATCATGTGAGAACCCCAGTCTCCGATACGCCCGGAACTAAGCAGGTTATTATGGGCAATCGTCGAGGCCCACATGATTTCACTTCTGGCATAATAGTCATCACGACTTCCGCTAAGAATCTTTCTTCCGTTTCTTATTACCGTACGCATGGCACCTTCGCAAAACTCATCGGAAAGTTCAGCATGCCGTTCTCTCGTAAAATACCTCTCTGCAATATGAGCAAAGATATCAGTTATTCCGCAAGCTGTCTGGTAATCAGGAAGAGAGTATGTAAGAACAGGATCAAGAATAGAAAACACAGGACGGATCAACTCAGAATCCACGGATTGCTTCCATGGTCCCTCCTCATTTGTGATAACAGATCCGATACTGTTCTCACTTCCAGCTGCAGGGATTGTTACAACCGTAGCAACATTAAGTGCATTCTCTGGCTCTCTCTTATGGTCATAGAAATCCCAGACATCACCATCATACACCGCTCCCAGAGCTATGGCTTTAGCCGTATCAATTACGGAACCGCCTCCGACAGCAAGAACCAAGGAAAGATTATTCTCTCTGGCAATCGTGATACCTTCCCTTACTTTAGATAGAAGAGGATTCGGCTTCACTCCAGAAAGTTCGATGTATGAGACATCATTAGCCTCCAAGGTTTCTTTTATGACATCAAGAAGGCCGCTTTTCACTACATGCCCACCTGAATGCAGAAGCAGGATTCTTCTCGAGATTAATGCACATTCAGCTCCAGTTCTTCTAACGGTTCCTTTACCAAATATAATTTTTGTTCTATTGCAATAATCAAAACTCTGCATTAATAAAGATCCTTATCTCTTGAAATGGATATTACACTTTCCATCTCCGCCGCCGATTGTATAATCGAGCTGAAGCCCAAATCCGCACTCAGCAGCGACGTTTCTATCCCCATCCATCGTGATATCACACAGCAAAGCTATCGTCTCATCATCAAACCCAAGCTTCTGCCATGCGGTTATTAATGGACAATAATGAAGCCATGCATCCGCATTGTTCTCATCAGAAGTTACAGGATCCATCTGGAAACATCTCCTCATCAAATCTCTGAATGAGAATTTACAGATATCATTTCCATCGACTTCCTTTCCATCTGCAGCAGCCTTAATTTTCTTTCCATCAAGATGTCCACATCTAGCAATTGCTCTTCTTGTGATTCCTTCTGCATCGACACCAGCTTTTCTCATTTCATCAAAAATCAAACCCATCCATGTCGCACGGAATTCAATAGCGCTCCTTACTGCCTCAACAATCTCATCTCCCTTTACATACTCATTAACAATCTTTGACATAAAAGTCCTCCTTCGTTTTTTATAGATAAGCGTGAGCTGCATCAACGGCTACGCGAATCTTCTCGTTCATAATCGTCTTCCCCTGGATTGTGCAATCCGCACCGAGCATGAATCCCCTTACATCATCAAGAGAAGAAATAATCTCATTCACATCCGAGACAATCTGTTCATCCGTTCCATTCAATATATGTCCTCTATTGTCCATACCACCAAGAATAGGTCTGTTCTTAAAAAGTTTTCTTCCTTCATTCAGCGTCAGACCAGTATCTTTTACCGACCAATTGACAATACTTCCAGGGTAATCAACATACCAAGAAGGAGAAGAATGATACTGATAATCAGGTTCCCCGCATATATGGAGTATGTTTTTAGCTCCAAGCTTCTCGGCATAGTTCAAGACAATAAGATCACCTTCTTTAACAAGGCTGTCAAACTCATCTTTTGTAAAACGCTCCGGCTCACTGAATTGCCCTGAATAGAAGAGTCCATCGCAACCAGCAGACAAAAATGCTTCAACCCACTCCATCTGAGCCTCTGCCACTACTTTTACGGCAGTTTTCAGATATTCAGGTTCACTCTTTGCGTAACTCATTACCATATCATAACCAAATGTCTGTACGATGGTTTTCAATGGGCCAAACATCGTCTGGAAGGTATAAGCGTCATGTCCGGTTGCGTCAACAATTCCTTTTATGACATCAACGAGCTTTCCCAGCGTCTTCGCCTCTCGGCCTGGATACTTTAACTTATTCCAGTCAGATGCCGTATTCACAGTCAGATCAATCGGTTCTATGTAATCCTGCATTATCTTGTAAACATCAACATCTGTTTGCTTAAACGTTTTCAGATGAGCCTTGATCATCTCTGATTCTGTAAACTCACTCTTATAATGATACCAGAACCCCGCAGGAATCTTATCCGCCTTTTCTCCTTTTAGAACAGCTGAAACCCTTTCGTATTTATTCATGTTGTCCTCTCTTTTGTTTATTCTACTAATATTATCAGTATTATATTATAGAAATATCTATAATACAAGCTTTATTATTACCAACATTCATCAGGCACGTTTATGGTTATGTTCAATCAGCAAGGAAAGAACGGTTTTATCTAACGGCACCATTCCATCCCTAGAGATCTTCTCAATGACATCAAGCGTATCATCAGCAGAATATCCCAAGACACCTTCGCCTGCTGGCACCTTATTTCCCGCCATTACGATTTTGCAGCTCAAAGCAGCTCCATCCAGACATGAATGAATCTTAAGAGCACAACTTCCCTTTGCTCCATCACAAAGAAGCCCTATAAGATTTGCTACCATCAAATCAGAGACATCCTTCATCTGTTCAAGTGTCCCTGAAAGAAGATACACATATCCGACAGCGGTTCCGATAGAAGCTGTGAAAGCTCCGCAAAGAGCGGAAAGACGCCCTTTCCTATCAGTAAGCATCAATGCTGTTAGATGTGATAAAGCAAGAGCCCTTATAATATCCTCTTCACTCTTTGAAAGGCCTTTACCTAAGACAAGAAGCGGAACAGATATTGTTATTCCCTGATTTCCACTTCCTGAGTTTATAACGACCGGCATCGGGCAACCTGCCATACGTGCATCGGAGGCCGCAGATGCATAAGAAGAGGCCTTTGCGAAAAGAGAATCAATATCATGCATCTCATCTCCATCTTGAGGGCATGATATTCTGCCAACGGAAATTCCGTAATTCTTTTTTATTGCAAATTCAGATAGCTCCAGATTAACCTTGGCACAATCCAATAAGAATGAAATTCTTTCAAGAGGCACAGTGCAAGCAAATTCATAAATATCATCAAGAGAATAAGTGTTTTTATCCTCAGACATGTTTTGCTGGCTAAAACTTTCTTCTCTCTCCCCATCCATAAGGATTCTGACATTTGTATGAAAGTCCTTGGCCACAGCTGTAACTGCCCTTTCTCCTTTCTTTAAAGTTATGGAAACATAAACAGGAGGAGCCCCTTCTGCAAGTTCAACAGATATCTTTCTCTCACCTAATAACTTCGCAGCCCTTTGAGTATCCTCTTCATTTAGAGCCGAAAGAATATTAAGTCCTCTAAAAGGATCTGAAATCACAATTCCTAAGGCAGCTGCCGCACTTATTCCTTTCAAATCGGAATTGGGGAGCCCAACATGCATGACATTTTTTATCATATCCCGACTGGCACGTATTACAATGTTTTCCGGCTCAAGACCAAAACTGTTTTGAGCCGTTGCAGCCGTTAGGGCAACACATGCGGGTTCAGTGCATCCCATCGCAACCTGAAGTTCCGAGCGGAGCCTCTCAAGGAAGACATCAGCTTTTGTTTTTTCCATGTTTTCCTCCTTCAGAGCCCTGGGCAACAAAGTCTTGTGCCGATGTGAACATTTACTTTCCAAGGCTGATCATCGGGATTTATCGCACGAGCTCCACAGTATGAGCCCCTATGCCAATGTCCACCAGCAGCTAATGATGAAAAGCTGTCAGTTTTCCATCCATATATCTGCCCCATGTCCTTACCAAGCTGATCATAATATGTCCAGTCGCCACTTGCCGCATCATGCCTGTTCGTATACTCTCCAAGCCATTCCCAAACATTACCTGTGGTATCGACAACATTCATTGCACTTACGGCATATGGTTTTGCCCCATTCTCAGGATCGTAGTTACCACTTTCCAAATCCACAGAGCATCCACAACGAGCTCGTACTTTGTTATCGACATCGGTCCAGCCATACTCGTTATCATGATCATGCCCTTGAGGTGCCCCATATGCAGCCATAAGGAATTCCTGATAGGTAAGAAGTCGCATCCCCACCCTCTCTGATAACTCTGTAAAATTGTATTGGCATAGCCCATAGATGCCTGAAACAGGATATGCTCCGTACTGACTCTGCAATTCTCCCTCTGCAACATGAGTCAGAGAATTGCCATCCATAAATGAGAACGGATACTTCATGCTCGCCTGATAAATCGAGACCCATATCAATCCAACTTTCACCATTGAACCAAAGAGTGTTCTTGGCCTGTTTGCCAAATCCCATACAGAATTCGGGACTATCCCCTTGGTAACATTTTTCTGCCAAATCACTTTTGAGGAACCGAATTTATTCCCTTCTCCATCGACGGGAACATATAAACCATCGTCACTTACTACCCTTACTGCTCCAAAGTGAAAGCCTCCGATCTTTCTTGAAGTCTCGTCATCATATCCTTCAGGCCATGTTGAATTTTCAGATATAACTATTCCAACTTGTGCCTTATCAAGAACAAGATAAACGAAATAATCATGCCCATATTTCAAGGCCCCGGGGACATCCAGATAATCCTCTACTCTAATTTTAATGTCACCCATATTCTCAATAAATTTCCATGAATTTCCTACTCTGAAAGCGAAAGCGCATCCATCTTTAAGCGTAAGAGTATTATCATTCCAGGAAT
The DNA here is from genome assembly GCA_944390015.1 of uncultured Spirochaetaceae bacterium. GTDB lineage: Bacteria > Spirochaetota > Spirochaetia > Sphaerochaetales > Sphaerochaetaceae > Ornithospirochaeta. The sequence goes on from CALXOL010000005.1 coordinate 78,465, forward strand.
ATGGATTACTTTTTGTCAGATAACAATTACCAAGAAGAGAAAAACCTCTTTCCCCCAAAAAGAATTTATCTGTTGATTTTAGAGTTCTCAGCATTTTTTCAACTCCTCTATCATTTTATCTATCTCTGAGTTATCAAAACCAATCCTTCTAAAGAGGGAGTTTTTATCCTCCCTCTCCTCATAATCATCCTGGTTCTGCTTCTCTGCTCTCTTAGAAAAAGCCTCATCCTTTAAAGCCATGAAAAAAGTACTCTTTCTTAGCCTCTCCAGCCTTGCAATCACTTCCTTTTTGTATTCAGGATGCCGCAGTGCATAGTCAAATGCATTTAGATAATCGGATTTTGTATTCAGTGAGTATGGAATACCTTTCATTCTCTCCTCCATCAACCCTGGGAGCAGTCAACCCAAGTACGTTTTTCGGAAGATTCCACAATTCTTTCCATTAGATACTGAGCCCTCAGTCCTTCATCCATTTCTGCGGCAAGTCCGTCCGGGCAGCCATTAACGATATCAAAGAAGGACTGCATCATGTCCGCTTTAAATTCAGCAGGAGTTGGAATGATGTCAAACTTATAAGAATCGACATAAGGCTTTCCAATACATACTTCAACGTTATCCTCAAGATTCTTATCCGTCAGGTTATAGATTACCGCACCTTTGGTTCCATAGATTGAGACCCTCTGGTAATTCTTTCTACCAAGACAGCATTTGCTGATTATGAAAACACCCGTAGCTCCGGTATTGAATTTCGTCATCATATGGCAGTAGTCATCCGTATTTACTTCCCTCATCTCTTTTGTCACAGGATCAGGACGCATCTTTATTACATTATCCGTAGTTGCACAGATTTCCTTGTAATCCAATCCTGTCATGAATGTTACGAGATCTGTAATATGGCACCCGAGGTCATACACTACTCCACCACCTGCCACATTCTTCTCAAAACGCCAGAAAGAGGAGAAAGAGAATGGTCTGAGGTCATAGTCCTGAATATACTCTACATATACATGGTAGATATCTCCGATATCACCATTTTTAATAATGTCCCTGACAAATCTCGCGGCGCTCTTAAAACGATAAGTAAAGCAGATCATATTTTTCACATTTGACTTCTTTACTATCTCATTAAGCTCTTTTACTTCCTCATAGTTGACGCCAACCGGCTTCTCCATTGCAAAATGTATGCCTCTTTTTATTGCGGCTTTGGCCATCTTTACATGGGTATTATTCGGCGTACAGATGCTTACCGCATCTATTAAACCGCTATCGAACATTTTTTCATAATCAGTAAACAAATGACTGGAATCCAACCCTACTTCCGCACCCTTTTTCATCAGTGCCTCTTCATTGGAATCACAAATTGCAGCAAGTTCTGCATCCTTACTTGCCATGATACCGTTGTAATGCCTTGTGAAAATCATTCCAGTTCCAATGATTCCCATCCTAATCTTCTTTTTTTCCATAAAAGCCTCCTTTGTTAGACTATCTACAATTATCTTAAATCTGACTTCTAATCATGTCAATAAAATCTTTTTCGAATATTAAGCACTTTCATTCTTGTATATTTGTTTAAAAAGTAAAGAAATAAAATCTATTAAAACTGGCTATATCCAATAGGATTAACTGTAAATGAATAGATTGATGAAAATAATATGGCTCCACTCGTGAGCCATAAATATAATTAAAAAACACTTGTGATTTGATTGATTTTATCTAATTCCTCTTCGGAAAACTCAGTAATACTCATTATGCATTTGAGATTATCAAGAATCTGCTCTGCATTTCTGGCCCCTATTATAACAGTTGAAACCTCCTTGTGCCTAAGAACAAATGAAAGAGCCATCTTATTGAGTGTCTCACCCCTCTCTTCAGCTAAACCATTTAAAGCCCTTAAAGCCTCAACCCTCTCATCTGTCAGGTAGCTTTCCTTTAAGAATCTGTTTTCATGCGCCCTTGTATTCAAGCCTATTTTCCCTGAAAGATATTTACCAGTAAGCATACCCTGTGCTAACGGGGAAAAAACAGATGAGCCTATTCCTGTTTCATGCAATGCAGTGAAAAGATTATCGTTTTCAATACTACGGTCAATCATTGAATATCTCACCTGATTAATCAGTGGATGAATATGATAATCATCTTCTAGAATTTTCTTTGCTTTTTTTAGAAGCGCTGATGGATATCTACTTAATCCGACATAAAGAGCTTTTCCCTGTGTTACGGCCGATGCAAGGGCACCCATTGTCTCCTTAAGAGGTGTATCTGGATCCGGTCTATGGTGATAGAAAATATCAACATATTCAAGATTCATTCTCTTTAGCGATGCATCTAGAGAAGAAAGTAGATATTTCCTACTGCCCCAGTTGCCATATGGACTATCATTCATTTTATAGCCTGCTTTCGTACTGATTATAATCTCATCCCTATATGAACCAAGGTCTGAGGAAAGAATTGCTCCGAAATTTCTTTCCGCCTCACCCTCTGGAGGACCATAATTATTTGCCAAGTCAAAGCAGGTTATACCATTGTCAAATGAAGTGAGAACCATGCGTCTCATCTCATTCTTATTACTTTCTGCTCCAAAATTATGCCATAAGCCAAGAGATAAGGTGCTCATCATCAATCCGGAACTACCGCATCTACGATAAAAAGTCATATCATATCTATTGGAAGCTGCAACATATCCCATGCTCTACCTCATCTTAGCAAGATACTCATTAATCGCCTTAGCGGCCTTTCTGCCCTGTCCCATGGCAAGGATTACGGTCGCAGCCCCGAGGACTATGTCCCCTCCTGCGTAAACCCCTTCCATGCTCGTTCTCATCGTCTCCTCGTCAACTATGAAGTTCCCCCTCCTGTTGACCTCGATCTCCGGCGTCGTCATCTTTATAAGGGGGTTCGACGCGTTGCCGATTGCAACTATGACCTCGTCGTATGGTACCTCCTCGTCGCTCCCGGGTATCTCCACGGGGCTCCTCCTGCCGCTTCCATCAGGCTCCCCGAGCTCGCACCTGCGGATCACGAGCGCCCTCACCTTGCCGCTCTCGTCCCCGAGGATCTCGACAGGCTGGCTGAGCATGCGGATCACGCACCCCTCCTCGACTGCGTGCTCTATCTCCTCCTTGCGGGCCGGCATCTCGGTGCGCGTCCTGCGGTATATGATGTCAACGCTCTCTGCTCCGAGACGCAGCGCCGTCCTCGCAGCATCCATCGCTACGTTCCCCCCTCCGAGGACGGCAACCCGCCTGCCCTCGTACTCGGGCGTGTGGCTCCGCTCCCTGTCGTACGCCTTCATCAGGTTGCTCCTCGTCAGGTACTCGTTCGCCGAGAGCACTCCAACTAGGTTCTCCCCGGCTATGCCCATGAACTTCGGAAGCCCGGCTCCCGTGCCGATGAACACCGCATCGAAGCCGTCCTCCTCCCTCAGCTCCGCTATCGTCCGAGTGCGCCCCACGAGCACGTTCCTCTCCATCCTGACGCCCATCTTCTCGAGCCTGCTTATCTCCCTGTCCACCAGGCGCTTGGGAAGGCGGAACTCGGGAATCCCGTAGCTGAGCACGCCGCCGCTCTTATGCAGCGCCTCGTACATCACCACCTCGTGCCCCTCCCTCCTGACGTCGGCAGCACATGCGATGGACGCGGGCCCGGAGCCGACTACGGCCACCTTCCTCCCCGTCGCCCCCTTCACCTCAGGAACGCTCTCTTCCTCAGAGCACCAGTCGGCGACGAACCTCTCGAGACGCCCTATGCCGACCGCCTTGTCCACGTCCTTGAGCGCCTTGCCGACCGTGCAGTGCTTCTGGCACTGAGACTCCTGCGGACACACCCTGCCGCAGATGCTCGGCAGTATGCTCTCCTCCTGGATCACGCTGAGCGCACCCCTGTAGTCCCTCTCCTGTATCCTCGCTATGAACCGCGGTATGTCTATCGACACCGGGCAGCCCTCGACGCACGGCCTGTTTTTACACCCGAGGCACCTCATCGCCTCCAGCACAGCCATGTCCTCAGTATATCCAAGTGCGACCTCTTCCATGTTGCCGCGCCTCGCTTTTGCGTCCTGGCTCGGCATCTCCTGGTGCTCTATCGCCATCCTCTCCTTCACTCCGAGGCTCTCAGGAAGCGCCGCTAGCGCCTCCTTCGCCTTCCTCTCAAGCTCTGCTACAGACGCCATATCACGCCTCCCCCTCTGCTATCCCGCTCTCGAGGTGGCACCTGTGGTGCGCCTCCCTCTCGTACTCAGAGTACGTCCTCTGCCTCATCATCATGTTGTCCCAGTCAACCTCGTGCGCGTCGAACTCCGGCCCGTCAACGCAGACGAACCTCGTCTCCCCTCCGACCGAGACACGGCAGCCGCCGCACATCCCGGTCCCGTCTATCATTATCGTGTTCAGCGACGCAAGCGTCCTTATCCCGTACTCCTTCGTCGTAAGCGCGCAGTACTTCATCATCACGCTCGGCCCGATAGTGACCACGAGATCGGGCTTCCACGAACCGCACATCTCCCTGAGGGGCTCCGTCACCACCGCCTTCCTTCCACGGCTCCCGTCGTCAGTCACCACCACGAGTTCCGGATCCAGAGCCCTCATCTCGTCCTCCTCTATCAGAAGGGACTCGTTCCTCGCTCCGATTATTATCCTCACCTCGTTGCCAGCCTCCTTGAGCGCCTTCGCTATCGGATAGAGCGGAGCAACCCCGATGCCGCCTCCGACGCAGACGCAGCGCCCGTACCTCTCTATGTGCGTCGGCCTCCCCAAAGGCCCCAGCACGTTGCCGATCGCATCCCCTTCCTCCATCATCGCCAGTCGGTGGGTCCCCTCCCCGACCGCCTGGAATACGATGTCTATCGTCCCGCGAGCCGGATCAGCATCCGCTATCGTCAGCGGGATCCTCTCCTCGTAGTCCCCGCCCTTCTGCACTATCACGAACTGCCCCGCCTTCCTCTCGCGCGCTATCATCGGCGCCTCTATCGTGAACCGGAACACCTCTTTTGAAAGCTTTTCCTTCCTCAGTATTTTATACATGACAATCTCCCAAAAGTGATTAAGAAAGTGGAGATGAATATTTTCATCCCCTTTTTCAATAAAAACTATGAAATTAATTTGAAGTCTTGACTATTAAATAAATCCGTTAACAGCTTCCGAATCCATTCTAGGAATCGTCCAATTCTGATTAGGATATTTCATCTGACTCTTGATTGAAAGAATATCTTCCAGAAGGAGTTCTTTTGCTTTTTTCCTATCCTTCAGCTCGATTGCATCCAACAGATTTCTATGAGCATATGGATCAATTGTTATATAGTCTGTTGGTTTTCCACTCCAGAAAAGCTGAGCAATGATTCTCCAAAGCCTTTTCAAGACACTTGCAAGAGTTTCATTAAGTAGTTTATTGCCACTTACCGCATTTAATGCGACATGGAAGCTTATATTGTCGTTCCACCATTCTCCCATCGGTACCTGCTTGACCTCGTTTTCTCTAGCAAACTTATCAACATCTTTTCTTAGAGATGACATGAGAGCAGGCGTCATATTATCTATGACGGAATCGAGAACAGGAATTTCAAGGAGTAGGCGCATGCTAGTAGCCTCAGAAATGTCTTTTTCCGTAAATCTGACAATCATATACCCCGCCCTAGGGATACTTTTAACGACATTCTCCATGCTGAGTTCAATGAGAGCTTCCCTGACAGGAGCCTTACTGATTCCAAACCGTTCAGCAAGCTCTTTCTCCTTGAGAATATAATCCACAGGATACTTCTTGTTGATGATTTCTTCCAAAATTCTGTTATAAATCTGCTCTTTCAAGGTTTCCTTACTCATAAAACCCACCTTCCATTCTGGTACTTATACCCAGTACGATAATAAATGTCCATATATAGGAAACCTATACACAAACAATAATTTATCCCCAGAGACTATATTTATGACTATACCACATAAAAAATATCTTTACAAAGATGTTTCTAATATGTTCTCCTACTTCACCAAGAGAAAGAAAAACATGTTTCCTCCATGTATTTCCTTGGTGGCGAGAAATAAGCCGACGGGAATGTACTTATATTTGGAGAATCAGGATAATACTCAGTTTCAAAACATACACCGCTATACGGGCCATATATAGAACCGTTTCTCCCTTCAGCATTAGTAAGCATATTAGCCGTATAAAACTGAACAGCTGGGTATGTCGTATTCATTACCATTCTTCTTCCTGAATATTCATCATAAATTTCTCCAAAATACCGTAGCCCGTTTCGCCAACCATTAAGAATCATCGCATGGTCATACCCTTTTAATAACGATGGTGTAACTGATTCAATATCCTTACCTATTGTTTTAGCCCTTCTAAAGTCGAAAGGTGTATTTTCTACACTTAAAGTTCTTCCTGTAGGAATAAGCATATCATCCACCTCGACATATTCAGATGAATTAAGAATCAATAAATTAGAAAGAATATTTTTACCATTTTCTGCACCACAAAGATTAAAATAAGTATGGTTGGTAAGACTTACTGGACATTTTTCAGAAACTTCCGCCTCAAATTTTGCAACAAGTGTATTATCAAAGGTCAATCCATAAGTAACAGAAGCTTTAAGGTTTCCAGGGAATCCTTGGTCCCCATCTGGAGACCACAAGGTAAAGCGAACGAATTTTCCTTTTTCCGTCTCATAATACTCGGAGTCCCATAGCTTCCTGGCAAACCCATTAGATCCACCATGGAGAGTATAGCCTGGCTTATTCTCATCAAGATGAAAAGTTTTACCATTAAGATTAAAGCTTGCACCACTTATGCGATTGGCAAAACGTCCTACTGTCGAGCCGAAATAATATCTATTTTTAAGATATCCTTCAAAATCCTTATATCCGAGAACAATATCATCAATACCCTTCCTGGATGGAACTTTTAATGAAATTATGCTCGCACCAAGAGTGGAAAGCCAGAGCTCCAACTCCCCAGCTTTCACCTTATACAATAATACTTTCCTCTGATCGGGAAGGAAGCCAAAAGTAGAGACGTTCATGCCATACCTTCTCAGTTCACCTTCTGCCCAGGCTGAGGTCTGCAAGGAAGAGCATTGCCAGCTGCGACATAAAGCTCATACCATTCATCTCTGGTAATAGTAATCTCACTTGCTTTTATGCAATCCTTTAACCTGTCTATCTTCATCGTACCTGTTATTGGTTGCATCTTCGCAGGATGCCTTAAAATCCAAGCCATTGCAATTGTAGTCTTTGTCACAGAATACTTTTCAGCAAGACGAGCAAGAACTTCATTGAGTTCCGGGTATTTAGGATTATCTAAGAATACGCCGTCCATATATCCCATCTGGAATGGAGACCATGTCTGGATTGTAATATCTTTGAGACGACAGAAATCTAAGATTGAACAGTCCCTGTCAATTGCTGCATCAATTTCCATGTTTGTATAAATACCTTGCGAAATCATCTGGCAATGCGCAAGAGAGAACTGTAACTGATTCACAATCAATGGTTCCTTCAGATATTTTTCCAGAAGCATTATCTGCATCGGAGTCATATTGGATACACCAAAAGCTCTTACCTTCCCACTCTGCTTCAGGATACCGAACGCCTCTGCAACTTCTTCAGGCTCACATAAGGCATCATACCTGTGAATCAGAAGAACATCGATATAATCCGTCTTAAGTCTTTTTAAACTGCCATCAACAGACTGAAGAATATAATCCTTGGAAAGATCAAATGCATTCATCTGCGGCCTTATTCCACATTTTGTCTGAATAAACATCTTCTCTCTTATCGATGGATTCATGTCAATCGCATCAGCAAAAGCAGCATCACTCTTACATCCTCCATAAAGATCCGCATGGTCAAAATAGTTTGCCCCTAAATCAAGGGCGGTCTTAATAAACTTTTCTCCTTCCTCCTTCGTAAGAGTGTTCATTCTCCTACATCCCACAGCAATAGCGGGAACATGCATGTCGCCAATTTTTACAGTTCTCATAAATTAATCCTCCTTATGTTTTATGATCACATTGTTTAGTTTTAAACTTGCATAGCTTCTAATTCACATATAAAGTGCACAAGCAACCTTCCGCCCCTTCTCCACTTCTATAAGTGGGATTTCCTGGCTGGTACATTTTTCTGTCGCATATTTACACCTGGGAGCAAATCTGCAACCTGGTTTTGGATTAATAGGATTGGAAACCTCTCCTTTTAACACAATCCTATCCCTAGACTTTCTAAGTTCTGGTAAAGGAATAGCTGAAAGCAAAGCTTCTGAATAAGGGTGCAACTGTTTTTCAAACAAAGCTTCCTTTGATGTATATTCCACAACCTGCCCCATGTACATGACCATGATATTCGTGCTTATATGCTTAACGACACAAAGGTTATGTGTGATGAACATATATGAGAGCCCCTTCTTATCCTGCAAATCCATTATCAAGTTAAGAATTTGTGCCTGTATAGATACATCAAGCGCACTTACGGGCTCGTCACACACAATGAATTTCGGATTAAGAGCAAGCGCTCTAGCTATTCCAACTCTCTGCCTTCTACCGCCATCCAATTCATGGGGATAAGCATTGACGTACCTCTCGGAAAGGCCTACAAGATCCATTAATTCCAAGACCCTTTGCTTCATCTCCTTCTTATCTTTTACCATTTTCCTGACGATCATCGGCTCTGCAATAAGATCGTGAATAGAAAGACGGGGATTAAGGCATGAAAATGGGTCCTGGAAAATCATTTGCATCTCATTATAGACAAAGTCCTTTTTCTTCCCTTTTTCCGTCCAAATGCTCTCTCCATCATATGTGACATCTCCCTCCGTAGCAGGTAAAAGCCCTAGAATTACCCGTCCAAGAGTGGATTTTCCACACCCAGATTCACCTACTACCCCAAGGGTTTCATTCTTTTCGATTTTCAACGTGACATCATCAACAGCATGCAGGAGACCACTTTTTGTCTTAAAGTATTTTTTTAAATGGTTAGTTTCTATTAAAGCCATATTTATTTCTCCTGTTGTCCTTCAAATCTGAAACATTTTATTCCATGAGTACCAGTTTCATAGAACTCTGGCTCCTCACATTCACATCTTGTGCTCTTATAATCACAGCGGTTAGAAAACTTACAGCCTTTAGGTAAGTTGGCAGGATCTGCCATATATCCCTTTATCGGAGTAAGACGTTTTGCATCACTTTTCAAATCGGGGATGCATTTAAAAAGTCCTTCTGTATAAGGATGGTTGTTTCTTCTTGCGTATACGTCCTCTATTGTTCCAAATTCTATTACCTGGCCACAATATATCACTGCAACTTTTGTACAGACATCAACAACAATTCCAAGATCATGCGTTATGAGAATCATAGAAGAGTGGAATTCGTCCCTTAGCCTTCTCATTAAATCGAGTATCTGAGCCTGTATTGTGACATCAAGCGCAGTTGTCGGTTCATCCGCTATCAATAACTCTGGGCGAGAAATTAGGGCCATCGCAATACCTATACGCTGCTTCATTCCCCCTGAAAACTGAAATGGGTACTCATTTTGTCTTTCTGCAGGAATTCCAACAAGACGGAACATCTGATCCACTTTTTCCTGTTTTTCTTTCCTGGAAAGTTCCTTGAAATGAAGATTCAATACTTCCAGCAGCTGATGCCCGACTGTCTTGGTTGGATTAAGGCTATCCATGGGGTCTTGGAAGATCATTGACACCTTCTCTCCCCTCATTGCCTGTATTTCTCTCTTATTCATTGCAAGCACATCATTACCGTCATAGACGATACTCCCCTGCACAATCTCCCCCACATGCTTAGGAAGTAGTTGAGTTATAGATAGTGCTAAAGTTGTCTTACCAGCACCAGTCTCACCTACAAGTCCAATACATTCACCTTTTTCAATCGAGAAATTCAGACCATTGAGGGCATGGACCACTCCCTCATCAGTATTATAGTTAACATAAAGATCTTTTACTTCCAAAAGAGCCATATTACCTCACTTCTTCATCTTAGGATCAAGTGCATCACGCAAGCCATCTCCGATGAAATTAACGCACATAACAGTTAAAATGATTGCAACTCCAGGCAGAATTCCAAGATACGGATAATAACGGATGTAATATCTGTTATCTGCCAAAAGAGTACCCCATTCCGGAGTAGGAGGGGCAATACCCAGTCCAAGGAATCCAAGTGATGAAATACTTAAAATAGCGGTGCCTAGACTGATTGTTGCAGTAACAATTACCGGTCCTATTCCATTAGGAATTATATGCTTTAAAATGATTCTTAAATTACTTGTTCCGCAGCATTTCGCAGCTTCGACATATTCCATGTTGCGCAGCGTCATTATTGAAGAACGCACAATACGGGAATAGGAAGGAATATTACATATTACAAATGCTATGACTAGATTCACAGGAGTTGCCCCCAATGCCGTGACTATCGCCATTGCAAGGAATATGGTAGGAACCGCCATGAAGATATCAATAAATCGCATCAATATCTGATCGACCCATCCTCCAAAATATCCAGAAATAGAACCAATTATAACGCCGAAAATAAACGAAAATAATATGACGGCAAGCCCTGCAAATAAACTTATTCTTCCTCCATATATAACTCTTGCCAGGAGATCCCTACCGTATAAATCAGTTCCAAAAGGATGTTCCCAGCATGGAGAAATGAACCGCTCTGATATATTTTGCTTAATTGCCTTATCATAATCCATGTAAAGCGGGGCAAGCAAAATAGCAAGTGCTATAAGAATAAGAACATAAACAGAAATGTATGCCAATTTGTTTTTCTTAAATCTAAATAAAATTAGTCCAAGCTGAGACTGACTTTTTGCCTTTTCCTTCTTTTTCATATCCCCTCCTCCATCATGATGTGTACCCAAGCTTCACACGTGGGTCTATGACAGCATAAATCAAATCAATTACAAGATTTATCAGGGCAACAATGATTGCAACTATAATTACTGTTCCCATGACTACAGGGACATCACGAACCTTAACTGCATTAATAAGGTATGATGATATTCCTGGGATTGAGAATACGGTTTCGGAAATTATCGTACCACCAAAGGCTGTTGCAAACGTAAGTCCCCAGTTCGTTACAACAGGCATCAAAGCATTTCGAATTACATGATGGTATACAACATGGAACTCACTTGCTCCCTTAGACCTCGCAGTTCTGACATAGTTCATGTCAATAACATCCAAAATACTACTTCTTGTCATTCTGACCTGGTTTGCTATCGTTCCCAGACTAAGCGTAATCGCAGGTAGAACCATATGTTTTATTGTTCCTACTCCCATAGCAGGAAACCATTGTAATTTCAAAGCAAAGAGTATCTGCAACATTAAACCAAACCAGAATGACGGCATAGATGCAAATAAAAGTGCAAAAATTAAAGTAATACCATCTAGCGGAGTGTTCTGGTTTACGGCAGCAAGAGTACCAAAAGATAGACCAAATACAATTGTTATGAAAAGTGCACTGAATGCAAGAGCCAAGGTATTAGGAAACCTTTCAAGAAACTCATCCATGATTGGTCTGGAATTGAACCACGATGCACCTAGGTCCCCTTGAAGAACCTGCTTCATATAATTTAAATAACGGATGAAAACATTTTGATCCAACCCTAATTCATGCCTCAAAGCATCCATTTGTTCCTGAGTGGCATCAGCACCAAGGAGCAAAGCAACTGGATCACCAGGAGCAAAATCCAAGAGCAAATAAATAAACAGAGTAATTCCAATAATAACAGGAATTATCAGAAGGATTCTTTTAGCTATATACTTTAGCATCTACTTCACCTTTCAAGGCAGTCAGGGCAGTTGCCCTGACTGGTTGTCAAAACTCAATACGTATACTCAAAGACACGATTCACAGGAACGGCTGCCTCAGCCTTAACGTTCTTCAGTCCAGCTCTGTAGAAAGCTGTGTTAATTTCCTGATATAGAGGAATTGAAATTGCTTCTTCCGTAATGATATTTACAAGTTCCCTGTATATATCCTTTCTCTTTTCCTCATTTGGCTCAAGACGACCTGCCAATACGAGATCATTAAGTTCCTGTCCGAATGGCACAACCTGATTAACATTAAAATACTGACTGTACATACTGAGCATAAAATGGTTATAGGCATCCATATCAAGAGATGATGGGCCAAGAGCATGAATACAAGCATCCCAGTCGTTTGTATTTCTTACGACATCCCAGAATGTTGCTCTATCAACAGCAGTAACAGTTACGTTGATTCCGATCTCCTGTAAATTTGCCTGAATTATCTGAGCAGCCTTATCAAGGTTGGTATTTGCCCATGTATAGATTCTAAAAGGCCTTCCATCATAATCGGACGCTGCTAGATACTCCTTAGCCTTATCTGGATCATATGAATAAGTCTCATATGTTCCTTCATCCGGCCTTCCTGTCCATGTCTCATCACCGAGGATGCTTGGAGTGTTGCTTCTGCCATAGAATACAGCTTCGTTAATATCATCCTTGTTGATTCCATACTGCACAGCCTTCCTGAAATTCTTATCATTAGCAACAGAACTTTCAGGTAGGAAGTTCCACTGGAAATATCCGAATTCAAAAGAAAGCTGGCTGTCCATCTTAACATCTGGATTCTGAATATTAATCAGACTGTCAAGAGGAAGGTTAAGAGCGACATCGGCATCACCGCTTTCGACAGAAAGTACCGCAGTATTCGTATCTGTGACTGTTTTTATTACGCATGTCTCAAATGCAGCCTGTCCATTCCAATACTCATCGTTTCTTTCCAAAACCACCTGATTACCCGAGAGGGCACTTACAAACTTATAAGGACCAGTTCCTACAGGCTTTGCATTATAACCTTCAAATCCTCCAACCTCTTCCCAGTACTCCTTTGAGGAAATATATCCTACACGAGAACAAAGAGCATTCATGATAGGCCCATAAGGTGCTTTAAGATGGAAAATCAGGTTCAGCTCATCAACAATTTCCACATAGTCCCAGTTTATAAGTAATGCAGTACCTAATGTTCTTGTACTCATCTCATCAAATGTAAACTTTACATCTTCGGAAGTAAGCTTATCACCATTATGGAAATAGATATTGTCTCTAAGCTTTACATGAATTTCTAGACCATCCTCACTAATCTCATAACTCTCTGCAAGATATGGCTTGACCTTACCACCATCCTCCCAATCTTTATAGAAAAGAGGATCATATACCTGGCTATAAACCAGAGTGTCTGGAATATTAGTCATTCCATAACAAAGGTTATTAAAATAAACAGGTTCGGATGCTGTTACTACAACCAATTCCGTCTTTGCTGGCTGTTCTGCGTTTTTATCTGAGCTTCCACCGGCAAAAGCTAATCCGGTAGCCAATATCAGAGTCAGCAGACAAATTAATAATTTCTTCATCTTTTTCCTCCTTTTGTTGTTAAAATAAAGAAAATTATTTGCTTCTGATATTACTCTAAATCTGACTTCTAAACATGTCAACAAAATTTTATCAGTAATATTAAGTGTAATAATATCAGATGGATGATATTCATTACTATATTTATAATTATTGAGAATACTTCTTAAAATTTACTGTTTCTCGTACCTTCTACTTGTAATTTCACCGCATATCGGTCTTTTGAATATGGAATCACTCCAATATAGAGTATAATCTGATTGAGATTTTACGTGATGGCATATCATAGGCGTATTTTCTCTTTTGCCTAAATTACGCTTATTACTTTTACCCAATAATCATATAATCTCAAAATTTTCCAAAGAGATTTCCTCAATTATATTTGCTTAATTGCCATCATTTTATTTCATTGCAGCAATTCATCTATCATCTTAAAAAGTGTGAGCTTTATTGCTGAACATATTGTAAATCTTCTCCATTATTAGAACGGCTACTGAACTATTTCATCAATAGAAGATTCTCCAAGCAAATTACAAGCCTTGCTATTTGTGATAAGCTCCTCTGAAAGCGCCCTTAAAACATAAAGACGAAACAAGCTGGCATCGGGCTCTGGAAAACGTTGAAAATCACAGAAATTTCTGAATACCTCATCCTTATTTCTATGAATGCAGAAATCACGATATGCACTATCGGTAATCACGCCTAATTCTCTTGCCTTATACATTATAGCCGCTACTGAAATTCCGTATTCTCTCTGCATCATGATTAATTCATGGACCGATATTTTATCCCTAACTCTTCCCACTTTAGACAAAAGAGTACTTGATGGAAGTAGGAATTCAGAGGCAAAGACATGAAAAAGATGTTCTTTCTTTTTATCATCCCCATTAACACTTAGCACAAGATGTCCCAGCTCATGGGAGAGAGAAAAACGAAGGCGTTCAGAAGTAGTCGATTTGTTAACAGCAATGAACTACCGCGAGGCAGAGCCATCGCGGTATCCTACTAAAGCGGCGCCTCTCGTGTGGGGAAGTTGAGATACAGCTGTTTGTACTCCTTCTCCTTCCCCTGGTTCTTTACATATTGACGTATCACGCCCTCACTTCCACTCTTCCCCACACTCGACACGAAATATCCGCCGTTCCAGAACGACCCTCCCCACAGCATCTTCTTCACTTCCGGATGCTCCGCAAATATGCGCTTTGCTGTGATGCTTTTTATCGTCGTTATTATCCTTGTCGGGCTGTATTCAGGCGTACTCTGCACCAGCCAATGCACGTGGTCGCCATCAGCGCCCACTTCGAGGAATCTTATCCAGTCGTACCGCAGCTCTATCCCAGCGCATATTTGCTGGATGCACTCCTCCACTGTCTCTGTGATTGCGAGGCGGCGGTATTTCGTGGGTGTAACGAAATGGTATATGAGATTCGATACGTTGTGTGCTGAATATCCGCTCTCTTCTTCCATCTGGCGCCGCCCTTCATCCTAATTCTAGGCTTCAGGCTTCCCCGGCGCAAGCACCGGGGTATTAAATCCACCGTTCCGGTGGCTACGCGTCTCGCCACCTACACGAATAAAGAAGTGAAAATAGGAACACCACCATAGCGCCCTTCAAGATAAGCCTTATCAATCTTTCTATCAAATCGCTCGTTGTATTCCTCTAAAGAAAAAATACAACTCTCCCCTTCCTTATTTTTTTCTACGAACCAAATCTCATCACGACGCAATAGATTAAAATCCAAAAGCCTCGCTTCATGACTTGATACAATCAACTGAATATTACGTTTCTGTGCATAATGAAAAAAAGTTTTTACAAATTCATAAGTTAAGCAAGGATGCAATCTGCGATCCAGTTCATCAAGAACATAAACCTTATCAGATTTTCCCAATAAAATTTCAAGCAGATCAAATAACCGTTGAGTTCCATCAGATTCGAAACTAAAAGGAAGCTTTGCATCTCCTTGAAATGAATGTTTGAATTTTAATTCAGAAGATTGAATGGATTCATCATCCTGCCCAAAATTCACTATATAAAAGCTATTCATCGTTTTAACAATCATGTTTATCTGAACCTTGCCTTTGGGAAGTTGCCCAGATTTCATAAGATTCACCACTTCATCTCTTTTTTTAAAAGCCTCGTTAAGTACATTCCTATTAATAAACGGGAGAACCTTCTGAAAATCAATTTTCTCTGAAACAACATCAGTAATTCCCGTACCAAATGCTTTCAAGAGTTCCGATACCTCCCGGAGAGAAGCATTGTCCAAAAGAAAAGAAGCATCCTGTAAAGGAAAGTCCGGGAAATTCACAGATAAGACATTAACAAACCAGCTGAAAACTCTCTGAAGAACCAAAGCCTGTTTGTTCGCCCTATAAAACCCTGCCATATTCTTATTCACGAAAGATAAAAAAAGACCATTACTTCCAGAAAAACTTTTAAGCAGAACACGCAGGTCTTCTATATCTTTCAGTTCAGCTCCAAGCTCGTACTCATCATTCTCTGATTTTTTCTCATACAACATTTTTGCAGAATTTTGATTCAATCTATAGAGCCATTCAGAGATAATATTACCTTCAGATAGTATGACTTCAAAGCCATAAGCATATAGCTCATCGTCTACAATGAATTCTGCTTCAAAATATGAACTTCGCTCTCTGTTCTCTGGTTGTGTCATACAATACATATTTGCCACACCAACTGGAGTAGTTCCATTAAGAACAAACTGACGAAATACTTGTATTGCTTTAATTATATTTGATTTTCCAGCAGCGTTTGCACCATAGATTGCAGCAAATTTTAATACTTTCTGATTCTTTATCTTCAATAAATGTTCTTCTTTATTCCGAACATTCCCAGCAATCATAGAGAACTCATGACTGATCCTAACATTACCATTGAATGGGTCTACTCTGTCAGAAAAAGAAAGAAAATTCTTAACATTAAACCTTACTAGCATAAAAACCAACCTCAAGTGAAACTTTCGTATTTTTAATCCAATGATAAAGTATATTATACAGATTTTGCAATGGCAAAGTGATTTTTTCACTTTCCAGCACACTCATTTTCACTTCTTATCCTCTTCCATGCAATATCCTCAACATAGAGGAAGAATTCATATAGCGATATATTCATCAGATCTAGATAACACTCGGCATTAAGCACGGTAGGACTTCTCCTGGGCCAACCCTCTCTTCCAACTAACCCGTAATACGTCTCGTACCGATAGGTAGCAGTAAAGACATCCTTATCCAGCAGATCCATGAAAGCTTTTGCAAAGTCATCATCAGTGATTATGAAGTTCTTGAGTGCCGGGCGCGGAGGATGAGGAATGCACTTGGTGTTGATATTCCTAAAACTTGGATGAAATAAATCGGAGGGGTATATCAACAGGATGTGGCAAAGCGATGCAAGGTTGTTAAGATGAGGATTGATATCCCCGTTCCCTTTTGTATAATCCAAGAAAGAGGAAGCAAGCCCTGCCATCTTAAGCGCTCCCGTAATCCTCTGATCTACTGCAACTATTGCAACTCTCAGCTTATTTTTCAGGTTGTACTTACTTACCATGACAATCCTCCTCTATCCGGTCTATTTTTTCTATACAGATGGGATAATGAAGAAATACAGGAAGGAGCACCATCTATTTTTAGATTTTAAATTATATGTTGATATATATTTTAGATAACTTAGTTTGTATATTTCAAGGATAAAAACCCCATTTTTGAAGAAATTTATTAATATTTTAAAAACTTAGTTAGTTATATTAAGATTTTTAATCAACAAAAACAAAAGGCACACCCTATTCTCTCGCAGATAGGATGTGCCAAGGAACAACCACGTATAATGGGGGGATTAAGTGGTATCCAGTTTATAAATGTATGTTGATGTTCCATCGCTTAAAGCGAGGCTCTCATCACCTATTTCAATCTGGTAAGTAGTATCATCTACAACCAGGCTATCACCAATGAGTACACCGACAGATGGGATGTTCTCCCAATCTGAAAGCGTGCAGCTTCCATCATGATCGAATGATAATGAGCTATAGGGAGCGCCTATGCTCTGAGCTGTCCATTTAGTTCCCTTATATTCACCCTTCTCCACTCCCGCATCATCAAAAATCTGATTTAAGTCAGGAATCAACATATCGCAACTTACAAAAGTAAAAGCAACCATTATGATACCTGCGATTAAAATAACCGCTCCTGCTGTTTTTGAGACCATTCTCACTCTCTTCCTCCTTTTCTCTCTCCTACTCTTTTCCTCATCCATCTCACCTTTTAAGGCAAGCAAAGAACTCATGTCCTCTCTCATCACTGCAACCTCTTTTTCCAAATGATAGAGAAGATGGACCTCTTCAACGACTTTGACTAAAAGCTCCTCTGTCTTCTTCCCGTTCTCTTCAGACACTCGATATCTCCTTTTGCTTGAAGCTTAGCTCATAATATTGTTCTCTGCATTTACAACGTATCTAACATTTGAAAATTGATTATTCGTTTAAACATAATGAAATATGCATAAAAACTAGTGCTTATTTCTTTGATACGTTGTAGAAAAAACCATTGAACAATACGGCTATAATCTGTTTATGGAAAAAAACAGATCTCTAATAAAGGCTTTGCTTTTAGCATCATCCCTCATATTGCTGCTTTGCCTCCTGGCAACATTTTTTGCCATTAAAACAGCAGAAGACCCCGAATACGAAGAAAATGATGTGCATCTTATAATGGCGAGCTTAGATGGCACGATTCACACTCTTGAGAAGAAGCAGAAAGCCATAATAGAAACGATGTTCTCTTTAGAGAAAATGGAAAAGATCATGTTCAAGAGAAGTGAAGATAAGCTTGAGCTGATACTATCAGATGAAAGAGTGTTCTATATCTTCCCTTTCTCATATAGAGAGAAAAGCCTCTCTTATGAGAAAGATGGTAAAAGAGTCCAAATCTTTCTCATAGAAGAGACCATAATAATCAAAAGCGGAGATCAGACGATGGAATTTAAACTTTAGAAGAACACGCCTCAATCGCCTTATGAAGATTGAAATCCGCCTCAGATAGAGCGATGAAAGCCTCATCTGCTGAAAGTGAGAACTTAATCATGAGTACCGATTCTGCAACCTTGCACCCGCTCTCTTGATAGTACCTTCTCGCAGTCACATCATCGCATCCCGTTATCTGCCTTATTATACGGCGTGCACGGTTAATCAGCTTTATATTCGTAGGCTGTATGTTAACCATGAAATTATCGTAGACATATCCGAGCTTAACCATCGATATCGTGCTGATCATGTTTAGCACCATCTTCTCAGCCGTACCAGCCTTAAGCCGGGTACTTCCCTGTATGATCTCAGGGCCCACAACGACCGTAACAGGATGGTGGACCAGACGGGAGAGCACACTTCCTTCATTACACACGATACATCCAGTATCCGCACCGATGCTATGTGCGTATTCAATCGCACCTACTACATACGGAGTACTTCCTGCGGCAGATAATCCGATCAACATATCAGATGAAGAGAAATCATAAGCCTCGAGATCTGATGAAGCCTTCTCCTTATCATCCTCCGCATTCTCTATCGCATTCCTGAGAGCACTCTCTCCTCCCGCGATTACCCCGTTCACCATCGTAGACGGCACTCCGAATGTCGGTGGACACTCGGAAGCATCAAGCACGCCAAGCCGTCCGCTCGTTCCTGATCCTATGTAGAAGAGTCTTCCGTGATGTCTGAATGCATTTACCGTGGCATCGATAAGCTCTGCAATCTGAGCAAGGGAGGCCCGGACAGCTTTTGCCACCCCTTCATCCTCCCTATTCATAATCTCTAGGATTTCCATGGTCGATTTCATGTCTATCCCTTTGGAATTTACATTTATTTCTTCAGTACAGAGCATAACGCCTCCAATCAGTTCTTAAGCTCTAGCAGAAGGTCACTATAACCTTCCATTATCGTATCGACAGATTCCTCTCCAAGCAGCTTCAGCAGTGCTAAATAAATCATATCTATGATGAGGAACTGCCCATATCGAGAATATATTGCGGTCGTCCTTATGATTTTCGACTCAGTAAGGGGAATTGCAAGGTTTATATCCGATACCGCGGTAAGCTTATTCTTATTTCCACCAGATATCGAGATTACCGGGCATCCAAGCTCCTTAGCTTTTTTTGCAGGAAGAAGTACTTCCTTCGTAAGTCCGCTATAGCTGATGGCAATCACAAGATCATCCTTCGTGCAAAGCGATGAATTCATTATCGCAAGATTCGCATCCAGATTGAATATCGCCCTCTTTTGAAGCTTTATCAGCTTCTGGGCAAGATCCTGAACGGCAAAGCCTGAAGCCCCGATTCCGAATATGTAAATGTTTGAGGCATCCATTATCATCTTTGCCGCCGTCTCTATGCTGCTTGAGCTGTTCATGCTGAATGTCTCTTCAAAAAGTTTGCCGATATTAAGCAGCAGTTTCGATGACAGCTTATAAAGGCTATCATCCATCGACATACTGTAATCGGTATTCCTTTCTGGATTCTTAGCCAGGCTTTTGGCCATTGCTACCTTAAGCTGGGGGAAGCTAAGCGAGAACACATATGTTGAGAACCTGCTTATAGTCGATGCGGACACACCTGTCCTCTCGGCAAGCTCATTAATGTTCATGCTGAGCATCTCCTCGTAATTGGAGAGCATGAAATCAGCAATCCGCTTATCCTTATCGGATAGACTCGAATAAACCTGTTTAATCTTCTCAATCAAAGTGCAATCTCCCTCTTACCACTTAGACGGAAAAATATGGAGAGGCTTATGACTGTTGTCAAAAGCAGAATCGTAGATAGCGCACAAGCCACACCTTCATTTCCCCGTATTACTTCCTGATATATTGCTATCGATATTGTCTGTGTTCTCGTGGTATAAAGCAATACCGTCGCACTTAATTCGGTTATAATACTCATCCAGCTCATCAGAGCACCAGATATTACTCCTGGAACCATGACAGGGAACGTTATACGCCAGAACGCCCTGGATTTACTCGAGCCCAGGCTTCTGGCAGCCTCCTCTATCGATGAATCAATCTGCCTTAATATCGAGCTTGAACTCCTTATCGTATACGGCATTCGACGGATTATGTATGCCACAATCATAATTACCGCAGTTCCTGTAAGAACAAACGGCCTCTTATTAAAACCAAGAATCAAGGCTATTCCCATTACTGAGCCCGGGATGATATACGGCATTGTTATAATCACGTCGATTACCTTCGTGACAAACGAAGGGCGGCGCACGGAAACATAGGAAAACAGTACCCCGATGAAAAGAATCACAAGCATCGCAACTATGGAATAGGCAAAAGTATTGAAAATCGCAGAGCCTGCGGTATCAAAAGCTTTTATATAGCTGTTAATGGAGAATTCATTGTAATAATAGATTCCATCAGTTCTCCTAAAGGAAAGAACAACGATTACAAGAAGAGGAAGGGAGGAAAGGAGAGCTACGAACAGGCAGAAGAAGTTTGCAAAAAATCCATAAGCACCTTTCTTTTTCTCCGCTTTCACGGGATGCAGGCTGTTCATCTTTATCGTACTCTTCTGAGCGACAAACTGCTGGAGTGAGAAAATTACGATTGAGAATGCGATTACAATAACACTCATCGCAGATGCGAATGAATAATCAGAACCCATCTCGCCAATGAAAGAATTATAAATCAATACCGGTACTGTCCTATATCCCTCTCCGATAAGCATAGGAGTACCAAAATCGCAGAATATCCTCATAAACACGAGGAATGCGGAATTAAGGAGCGTCGGCATTATGAGTGGAAGAACTATCTTGCGAATCTTCCGTACCCCGTGGCACCCAAGGTTCTCAGAGCATTCGATTATCGAAGAGTCAATCTTCTCAAGAGCACCAGAGACGAAGAGATACATCAGGGGTGTCATTTTCACAGTAAAGACAAGAAGGATGCCGTAAAAGCCATAGATTCCAGAAAAAGAAATACCGAAGAGCGAGTTGATTATCTTCGTAAGCACTCCGCTTCTTCCCAGCAATATAATCCAGGAATATGCCCCGATAAAAGGAGGAGAGAGAATCGATACAATGACTATCATATCTATGATCTTTCGTGCCTTAATCGTCACTGTTTTCATGAAATATGCCATCATCGTACCGGTTACCATGGTAATCAAGGTTGCCGCAATCGTTACTTTAAAACTGTTTGTTATCGTCGAAGTATAGTAACTCCGGCTGAAGAACTTCTTAAAAGAATCGAGAGAGAAAGTGCCGCTTGCGCTATCATATACACTCTGTATGAAAATCTGAAGAACAGGGAAAAGGAAGAAGAGAATAAAGAAGACCAATGTAATGAGTGTAATTGCGCTCCAATAATCAAAACTAATTCTCTTCTTCATCATAATACTCCATCAGGCTATTGCCGCCTTCCTTACTGAAGGCATTCGCTCTTTCCTCATTGAATCGCACAAACACCTTAGTCCCGATTTCAATCATCTCTCCAGTTGCTTTAATATCTGCCTTTATCTGGGAGCCATTATCCAGAGCGACGATATACTCATAGTTGGATCCTAGATAAGTACACTCCTCGATTCTTCCACTTAGTCCTTCTTCGGCAAAATAGAAATCATCAGGGCGTATGCAGAGCGTCATCGCCTCTCCTCTTTCAAGCCTTTTTGAAAGATGGGCAAGCGTAAACTCATAGCCTGAGATATCAACAGAGCCATCTTGGACATATGTGGCATCGAGCAGACTGCTTTCTCCGATAAATGTCGCAGAGAATATGTTCCTTGGCTGTCTATAGACCTCAAAAGGAGTGCCGATCTGTTGAATCACACCTTTGTTCATTATTGCAATCCTATCGGATATCGAGAGCGCCTCCGCCTGGTCATGAGTAACATAGACAGTTGTGATTCCAAACTGTTTCTGTATCCTTCTTATCACGGAGCGCATCTCAACTCTTAGCTTGGCATCAAGATTTGAGAGCGGTTCATCCATGAGAAGGACATCGGGTTTGATGACTATCGCACGGGCCAATGCTATCCTCTGCTGCTGGCCTCCAGACATGTTCTCGGGCTTCCTATCCCTCAGTTCTGATATCTGGACAAGGGAAAGCATCTCCTCCACCCGCTTCCTCTTTTCCGGATCTTTTATCTTCCTCTCCTCAAGGCCGAATGCGACATTCTGATAAGCTGTCATATGCGGAAATATCGCATAGTTCTGAAAGACCATTCCGATGTTCCTTTTCTCAGGAGGAATATTGTTGATAACCTTATCATTGAAATAGAACTGACCACCTTCTATGGTGTTAAAGCCGGCAATCATCCTTAAAAGCGTCGTCTTTCCACAACCAGAGGATCCAAGGAGCGTAAAGAACTCTCCATCCTTTATTTCAAGGCTCAAGCCGGGGATAACCGTGTTATCCCCATAACGCTTCACTGCATTCTTAATACTTATAGCGACACTCATGCAATCAACCCATGACATCCATCAACATATCGGTGAATCTAGTTTGAACACTTTCCTTGATATCAGCAGACCATATTGAGTTGACTGGGAAGATGTTCGCATCTTTCATTATGGCCTTTGATTCAGGCATATCGACATCGGTTCTCACAGGGTTTGCTCCCAAGGAGTTCATAGCAAGCAATGACTGCCCCTCTTCAGAGGACATGAAATCGACAAAAGCTTTTGCATTCTCAAGGTTCTTCGCACCCTTTATAATACATACGCCGGAAAGCTTTGATGCAGCACCCTCCTCCATATAGCAGAATCCAGTAGTATTGTTCTCTGCTGCGGCAAGCTCAAGAGCAGGAGCATCCCATGAAAGACCGACAGCATACTCGCCACTTGCAACACCCCTATATGTAACAGAAGATGAGTTCACGATTCTTCCATCGAGCTGGTTAAGCAGTGCTTCCACGAATTCCCATGCCTTATCTGATTCAACATCCCCATCACCAAAATCAATGAGCATGTTCTCAAGGTGGTTATATGCGCTTGAAGAGGTTCCCGCATCACCAAATGCAATCTTCCCCTTGAACTCTGGATTAAGAAGGTCTGCATAACCTTTTATCCCCTGAGGCACCTGATCCTTATTCCAGATTATTACAGGACAAGTTCCATTCGTAGCTGTAAAGACTCCTGTGGTATTCTTGAACTGCTCAGGATACTCCGCATCATTAGGAGAAACGTATGTCTCGAATAACGAGGTATCCATGATAGCGTAATATTCACCTATCCAGGTAACATCACAGCTTGGATTCTCCTTCTCCGCCTGTATTCTTGAATAAACCTCTCCTGTGGAGCCTGTTATAATCTCAACATCTATTCCCGTCTTCTCCTCAAAGGCAGGGATAACGGAATTCAGATTATCATCAGCAGAAGATGTGATGAGAACAAGCCTATTGGAATCCCCCTTAGACTCTGCAGCTCCATTTGCACTTAGAGAAAGAACCGCTAAAAGAGCAATCAACAGGATTGATAAAAATTTTTTCATAATTTAACCCTCCTTTTATGAAATTAATTTTCTCAAGTTCAGTATATACCAGTGCAAATTATTTGCAAGAAAAATATTTATTAATCAATTTTTGCAAAAATCATAATTCTTAGATTAGCTGCATATTCAAAGTATCAAATGTAAATCATCAAAGTATTCATATAAGAATAATGGGAAGGAATTAAGAACGGGTACATCATTTTTTGAAAAATAGTTTTTTAGATGATTATCAAATATATCGCCTTGGCATATATCCTGCTTATTTTGAGGAAAACAATTTTCTCCTTTTGTTATATAATTCGCTTTTGTTACGTTTTGCGTTATACAGCTAGCCCAATTCTTGCGCAGTATACATTCCCTAACCTTCTCCTTAGTAGAAATTACATTCTTCTTCGAAGTTTTGAATGTGATGAAATCTAAATTACCGTAAAAGGAAAATTGATCAGCCAAAGCTTTGAAAAAACCTAAGGAGGAAATACTGACTGAGTATTTATAGTAATTTGAATCCAGGAGTTTTTTAGTATACCTTATCGATTCCACAGTCGGATAGTTGATATATAGCCTCCCTTGATCAGTCTCATCATTAAAAAAATTAAGTAACTTGACTAGTCTTGCATTCAAATCACTCATTTTAATTGTTTTCTTTGCGTTTCCATTCTGAATCTCATAGTCAAAAAAGAGATAGATTTCTGAAATATCAGAACGTGGGATATTAACAATCCTACTATTGGGATTGTTCTTCTCTCTTTTTTGCAAGACCGTAACGATATCATTATAATAAAGCGGATCTGTAATGCGTCCTTTATCCGTTATCTGACTATAAAGATGATAAATATTATCGCAATAAGAGCAGACTATCTTATCAAGGCTTTTCTGAAAGAAAAGTTCTTCCATTGTTCGGAAAATATCTCTTTCTCTCTTTGCCCCTTCAAATACGAATAATATCATAAATCAAATGCCCCACCACGATACATTTTTTCAATGTTATGCCCCCATCTGAGTTCTTTTTCCGTACAATCGCAAAGAGCTTTGATTTCATTATTATTTAAAATAAAATTACAATCTGGACGGAGTAAGTCATTTGTCATTAGATAAGTATTATGTGAAGTAAGAAGCACCTGTGTTTTTTCCCTTTCAAAAAGCTTCTTACAGACAGACAGAGAAAGCCTATAGTGATAGAAGGCATCAAATTCATCTATAAAGACAAAAAGAGCTGAGTCCAAGTTTTTCAACCAATAATAAAGAAGGTATAGAGAGCTTGTCCCCGTTGACATTATTGAAGCGAAAGGAATCCTATTGCCATCTATTATGCAAAACAGAAGTTTCTCCCCTTTCATAGGCTTGGCAAATGTATACTTCTGCCCACTTACTTCCGTTAAAAACAAACTCAAATCATCCATCAAATTATTATCGATAACAAATTCATCAATGTTTGTAACATGATTCTGAAGTCCTATAAAGCCACGATCTTCTAAACATCTGAACCACAACATTGAATCAACAAATCGCTTCAATGAATTCAAATAATGATCGCTATCAAGAGGATAGGAAGAAACAAGATAATTAACTATTGGAATACTGTTCGCATTTGAAGCCAACGCAGAGACCGTCTCTTCTGTCATCGGGAACTCATCTTTTCTTATCTCTAATCCATCCTTGTTTTTTGAGAAAATCTGAACGCCATCAACATATAGACTCTCATCAACCAATTGTACCTTGCTGTTTTCCGTATAAGAATACTCTACGTTCTGCCCATTAAAATCGAATGTATACTCAAACTTCATCAACGTATTGGGATTACAGGCAAATGTTGAATTCTCATAGACTCTCCTGTTGAATGTGTTTTGACTTAAATGTCCGACGATATCAAAAACAGCATAGCCGAAA
The DNA here is from genome assembly GCA_944390015.1 of uncultured Spirochaetaceae bacterium. Taxonomy (GTDB): domain Bacteria; phylum Spirochaetota; class Spirochaetia; order Sphaerochaetales; family Sphaerochaetaceae; genus Ornithospirochaeta. Next base: position 104,223 of record CALXOL010000005.1, read on the forward strand.
TTAGATTTTCCTGACCCGTTCGGCCCGTATATTATTCCATCCTTTATAATCCCATTTTGTATCGCAAAATCATTAAACTCGTAGCTTTTATGCCGGGAAAGATCCAGCTCTATCCTATCTTTAAAGCTCTTAAAGTTAGTAACCGCAAATTTCTTAAGCACAATACAACTCCTTATGATAGTCTTGATTATTACTTACATAAAACGAGAAGTCAATTGTCTGTAATTTTTTTACAGACAATTTATATACCATATAATATTCTATCCCCATATAAGTCAAAGTAAATAGAATTATATTATTCTCTACAAAACCTTCAGGAGCTTTCACGAAAAGAGTTATGCTTATTTCTCTTTTCAACGCATATGATTTACCTATCGATAGCACGAGATGTTACTTTCATGCTTGATATTATAATGCAGCACATGTATAAAACCAAATATCACTTGAGCATAAATAGAAATAGCTTTAATCCTATTCACACCTGCTTCTTCAGGAATTCCATATAATAAATAGCACAATACGAAACTCAAAAACAAACAATTAAGTAGTTTTACATTAAATGAGAACGAGTTATCAAAAAAGTTTCTGAACGCTAAATACACTGTATACCCCAAATAAATACAATAGAGTAATAAGCCCGGTATTCCAGAAAAAGAAAGTAGCTGAAGATACATATTATGAGCATGTGGTGCAACAATTTGTTCGGTCAATTTGCTTTCATTGTAGCCCAAAAGACGATGACCTTTTCCCAGCTCAAATGCAACTTTATATACCGAATCTCTGCCAGATGCAGTGCTTAAAGAAGATACTCTGATAATATGGTTTCTCACAAAATCACGGAAGGATTCTGAAGCAAAAAGAAGTATTAGAACAAGTAATACCACAAATCCTAAACATAAAAGAATGTATATCATTTTTCTCTTGAACTGCATATTCTCTTTGTTCATATACATGAAAAGACAAAAGAATATAAAAAAGAATGCAAGAATACATACCATTGATGTTCTACTAGAAGTCGCAACAAAAATTGTAAATATCGAAGCAACAATATTCACAACTGAGCAGATTTTCCATAGTTTTGATGGTCTTGATGCTATTAAAAAAACAGAAAACATTGTTGAAATCAAACAATACTCTGCCGTAAGATTAGGATGGAATGATAACCCTGCCATACGTTTTGGAAAGCTCCCCATCGTCTCCCCCAATATATTACTTATGTATTCAGGGAAAGTGCTAATAATCTCTTGATTATTATATGTAAAGAAAGATATTGCTAATGATGCAAAACTCATTATAAAACCAGCAATTGTCATTATTTTTGATAATTGCTTTATATCGTACTCAAGATCTTCATTAGGTCTAATAAAAAATGAAATTAAGGACAAAAGAAAGAGTTGAGCCATGGTAAAGCCACGTTGCAATATCGCTCCGTTTATACATAATGCTATACAAAAATAAGCATAATAAGCAATCATAACATATAAAGGAGGAGTTTTTAAAATATGTTTTGATTTAACATTGAAAAGAAAAAACAAAAAACCATATATAACGAGCAAACCATATACAATAATTCCAAAGAAGCCAAAAACGTTAAAAAGCAAAATGGATAAAGATGTTAAAGTAATAATTAGGTAAAGATGAATGTCATTTAATACTCTTTTCATATTATATATTCCAATACTTAGTTAAAACAATTTAGTTTACATAATAAGCGATAAATAAAGGAATCTACCTCAAATTTATGTTTCTTGAAAATTACCCCTATATTTTTTTATTAATTGTAACACCTTATATCATATCCTCAGCTTTTTTTATAGCTTTTTTCAAAAATTCCCCTTTAATAATTTTCTCTCTCAATAACCTCACTCTTTTTGTCATAGCCACATAGCTTATCTCATCCAAAGCTCCCATTATGCTATCAATTTCATGAAGACTTTTTATTGTAATACCGATACCATTTTCTCTTACAAAATCAGCTGCAGCGGCCTGATCCCAAATAAAAACGGGAATTCCTGCTGAAATGTAAAGAGAAAGTTTATGTGGCGTATTAAATTTTAAATACTGTCCCCAGCTTCCTCCATTATCACATGATTCTATCGAACTACCATCCCACACTAGGCCAAAAGATCCAGTTATCTGAAAAGGTACACTCTCTGAATCAAAAATACCTCGATAAGTATATTTTTCTTCATTCTGTAAATCTTTCTTTTGTTCACAAGAACAATTACCAATAAGTTCAATACTATAATGCCGTGTCAATCTCAACCAATCTGGAAAAAATTCAGATTTTGCAAGATTACCGACAAATGACACAACAGTACTATATTTATGACTTGGAATTTTTCTTTGTGGTAACAGATAATCCCAAACATCTAATTCAACAATTGGAACTCGAACACCAATTTTTCTTAATAAATTAGTATACTTTTTATTCAATGATATTACACATGATGCCTTGTTCAAATTTTTAACTTCATATCTGAATGGTTTTCGCCCTGCTCTTATAAAATTTAAATCATGCGATAAAATAATTATTTTGTTTTTTTTTGACAGTAAGTTCAAAACACCATGATTTAGAATTCCAAGAGAAAAAGGACTCTGTAAGAAAACAATCGAATTTTTTATTTTTATAAATCTAAAGAAATTAATTATTTCTAGCAAAATATAAAAATTAAATATATGAATGGTATCACCAAAACAAGAAAGAGAAACATTTTTGTAACCTAAACAAGAAACTATATTTGACGCATCCTGCCGAGCTTTTTCTCCGCCATTGATTCTGGGTAAAATACGAGAATCAATACTATATTTATCCATACTTCTTCCTACTTGAATGATTTCTAAAACCTCTAGATAACTTATATCGCTTATTCATTATCATTTCACTTTGATATCCTAACATAGAACTCTTGCAGGTCTTTAGCAACATCTTCTATATCAAAGCCAGCTTTCTTAACGGCAATTGCTCCATTTTTTCTATTTTCTGTTCTACTATCTATTATTTCATTTGCCCATTCTTTCGCAGAAAGATTCAACGAAAGTTTTTTTAGAAGACCTGCATGAACATCTGCCTCATCTTGGATTGCATCCGAAGAGATAATTTTTAAACCTGTTGCCTGGGCCTCAACTAATACATTTCCCAACCCTTCAAACCGAGAAGGAAAAACAAATACATCCATTGCATTCATTAAATCCGCTACATCATCACGAAGCCCAAGAAAATAGACAGAAGAAGAAAGTTTTTTTTCTTGCACTTTTATCAAAATATTTTTTTTCTCTTCGCCATCCCCAATCAAAAACAAAACAGCATTTTTATTAATTCTATGGACTTCAGAAAAAACATCTATAAGAAACTCATGATTTTTTTGATAGACGAACCTGCCTATATGTCCTATCACAAAGTTCCGATAAACGCCCAACTTCCTACGTGCATCTTCTCTCCTTTTTTCATTGTAATTAAAAATTTTTAAGTCACACCCATTTGGTAAAACTTTCATTTTCCCCGATAATGCGAACTTCTTTCCAAATTTATAAACCCCAGCTTCTTTTGAACACGCAAATCCATAATCAGCCTTAAACCGAGCCCAAAATGAATTTAATTCACTTATGTATATTCCAATATCAGGATGAGAACATCTCGTGTTATGGCTATGTATTACAGCTTTAGCACCTGTCTTCTTAAATAGATCTAAATACAAAAAACATGAATCCAGATAATGCACGTGAACAATATCATAATGATGTTCTTTTATGAAATTCTTCCACCAGTTTCGATACTGAAATGCATTCAATGTGTAATATGATGGAACTTTATATTTCTTAAAACTATTTAAGCATTCATCCCCTTTATAACCTTTAATAAAACCATGATAAGCAATATCGGATTCAATTACAGAGGGGTCGATATACTCATATAAGTTTTCAAGAAGTTTTTCTATTCCTCCTTTTGATACAGCACCGAGAACATTTAAAACTTTTATCAAAATAAAGCCCCTATTTGTATTAAATTAATTTTTATAATAGCATATCTCCAATTATTTTTGACCACATCTGTTTTTCTCTCAGAACATGCTCAATCACATCTCTTACCGCACCATGTCCGCCATTTATAATACTTACATAATCAGCTCTTTCAATTATTTCTTTACAACCATCTGCGGGACAACCGATATATCCGGCTAAATCCATCGCAGGGAAATCATTTAAATCATCCCCAATGTAGCATACGTTTTCCTTTTTTAAAGAATTCTCATTCATGAAATTGAAGAGAAAAGCTTTTTTATCTTTAACATTCTGAAAGGCATAGTCAACTTTTAGTTCATTTATTCTCCGAGTCGTTGCTGCACACTCCCTGCCAGTTAAGACCATTACTTGCATCCCTGCTTTTTGCGCAGCATATATTCCTATGGCATCCTTAGTGCTGAATTTCTTCATCTCGTTGTTGTTCTCGTCATAATAGATTCCGGAATCGGTCAGCGTCCCGTCCACATCCAGGACAATGAGCTTTATATCTACTTCCATCGTTGTTTATCTCTCCATGTCATATGCGGATTCTGTGATATAATCGATATTTATATCAAGCTTTCTTATTGCTTCTGAGACTGCGATATTGAACTTATTTCCATGCACCGTGTAACTTCTCATGTCGGGGCTGTAATAATTCTCGCCATGTTCAGTATACCCATCCGCCCCTGCTACATATATTTTACCAGATTTCATATTCTTAAGCATTTTCAAAAGCATGATGAAGCTGTTGCATCCTTGATCGAACGCCCCTGACAGGCTGTTATAATTAATCTTAAAGTCCGCCTCCCCATCCGTGATGTTTGACGTGATTATGGTCTTGCATGGATGTACATCAAAAGATGAAAACCTCTTGTTGTTACTGAAAAAAGCAAAATCCACGTCGAAAACCTCTGGAATAAAATTAACACTTATAGTTATAGGTTTATTGTCTTCTATAAATTCCTTTATTTCCGCTTCTTTACGGACTATCGACGCTCCCGGGGTAATGATCAATACGTCCTTGTTTGCCAGCTGCGAGGAAAGAGCATCCCAATCAACATGGTCATCCACCTGGTTGTTCTTATATTCGTCATATAACTCATCCGCATATGCCGCATCAAACGCAGTCTTCTTACCCGCATCAAAGCGTGCCAGTATGTGATTTATATCCCTGTTAGTCAAATCACCTTTTTTAAGATAATGCTCGGCATAGTTCCTGTGAAGATTGTATCTGGCGGAAAGGAAATATGCAGGATTATAGCCCCATTCCGTCTCTCCTTTTATAGGTGCTATATGATCCTGAATCGCATCCATCATGTAATCTATGTCATAAGTCTTATCCGCATATTCATTCAGATAATCCGCGATCAGCTCTATGGATAGATTCCCAGGGATCCGCCCCATACCCATCAGACTGGCATCTACGGCGACAGGCCTGTTCAAATGCTTATCAACGAAAGCCTGTGCCAGCGCACAGCTCAATGACATGTTCTCATGCAGGTGAAGTGCCACTCTTATGTTCCTGTCGAGATTATTGTCTACGAGGCTCACTATCCTATCAAGATCCCGCCGCTTCATGCTTCCGAATGTATCGACAATGGAAAATTGATACGGCTGAATCTCGTTCACCCGTTCCAGAATCCAAAGAATCCTCTGATCCGAGTATCCCATTATGTTTATCGGATTGATGCTCAGCTTATATCCCTTATCTTTCACGGCTCTTGCGTAGTCCATCCCTTCCTCGATATCATAGTCGTGGGCGGTTATCCTGATCATCTCAATTCCCGTCCCTGTGTACTCAGACAATCTACTGATATCATAATTACTACGCATCGCCATCGCAGAGAACATCGTATCACCCTTTTTTTCAGGTAACAGGCGGTTCAACTCCTCTATGCGGCCACAAACAGTCACATCGGAATCGTAGCTATCAACATTGCGAAGGAATCCCACCTCGACAACATCCACTCCGGCTTTGACAAGGGATTTGATTATCGCTTTAGCACTCTTATACCCCCACTGCCAGTTGTTAACATATCCGCCATCGCGCAACGTGCAATCAAGTAGTTTCAAATCATTCTTTTCCATTCTCATCCTCCGCAATCATATGCCTCACCATCTCAAGGTCTTTTTCCGTATCCACGGACAGGCTATGGCACTGTGGGACAACCACAAGCTTCAGTGTCTTGCCATAATCTATGAAACGCATCGTATCTATCCCTTCAATCCTCTCAAACCGTCCAGGAATGGAATCCTTATAGAAGTCAAGCATCTTCTTGTTGTACCCGATTATCCCCACGTGCTTATAGTATTTGAAATCTATCGCCTTAAATGGATATGGTATTGGGGTCCTGGACATGTAGAGGGCATTCATCTCATTATCGAACACCACCTTTATGTTAGACGCATCCATCAGCTGCGCAGGATCCTCCACTTCTGTTATTATATTCGTACCGAACTCCACATCCTGGGGCACATGTTCCGGAATTGCCGCCGCAATCGCAGCTGTATTGATTAGAGGCTCATCACCATTTAGCTGCACATAGAAGTCTGCTTTTATACTCTCCGATACTTCCTGCAACCGATTTGCCGCCGTCTGATGGCTGCTTGACGTCATCACGTATGGAATCGAATTATCTCTGCACACCGTGGCAATCCTTTCATCATCCGTCGCTACGTACACTTCATTTAAACGCTCGACAGAGCACACCCTCTTATATACCCACCATATCATCGGATGGCCCAATATATCTTTTAAAGGCTTACCCGGCAATCTCGTAGACCCGTATCTCGCTGGTATTATTCCTATTACTTTCATATACTTCCTCCGTTCCCTTTGCACTTAGCATATCTATCCCAGAATATCGAAATATAGCAAATAAAACTATCGGCTCAATTATTTTTCCCTAACTGCATTCCCTTTATTTTTTTTATGAGTAAGAACACAACCCTATATAAAGGCTCAGGAGCATAAAAAAGAATTGAAATCAACCTTCCTTTAATACTTTTATAGGTAAGAACTACATCTTTTTTTAATCTTTTCCTAAGAGTCCTGAATAGCTGCTTATCATGAAGAGAACCTGTTGAATATCTATCAATTAAATTCAAGTCCATTCGCAAGCAACGCTCGTAAAAGGCATCTATGCAGTCCATGTCACTTCCAGCTTCACGAATATGCTCAGACACATCCTGCAAGGACTGCAACGTGTGCTGAACCCTTGTTTTTATATCAATACTCTGTGACCCTGATTTACGTATCCTATAATTATATTTTACCCCCCATCCACGAATAACACAGGAAGAATTCAATAATGCGGCAATCGTAAAATCCTGATCCTCACAGGTTATTCGACCTTCTACGAATCGAGGAAGAATGCTTTTTTTAAACAACCCGTTCCATATGAAAATATTAAAACCTTTCTGCGCCCTTAAACAATTTACAACAGCATCCTTACTGCAAAAAGCTTCCACATGAGTAGGCTCATCTTTGGGCTGCGATAAAATCCTACCCCCAGAATCAGATACACGACGATAAGCACAATAGACAATATCCGCATTACCTGAATCATTCAAAACGGCTAAAGTAATTAAATATTCATAAAAATCGTAATCCAGATAATCATCAGCATCAATAAAGGAAATAAAATCCCCTTGAGCCATTTCTATGCCAATATTCCTAGCCGCACTTACCCCAATGTTCTTATTAGAATGTAGTATGCAAATTCTTGAATCTTTCTGAGCAAATTTATCACTAATTGTAAGACTCTTATCGGAGCTGCAATCATCAACAATAATTATTTGTAAATTCCCATATGTCTGATTAATTATACTTTCAAGACATTTTTCCAAATATCTCTCAACATTATACACTGGAATTATAACAGAAATTAATGGATTCTTTATCATACATTCTTATTTTCAAGTACATCTTCTAACGGTATTCTCTTAAACACCTCTAAAATTCCACCTTTGCTACAATTATAGATAGCAAAATCTAAATCTTTCTTGTCGCAGTCTTCTTTCAGGCTCTCGAAATCTTTTATTAATAAGCTACTTGTATCACTACTGTATGTTGCACCTTGCTTGTTATCCAACCCATTGCAATAACTCTTTGAATTCACACTGCCACAATCCGTTCCAAGCAGATACACCTTGTTAAACCCCATATAATAAGCAAGTTGAATAATTGAATGAATGCAAGAACTTCCAGCATAAATATATTCAGAAGCATCAGTGCTCAACCTACAATAATGTCCTCTTTTTCTATATTTTTCCTTTTTCGAATTTCTCAAGACAAAATCAATAAAATTCGCCTTAAAGTACAAAGCTTTATGTGGAAGTCCGTTAATTTCTAATTTGCTATACACCACTAATCTGTTATCACCCAACATTCCTCTTACAGCCTTTCTAGTTTCATCTGTACAGACTTTTGCATCCGATAGGAAATAACAGTCAGGTCTCCACTCTGTTTTATCAAAAAGCTGATAACATCTATTCATTGAGAAAGTATACTCCCCATGCTGAACCAATAAATTCAAATCATCAATGGTCAAACTAGGGCCTAACCCAACAATAAAGCATCTTTTACCGGCATACTTATTGTGTAACTTTTTTAACCTTTCATCTGGTTTTAAAAGCTTAAAGCGAAAATTAAAAAACACAAGACAAAGCCAGGTAAAATTGGCCAATATATGATCTAACAACGGCGTTATTCTTGCTCTAAATGTCTTCACCTGAAACTCCTTGGATATTCAACATATCATTCCCCTGTTATACAGACTTCGCTTAATATCATATATAAAATCTATAATCCCTTTTGGACTATAATAATAAATTATTCTATGAAACACTACAGGGGTAAATAATCGGACGGTATACTGTAATACCATTTTTCTGGTATACTTTTTCATTATGGATAAGCCCAAAAACAAGAAATCCCTATTCGTCAAGATATTTGAGATCATAATATCTTTTATTCTAAAATTTAGAATCCCTATTTTATTTGCCATAGCTGCAATAACCGTATTCTTTGCTTATAATCTTTTTCACTTGAAGATTGATGCAAATATTTTCAGCTTCTCCTCCGGTGTCCCTCCTGCAGAATATGTTTTAACTCCTTCAGAAAAACATGGTGACAGTGCTCTCGTTTTTTCGCTCCCTGAGGACTTCAAAGAGTTTATACCAGAGCAATATGAATTCCATGAAAGGCCAGAAGATGAGAAGCTACATGCGGTAATACCTGACAACATGACGGAAGGTCGGACTTTTTCAAATTATCCTGATGGTTTTGTTGTCGTATTTTCATCTGCAGAATTATATACACCCAAGGTTCTTAATCTTCTTTACGATGTAATGATGGAACTTGAATCACTAGATAAGGTCGGCCCCTGCCTCTCACCATTTGATTTTGTAACAGTTGAGAAACATGGTTCAAGGCTCTCTGTTATACCCATGTCTCCAGTCTCCCGAGGAGAGGAATGGACAGAGGAGACTGCAGAAATACTAAAAGAACGTTTAATGAATGATGACATGGCCCGAAACTATCTGTACAGCAAGGATGGAAATACCATAATGCTGTATTACAGGACTCAGGGATATAGTCAAGCTGAACAGGATGTCATGAATGCTATAATCGATCCGCTTAGAGATTACGGACGAGTCGCAATTAATGGAGGAAGCTCGATTGTAAACAGAGTAACATATTTCATTTTCAAAGACCTTGGAATCCTTCTTTCGCTTTGTTTTATAGTAATACTTCTTGTATATTATCTCTCATATCGCTCTCTTAGAGCGGTTATAATTCCTTCTTCACTTTCCATCATTGGAATTATTTGGACTCTGGGAATGATGAGCTTAATGGGTTATAAGCTTACAATCGTATCAATCCTTACCCCATGCCTTGTATTAACTCTTGGCTCATCTTATTCCGTACATATGCTCTCTGAGTATTTCACAGAGACAAAAGATCCTGCAAAAGCGGTAAACGGGTATGCGAGGATATCAAAAACGATTCTTTCCGCATGTTTAACTACCATAATGGGTTTTATCTCCATGCTGGTATGTAGAACCGAGATGTTCAGGCAATTTGGAGTCTCCGTCTCCATTGGAATTGCAATGTGTGCCGTTTTAGCAATCCTATACCTTCCATCAATACTCTCTCTTCTTCCTCAACCAAAAGAGAAGAAGGTAGAGAAAATTGAAAACGGCAAGATAATGGGAAGCTTTATTAAATTCATAGAAGTAACAGTCACAAAATATTGGGCGGTGGTACTTGTTGTTCTCGCAGCCATCATACTTGCATTCGCATATACTCATGATAAAGTAGATTTTAATTCAAACTATGTAGATTACTTCCCTCAGAATGACCAATTTGTAGAAGATACCGTATTCTTCGCTCAAACAATGGGAGGAACAGATCCATATTACATGGAAATCGTAGCACCTGAAAGGGAGCCAGGGTTCTTCTTAAAATCTGAAAACATCAAGAAAGTATATGATTTTGAGAAGACTGTGATGGAAGCATGCCCTGACTTAGTTCAGAGTCTGTCATTTCCGCAGTACGTCGGCTTCCTGAACAAGGTGTATTCAGGAAGTAATGAAATACCTGAGAGCAACGGATTAATAAATCTTCTTTATCGAGTATTACAGCAAATGAAATCCTATATAGGAGCAAACGTGCTTGATGTACTGATAAACGAAGACGCCTCGGTCATAACACTTGCGATGCGTAATTATGATGCATTTGAGCAGAATCTGCAAACCACGGCAAGTGCAAGAAGAGTAGAAGCAACTCTCGATTATTATCGCTATATGCTACCAGAAGGAACGACTTCAAAAATATACTGCGGAGCATCAAACTCTATAAAAGCAAGTGATATGATTGTAGAAGATCAGAACACCGCCACTATGATTTCCATGATTGCCACAGTAATAATTGCATCCATCACGCTTTTCTCCGTATTCAGAGGCGCGGCATCGATTGTACCAGTACTAGTAGGAATAATGTTTAACTATATTTTCATGTATTTTACGGGCATACCATTTGATCTTGTTACAATAGGATTTTCTTCCATCACATTTGGCGCAGGAATAGATGATGCCCTGCACTACCTACTGCGGTACAAATACAACAAGACTCTTTATCCTGGTAAAAAGATTGAAGATATAATCAGCATGACGCTTGATGAGACAGGTAGGCCCATAATACTTACAACAGTCTCAATCGTTGCTGGAATGTGCATGTTCTTATTTGCCTCATTTACCCCGATTAAGTATTTTGGGCTATTCATGTCCGTTGCTTTGACTGTGGCTATGCTTGCAACGCTCTTTGTCCTACCTGTTGTCATGATTGTCTCAAATAAGCTAAAAGATTATATCTATAGAAAGGTAAAGAATTAATGGCGAATAACACAAATGAATACCGCTTTTTAAGCTCCACAAGAAATGCAACTACTGCTGTGATTGTTCAGATAGTAATGGGTGTTGTCAGTTTTGTGGAGCGAATGGTATTCAACCAGTGTTTCATACCTGATTACCTAGGCTTTTACAGCCTATTTAAGAATGTCATATCCGTATTATCTGTTGCAGAACTAGGCTTGAGTGTCGCAATCGCATATTCACTTTATGCTCCTCTAGCAGAGGATAACTACGATGAAGTAAGAGCGATTATCAACTTTTTAAGGAAAGTATACCTCACGATAGGAACTATCATATTAATCGCAGGAATCGCTTTTACACAGATTCTTCACTTCTTTGTAAAAACAGAAGTCGATATATCATCTGTGCAGCTCTATTTCATAATATTCCTGCTAAGCACGGTTTTTGAATATTATCTTTCCTACAAGTACATTCTTTTCAATGCAGACCAAAAGGAATATATTACCACGCTGATTACGAATATTCCTTGGATTTTCATGTATATCTTGCAGATTTTCATATCAATTAAAACTCAGAATTTCCTACTATATTCCCTCTGCATTTTAATCTTCGACAGTATCCACTGCATTGCCTTAGATATTTATGCAAATAAGAAATATCCTTATCTGAAAGAAAAGAAACAAACGAAACTCAGTAAAGATAGTAAAAAGAAAATCTTATTCAACGTTAAAGGATTAATCATCTCAAAGCTTGGAGGAGTTGCTGTAAATTCCACAGACAGCATCTTAATAAGTGCCATAGTAGGCTCATCCATTCTTGGCTTTTATTCAAATTATCAGATGGTAACAAAAGGATTGCTTGGTTTCACTTCTATTCTTCCCAATGCCATTACCGCCTCATTAGGGAATATGGGGGCAACGGAATCTGAAAATGCAGTATCAGAAGGATATCGTTATATCGATATGAGCTTTTTCCTGATTTACGGCTTATTATCTGTAGTCCTGCTGAATATAATAAACCCAATAATAGGTACTTTTTTCGGAGCGTCCAGACGCCTTCCTTTCAGCTCCGCAATGATTATCTGCATCCTTTTCTATTTAAACAACAATAAAAGTATATTTAATACCTATAAAACATCACTTGGACTATTCTGGTACGACAGATACCGACCATTGATTTCAGGAGCTTTTAATGTCGTTGTCTCTATAATCCTTGGAAAGATTATAGGTTTTGACGGTATCCTTTTAGGAACAATCCTTACATATGTGGTTATCGACCTGTGGGTAGAACCGATGATAATCTTCCATAAGGGCTTTCACTCAAGTTCCCGCTCTTATATTTCATTTGCAATGCTCAGGCTCTTTCTTATTATTGCATTAATGTTGCTAACGAGCTATGCGACAAGTTTCCTTCCAGAGATTGGAATCTTCAGCATCATCATGAAGGCTTTAATCTCTCTTGCAATCACAGCACTTGTCTTATATCTTCTATTCCACAGAAACATATATGTTAAGCAATCTGTTAAAGCAATAAAGAGATTCATATTCAAAAAAGAAGTCTTATAGGAAGGAGAGTGAGATGAGAAAAGTTTTTGCTTTTTCTGTTCTGCTGTTTTTCTGCTTCAGTTTAGCATTTTCAACAAACCTCCAGAAAATATATACAACAAGAGATTCAATCTATCAGAGGGTTAGTTCCCTATGCATGCGTTCTGATGTGATTGGTCCGTCTTCATCATCTCCGCTTTCGGCTAAAGCTCTTTTAATTGCACTTGATAGGATTAATCCAGAAGGACTTGAAGGCCCTGATAAATCTGAATATGAGGAACTTTATTCTCTTCTGACAGGAGAAGAATATGTCTTCAAATCAGATAACTTCTCATTAGATGCAACCGTGGGCGTTAACTTAGGCGTGAATATCGCAGATTATTCCGACTTTGATTACGGCAATACAAAGAAAGATGCCCCAAGCTATGATAGAAAAGAAAACACGTTAGTTCCATACCGTTATCAGGATGCACTGCTTTCCGTGGGCTTAAACATGAATTTCGGGGATTATATTAATCTTGATACCAGATTCGATTTGAAGAACCCCAATAACGTCATGTACGAGAGTACCATGGGGTTTCTTTTCACTTCTGTTATCGATAAAAAGGGAATCGCAGCCGAATGGCCATTCAGAGCAGGAGCAAGTATCGGAAACGATTATGTAAGTTTTATTTTCGGCCGCTTCCCCCACTCCATTGGAAACGGTGTTACAGGAAATCTTCTTATTGGCGATAACTTCGATTACCAGGAAGTGACAGCCCTTTCCTTTTTAAGCAATTACTTCACATATAACATCTCTGTTACAAGGTTCGATCTTCAAGCGCTTGATGGTAACAACAGATTTATAAGAAATAAATTCCTTGGAGAACAACAGGTTAGAGTCAATCACAGATTCGATATAAACATCCTTGATGAAGCCCGATTTGTTTTAAATCTCGGAACAATGTTTAAATCAGATTCATTCTTTGATATCAGATTCTTCTACCCATTCATGGTCACACATAACTATAACGACTACAATAGCGGAGTAAACAGAGCAAACTTTGATGAGGCGAACAACATACTATCTGTTGAAGTGGAATGGAACATTGCAAAGGGATTACTTACGACGGCACAGCTCGTAGTAGATCAATTTCAAATGCCATGGGAGGAATGGACTTCACTTCCTCTGGCTTTTGGAGCACTATGGAATTTGAAGCACTCTGCAAGAATAAACGGCGGTACTTTAAACTCCTGGATTGAAGCCGTATATACAAATCCCTATCTATATCTGAATGCTAAATATTACGCTGAAAAAATTGGAGAAGAGACAAAAGAATTCATTGATTACAATCTTGATCATATTGTCGGCTACAATACAATCTGGTTCGATGATTATGGCTATTCAGGATATGTGTATGGACCAGACTCGATAGTATTCTCTATTGGATCTTCATATACTGCGGATGAGGATCTGTTTGAAATCGGAGGAAATATTCTCTGGAAGGTATCGGGGAATAAAGGCGTAAAGCACAAGGCAAACGGTTCATACAACACCAGCATAGACATGAGTGATGCCGTGATAGAAAAGACTCCAGAGGAGTTCATGCAGAATATAGTCTCTCCTTCTGGTGGATGGAAAACAGCGGAACATCTTTTGAAACTTGCTTTATATGGCAAATACAATATAAACGGCAATGTATGGGGAGATGTTTCATTATATTCAGCATTTGGATTTAATACTTATTTCAACTATTGCCATAAACCCGGTGAAATTGAATTTCAGCCACAGCTGCTGATTGCTGCAAAATATACATATTGAAGAAGGCGGAACATATGAGCAACATGTGGCATGTAAAAAACTGGTTTAGAGTAGGAAAAAACATATCCTGGGCGTTGAATTTCCATACCCTCTTTGGGTTCTTGTTTTTAACGAAGCCTACAAAATTCTTTTATAAACAAGCTGAGAAGAAGCATGAATTTGTACTCTCTTATCTAAGAAGAGAGCTTAAAGATGTAATAGATGAATATAAGGATTTCAGAGAAGTTGAGCCTGCAGAAAATATTGCAAATAATCGTATAATCTGGACACTATGGTGGCAGGGAGAAGAGAACGCACCCCCTCTTGTTAAAGCTTGCATTAACAGCATGAAAAGAAATGCAAATGGAGCTAATGTAATTGTTATCACTAAAGATAATTACGAAAACTACGTGACCATTCCCTCTTATATTTTTGACAAGCATGAGAAGGGATATATATGCAATGCGGTATTGTCCGATATAATCCGTTTCCATCTTTTAGAAAAATATGGGGGACTCTGGCTTGATGCGACAATCTTCGTATCCTCCCCCATTCCTAGAGAATATTATGGTTTTATATTCTATAGCCAACATACAAAACCACAGGAGATGACATGTTGGGTTCAAAACAATGCTTACCATATATTTGTAATAGGTAGCCAACCACATGCAAAACTGGTTTCTTTTACAAAAGACATGTTCCTTGAATACTGGAAAACACATAACACTGCAGTAGATTATCTTTGCACTGATTATTTCTTTTATTTAGCCATGCAAGAGTTCCCAGAGATAAAAGCAGAGATAGATAGTCTTCCATATTCCAGCGAACGCTTATATGATCTAGTTAAAGTATTGAATAAGCCATATGATGAGTCATATTTCTTGAAATTAAAAGAAGATTGCATCTTTTCCAAGTTAGACTGGCATAAAAAATATAAGACTATCATAAAAGGGGAAGAAACATTCTACAAAGTTCTGCTTTCAAGTGAATCGTAAATAATATTTAGATATTTCAAAATAAATAATAACGTTTTATTTATAGCAATACGAAACCTTAAATGACCGTTGCATGAGAATAAGAACTGAAATTAATGTTGGGGTCGGCCTGAAAACGCCAACCGAGGTCGGGAAATAAAAGCCAAAAGAAGACGGGAAACCAGTACCAGAAA
>CALXOL010000006.1 GCA_944390015.1 uncultured Spirochaetaceae bacterium
CCGGGATTGGTGGACGCAAAAGCCCAGAATGCCAGAGTCGCAAAATTGGTGCTGCCATCCGGTTTCTCTGTACAGATAAGAGTCATGGAATTGGGAGAAGTGTAAGCAGGCGCATTGCTGATATTGATTATGTTCATTGCAGAAACCTCCTTGTTTGATTTTATTTAGGATTATACTATATAGGAATATCCCTTGTCAACTCTTTTTGGATTTTATATCAATTCCTATATTTGTCAGGAATTGCCGTTTTGTGATTTGGTATATAATTAGCCCTCCCCGGGATGGGGAGGGCTTCACTGTCTTTATGCTGCAATTCCCGGGATTTCCCCGACAAAGTTATACACGATCCTGACTTCCTGCACCTTCTGTCCGTCCACCTTTTTGACTTCGCCCACCAGAATCCGGCTGATGAGCCGATTCAGCACCGCATCGTCCAGTTCCTCGATGGAGGAATAGCGCCGGATTTCCTTGATAAAGGTGCGGACTTCGCTTTCCTGAGCGTCAGCCCGGCTCTGCATCATTGCCAGATCATGCAGACGCTTCTGATTGGAATCCTGCTCCTGTTCCAGCGCCGCTGTCAGCTTCACAAACCGCTGCTCGGTCAGAATGCCTTTGGCCTTATCGGTGTACAGGCTCAGAAACATCCCATCAATTTCCTGATTCCGTATCTGCGAAGGTGGAAGAGCTGAATTCGGAGCCTTTCACGAAGAAGGAAGGCAGCAGGGCGCTCCTGTTCGAACACTGCGAGAAGGAATGCCTTCTGCCACTGCCCTCAAGACGCTTCGAACTGTTTGAGAGGACAGTGGCGAAGGTCGCACCAGATTACCATGTACAGTTCGCCAAGTGCCTGTACAGTGTACACCCCAAGTACATAGGGGAGAAAGTGCAGGTCAAGGCGGATGCCAGCACAGTACTCATCTATTTCCACGGCGATGAGATAGCCCGGCACAAACGGTGCATCTGCAGGGGACAGAGGTCCACAGACCCGTCCCACATCCCACCGGCACACCAGGAGGTTCTTGGCTGGTCTGGTGACGCATTCAGGGCAGAAGCACGCAGGATTGGGCCCTTCTGCGAGGTCCTCATCGACCGCATACTCGACAGCCGACAGTACGAGGTGCAGAGCTACAAGGTCTGTCGTGGCGTACTCAACCTCAGGCGGAAGTTCGGAGCCGAGTGCCTGGAGCTGGCGGCGAGGGAGGCCGTCAATGCAGGGACGACCTCATACAAGACCGTGAAGACCATCGCGGAGACCGTCGATCCAACCGGTGGGCACCATGTGGAGACGGATGACGAATCCTCGTTCTTCCTCACCCATGCCGATGGCAGGGAGGTGCGCTGATGCTGAACGGATGCGAAAAGGGACTCATCGACAACTTCAGGCAACTTGGATGCAATGGCCTTGCCGACAAACTGGACACTGCGCTCTCCAGCAGGCATGTAGCGTCTTCGGAGCTCTTCTCCGTGATGTCATCGGTGACGGAGGCGGAGCTGCTCGACCAAAAGCAGGCAAGGGCCTACCGCCTGCTCAGGATGGCTGGTCTGAAAGGGACATACGCCAACCTCGATATTCTTGAATACCGGTCAGGACGCAATCTGGACAAGGTCCTCATCGACAGGATGGCTTCCTGCTCATGCATCGACGAATGCATCAATGTCGTGATAACAGACGCCGCAGGCACAGGCAAGACGTTCATTTCCAGGGCACTTGGCGTGCAGGCCTGCAATGAGGGCTACAGGACCAGGATCTTCTACCTGAGGGAGCTTCTCAAGGACATGGCATTCCGGGACCGTGCCGGGACGGACTCATACGCCAAAAGATTGCGTATGCTTTCCAACGTCCCGCTGCTCATCATTGACGAGTGGTTCTCGGTCGCTCCCTCAAAGGATGAGCTTGTGATACTTCATGAGCTGGTCGATTCCAGGTACGGTCGCCGCCGCTCCACCGTCATCTGTTCACAGATGCCTTCTGGCAACTTGGCAGGATACTGCTCGAACAGGGCATTGGGAGAGTCGATAACAGGACGCATCATGTCCAAGGTCTATGAGATGAACCTCCAGGGAACTGACATGCGGAAAGCCCATTTTGAGAGGCCATAGCACTGGCTCAGTCTGAATCGGTGGATGGCTCAGTGTGAATCGGTCTCTGGCTCAATGTAGTTCGGTCGACTGGCTCCACTGGGCCGTTGTACTCATTGTCGCTTGCGATAATAATAGTGCTCTGTTACCTGATTCTGTATTTATTTCAGCACCAGAAAATAATTCAAAGAATAATCCAATTTTTGGTGGAAAAACAGATCAGGAAAAATTCAAGTTCTGTGATGATATATATTTAGAGTTTTTAAACTCTTTTCTACGCAATTCCTCTGTTATTGAACTGATTAATAATGCTTCAAATAACGGATTTAATCTTATTCCTGGAACATATAGTAAAGAAAATTTTACTTTAATTGTTTATACAGAAAGGACATATAGATTATCATTTAAAAAGTTTTACTTTGATTCTGGATTAGAGCTTTGGGGAACGGTCAGTCTAGATCTCAATAACAATATGCATATTAACGCAGTAATAAGAAATACTGCTAGTGGCGATGTTTTTGATTTTGTATATGATGAAAAAACAGTTCCAATTGATTAGTATGGTCAGGATTGGGCTGGTTTCTTTACATTGAATGGGTATTATATCGATGTAGCGCAAACCATACCGAGGTAAAACATGCCTTGAAGTAGGGGAGCTGTTGTAACATGCTCCCTATTTCTTTTTATTGCAGAATATTATTGTTTTTAACTCTTATTCGTGTTAATTTTTTTATGAAATGGTATTGACCAAAGATATTCACTTTTGCTAAAGTAGCAACGTTGCGGAGGATTAGCTCAGCGGGAGAGCGCCTGCCTTACAAGCAGGATGTCACAAGTTCAATCCTTGTATCCTCCATAAGGTCAGTCATTTCGGCTGACCTTTTTTTATTTCCTTTGGAGGCGGTATGGTTGTTGATAGTAGCTACCTCGTAATCAGTTTCTTCATTTATTCGGTTCTAGGATATCTTAGTGAGGTTGTGTTCTGCTCAGTACCTAAGAAACATTTTGTCAACAGAGGATTTCTATATGGTCCTTATTGTCCTATCTATGGCTTTGGTGCTCTTGTCGTAATAATATGTCTTTATCCTCTGAGAGCACACTGGTATCTTGTTTTTCTTTTCGCAGTTGTATTGACAAGTGCAATTGAGTATTTCACATCCTGGCTTCTTGAGAAGTTCTTCCATATGAAGCTATGGGATTACAGCAAACATAGGATAAACATCAATGGAAGGGTATGTGGATTAAACAGTTTCCTTTTCGGCCTGATGGGTCTTTTCGCTACATATGTGCTTGAGCCTTTCTTCTTTGATGTCATTAATGCGATTCCAATAGAGATACGTTCCATCATTGCATATGTTATCTTCATCGCACTCTCTATAGATACGACGATCTCGGTAATCAACCTCAAGAGTTTCCAGCGTGGACTGCAGGAAATCAAGGAGAAAGCGGAGTATATTCGCTCACTTGACAGTGATGAATTGAGGCAGCTGCTCAATAAGGAGCTTGAGAAGACTAAAGAGAAGAGGGAGAAGCTTTATGCCCACTTCGTCAATAGCAACCCAAGCCTCTCTGCGCGTAGTGCTGAGATAAGGGAAGAGCTTGATGCTTTCAAAACCTATCTTGAAAAGAGATCTCAGATTAAGAGAGAATATAAAGCGGCTCTCAAAAGTAACAGGGCCGAGTTTGAACAAAAGAGGAACAAATGAGTTCTTATACTGAATTGAGAAAAGAGATAGATGATAACGTGTTTCTTCTACCTGTGTCGAAGACGAAGAGCTACGATGCGATTATGAGCATTTATAACGAGGGGGCACGTGTCTTCGGAGAAAATAGGGTGCAGGAGGTGGAAAGGAAATTCCCACCAATAGAAGAGAGGCCGAAGGGAATGAAAGTGTTCCTGATAGGACAGCTTCAGAAGAACAAGGTCAGAAAGGCAGTGAGGCTGTTTGACAGGATAGAATCTGTCGATAGCCTTACCCTGCTTGAACTCATCAATAAGGAAGCATCGCTTATAGAAAAAAAGATTGATGTTCTTCTTGAATATAACAGCAGCAATGAAGAGAGTAAGAGCGGTTTTAAAAGTGCTGATGAGCTGCTTCTTGCACTCAGAGAATCTCTTAAAATGGGGAGTGTATCCGTCATTGGTATTATGACCGTCGGTCCTCTTACTGATAGTGAGGATATTATTAGACGGGCATTCAAAGATACCAAGGTTCTTTTTGACCGTGCTTCTGGGATTAAGAGGCTAAGCGTTCTTTCCATGGGTATGAGTGCGGATTACCGCATCGCGATAGAAGAGGGATCGACTGAGGTCAGAATCGGCAGTGCGATTTTCGGGGAGAGAAGATGAGGAGAGCTATCGCCATATTGATGCTGATGCTTTTATCATTTTCCCTGTTTTCTGACCCGATTAAATTCGAATACGAGCCTTATGAGGAGGATGAGTTTCCCATCTGGCTGAGCGAGATCAGGAGGGCCGAGAGCATTTTCTTCGGCTCGATGGTCATTACCTTTCCCTTGACCGTTGCAGGGTATTCCGTTGCTTCTGTATTCGGTGCTCCTATAGAAGGCGATGAATTCTCTCTTTTCTGGCAACAGCTGGGCATAGCCTCGTGTTTTTCTCTTGCAATAGCCGGAATAGACTGGCTGATAGGGTATCTAAGTGATTAAGCAGAAAAGCATTACGATTGTTGCCTCTTTCTCTGACAGGCTCGATAAAGTCGCGTCGGCCAATAAATATGTTAAGCGTAGCGTATTCTCACGTGAGGATACTAGGATTCTTCTTAATGGCAAGGTGAGCAAAAAGAGTTCAAAGGTCAAAGAAGGTGATTTAATTCAGATAGATTATACAGAGGATGTCTTTTCAGGTCTTGAAAAAGAGGATATTCCCCTTGATATCCTTTATGAGGATGAGGATATCCTGGTAATCAACAAACCACAGAATCTGGTAGTGCATCCCGGTGCGGGAGTTAACAGCGGAACACTTGCCAATGCACTTTTATACCGTTATGGTGATGACTTTTTATCTGACATGGATGAGACGAGGCCAGGGATTGTTCATCGTCTTGATAAGGACACGAGCGGAATCATGGTCGTGGCTAAGAATGATTTTTCCCTTTCTTCGTTATCTGAGCAGTTTAAGGAGAGAATGACGAGCAAATGGTACATCGCAATCGCAAAAGGATTTTTTAATTCTCCCTCTGCCGTGATAGAGAAGAACATAACGAGGGATGCAAGGAACCGGAAGCTCTTTACCGTTACGGATAACCCTATGAAGGGAAAGAGCGCAAAGACTGAATACAAGGTTATAAGGCAATATGATGGATACGCACTTCTTCTAGTAAGGATCTATACGGGAAGAACACACCAGATAAGAGTACATTTAAAGAGTATTTCCCATCCTGTCGTCGGAGACGTGCTCTATTCGGGCGATAAGAATATTCCACTCATGCTCCATTCATACCGCCTGATTTTCCATCATCCGCGAAGCAATGAGATTATGGATTTCAGATCTCCTATTCCTGAACGTTTCACATCTTTCTTAGGTGAGGATGTTGAAATAGAACTGTAATCAGAGGTTCAACAATCTGTTCGCCTCAAGTATGTCCTGATTGAACATCTTCTCGATTCTTATCTTGCTTAACGGCCCGTGCCCGGGGAATACGAGCGTGTTGTCATCTAGGGTTAGAAGCTTCTCCTTTATCTCACCGATGAGCAGTTCCTTTTCAACAAGTGCATTGGTTTGGCTAATATATCCAGACTGAAGGGTATCTCCTGTGAAAAGCGCAGATTCTATCTTATAGCACATTGAGTCAAGACTGTGCCCTGGAACGTGGAGGCATTCGATATCCATCCCCGCTTCTCTTATGACAGTCCGATCAGTTACCCTAGTCGTCTTAAAACCCTCTATCTCCTCCTTATATGCATATAGCTTCGGGTTATATATCTTATAAATCGTACCGAGGCTTTTCACATGCTCATAATGGGAGTGGGTAATAAGTAAGGCCTTTAATTTGATTCTGTTCTTCTCAATTATGTCTATGATCTTACCATCAAGGTCAGAGGCATCGATCATGACGGCCTCCATGTTCTCATCGTTTACAACCAAGAACTGGTTAATAAGATGCTGACTTGCAAAGTGTGAATAAATCCTCATAGCCTTGCACCTTTGAATGATGCCTCCTCTGGATTTGAATACCTGAAGGAGACTGAGCGCATTAAAGCGCTTTGAAAAGAGCATCGCTTCAGATTTGAATCCTCAAAAGAGACACTTATAAGCTTTGATAGGGAGAAGTTAGAGAAATAGAGATCTGTATTGTTGAAGTTGCTCTGAAAACAGTCGGCACCCATGAAAGAGGAGAGGATGAGATTAGAGCCTGAAAAATCGGATTTTATGATCATTGCGCCTGAAAATACGTTGTATCTGGCCTCTAAATCCTTGAACTCGCACCTTTCAAAGACTGCGTAATCGAAGAAATTTGATATAAGACTTGAAGTGTTGAACGTACACTCTCTGAATGTACAGAATGCAAAATTGGAAAACCCGATGAATGCTGATGAGAAATCAACATTTTCAAACTCCGCATTAACGATGCTTGTGTTCTCTATCCTTTTCGTGCGCTTCAAGTCGTCGATGAGATTATCGATTACCGCCTCCTTATCCAAACTATGATGGAAGCAGATGTCTCTATCTCTTAGAGCATATGTATGGCAGTTTTCAACTTTGCACTTCTTAAACGAAAACATGAGCATATTCTACTGTTTTTCATCTCTGTTGTTAAGCTTTCAGTTGTGCTAATATTATGCGCATGAAGGCAACTATAAGGCGCAGTATTAATAACAGCTATGAGGCCATGAGCCAGGATGGCAGGATGTTCACCCTCAGGATAAAAGGTAAGACCCTCCCGGTTCCCAAATGGGAGTATAATCCTATTGCCGTAGGGGATGAGGTCTCTTTCATAGCACATAGCGATAGGGAAGGTCTTATTACTGAGCGTCTTGAGCGCAGAAGCACTTTTACGCGCTTTTTAAACAAGGTCTCTCTCAATCAGACGATTGCAGCCAACATGGATCAGGCCCTCATTGTCTCCTCGGTCAAATCTCCATCTTTCCATCCGAGATTCATTGACAGGGCAATTGCATCTCTTCATGGGTGCAAGGTGATAATTGCGGTAAATAAAAGAGATCTTGGGATTGATTATGAAAGAGATGATATCGAGCTTTATAAGGCTCTTGGCTATCAGATTGTCTTAGTTAGTGCCTCAGAAGGTGATGTTTCCTCCCTTATTCCTCTTTTAAAAGGTAAGGTAACTGCTTTCATCGGTCCAAGCGGGGTCGGAAAGTCGAGCCTTGTCAATCTCATCACTGGATCTAATCAGAGGATAGGTGAAGTAAGTGATAAGTATAACAGGGGGAAGCACACGACTAATCATGCTCTTTGGATCAGCAAGGATGACATTGACATCATAGATACTCCTGGAATAAGGGAGATTCTTCCCCCTCTTGAGGATTTAGTAGAGCTTAAGGAATCCTTTCCAGAGCTTCGAGATGTGCGGTGCAGGTATTCTGATTGCCTTCATGATGGGGAAGACGGCTGCCTGGTTCCATCCAAGGTTGAAGATGGAAGTATTGATGAGGGGAGATACTCAGGGTATCTGACGATGCTCTACGATTTAAAGAGTGTGCATTCCAGGATTATAAGAAACAAATGGTGAATAAGAAAGGTTTTGATGATATCGAGTTAGGCCTCGTATTGAATATGGTCAGAAGATTCTCTCTTTTTTCTGAGAGTGATGAATATATTAATTACGATGCCTTTACCACCGATGAGAAAATTCTCAGTGCAAGATATGAGAAGATTGATGACTATATGACAAGGCTCTCAGGGGAGAATGATTTGGATTATTTTCCATCGATTTCGCATATCTTCTCATTCGTGAAGAAGAGCCATCAGGATATCGCAAGTTCGGATGTATATCTCGTCGGTGTGTTCATCGCATCATATGTGAAGATGCTTTCATTTCTTTCAAGAGAAGATGAGGTAGCTGAGGATCTTATCGCGCTTAAGGATGAGATACTCTATTCTCTTGATGCGGAGGGGAACGTCTATGAGAACCATCGAAGGCTTCTTCCGCTAAGGCGTGAGCTTGAGAGTGCAAAAAGCAGAAGGCAGAGTTATGCCGTATCATTCATGCATGATAATCAGTCGATTCTCCAGGGAGATAATCCCCTATATCGGGATCAGAGGATAGTTATTCCTGTAAAAGCCTTTGAGAAAAATAAAGTAAAGGGGTATCTTCAGGGCTCCTCTGCATCAGGACAGACTCTTTTCATGGAACCTCTCGAGCTTATTTCATATAACAATGATGTCGTTTTAGCTGAGGAGAGGATAAAGGACGAGATCAGCCGGATTAAACATGAGCTTGCAGAGAAGGCAAGGGCTGTTATCTGGACAATCAAGGATATGGAGAGGGAGGCTAAGGATTTTGATTTCCATTACTCTTTTGCAGTATGGAACGGAAAAGTAGGCGCAAAGCATATCAGAAAGGGAGATAGGATACGGCTCATAGATGCGTCCCATCCCCTTTTGAAAAAGGCAGTTCCGATATCCATCACTATTCCAAGTGAGATAAGATGCGTTGTTTTTTCCGGTGCGAATGCAGGTGGAAAGACTGTCACTATGAAGACAATAGCACTTTTTGCAGCACTTAATCAGATTTCATCTTTTGTGCCGGCTAAGGAGGAGTCCGAGCTTCCGTATTTTGATAACATCCTCACCGATATCGGAGATGGGCAGAGCATACTCAGTGATGAGTCCACATTCTCCTCCCATCTTGCCAACATCTCATATGTTATAAGAAATACGAATGAAACCTCTCTCATACTCCTCGATGAGCTTGGAAGTGGCACAGATCCCGATGAAGGGGCAGCTCTTGCTCTTTCTGTTCTTGATTATCTTAAGGACAAGGCCCGTCTAACACTCTCTTCATCCCATTATTCGAAAGTAAAGACACATGCCTATACGACCGATGGCATGATGAACGCATCGATGGCGTTCAGTGAGGATACGGCCATGCCCCTTTACAGGGTAATAGAGAATATCCCGGGGGACAGTCATGCAATCGATGCGGCAAAGAGGATGCATCTTCCAAAAGAGATCGTAGAAAATGCCAGGCTGATACTATCAGATAGAAATGAGAGTGCCGCCTCTCTTATTTCCTCCTTAATAAAGAAGAGCCGTACACTCGATAAGAAGATTTCTGAGGCGGAATTAAGGAGAAGGAAAGCAGAGCAACGTGAGAAGGAGCTCGAAGAGAAGCTTTTAGAAGAAGAAAAAAAGGTAAGAGAACTTGAAAAATGCGGGCTAAGTGAGATTAACTCGTTCCTTACTGACTCCAGAAGAACTTTGGAGCATCTTATCCGGGACATACAGACTGGAACGCTTGATAAGACGAAAATCAAAAGCGCAAAGGCCTTCATGGACAGGATAAAGGAAAAAGAAGAGAAGATAAGGGATAGTGTTGAAAAAGCCGAGGATGAAGGCAATGATGAGAGGCCACTGAGCATCGGAGAATCAGTTCTTTGTGGAAAGAGCAGAGTAAGGGGAAGAATTCTAGAGAAGAGGGGGAAAAACTATCTGGTACTTCTTGAAAGTGGTTTAAAACTTACTTTAAAAGGCTCTGATCTTGAGAGCTTTTCAGATAAGAAAGAGGTGAGTCTTCCATCTTTTTCAAAGTCCAGTAAGAAGGCCGAGTATGAGATGGATTTGAGAGGACTAACAGCAGCAGAGGCGATTGAGAGGGTTGAGGATCAGATCGAAGCTGCGATCATTTCCTCTCTTAAGAGCTTTTCGATAATCCATGGGCTTGGAGACGGAATACTTATGAGAAGGATTCATGACTATCTCAAAAACAGGGAGGAGGTGGACTCATACTATTTCGCCAGGCCTGAGGACGGAGGCATGGGAAAAACTTACGTGAATCTCAAAGGATGAAAATTTTTCTTTACAAACTAAGAAAACCATGCGATAAAATAGATAGATAGGAAAAGGAAATCCGCTTTTAGGATCTGGTCGGAAAGAAAACACCAGCAAAGAACAAATCCTAGAAGATAACCTGTATGAGTAATAGGCAGGAAAGAAAAGTACATCCTATCGTATCTGGCTTAAAAATTAAGCCGTGAGAGCAGAGGAGAGGCTCTGAGAGCTAAGAAAACTCCTCTGTTTTTTTATGCATTCAGGAGGCTGTATGACGGATTACATGGATGGAACGGGTATTCAGTATCATTTACATATAAAGAAGGGCGATGTGGGAAGGTATGTTATTCTTCCCGGAGATCCCAAGAGGGTTCCTCTGATTGCCGCTTATCTTGATGATGCATCTCTTGTCGCTGATAACAGGGAGTATGTAACATATACGGGAACTCTCCTTGGAGAGAAAGTCAGTGTTACAAGTACCGGAATCGGAGGCCCCAGTGCAGCAATTGCAGTTGAGGAGCTTTTCAAATCGGGAGCCGATACGTTTATAAGAATGGGAACATGTGGCGGTATCAAGCTCAGTGTCATGGGTGGAGATGTCGTTATCGCCACAGGAGCCGTCAGGGCAGAGGGAACAAGTAGAGAATACGCTCCAATTGAATTTCCCGCTGTCGCGGATTTTAGCGTGGTAGAGGCTATGAAGAAGGCCGCTGAGGATATGAAGCTTAAAAGCCATATCGGCATAGTCCAGTGTAAGGACAGTTTTTACGGTCAGCACGATCCTGATATAATGCCAGTCAGTTATGACCTGCTTAATAAATGGGAGGCTTGGCGTCGTCTAGGAGTTCTTGCAAGCGAGATGGAGAGTTCCACTATTTTCACAGTAGCTTCCTATCTTGGTGCAAGAGCGGGATCCTGCTTTTTTGTCGTAGCCAATCAGGAGAGGGAGAAGGCAGGACTTGAGAATCCGAAATTCCATGATACGGACTCTGCGATCCGTCTTGCAGTCGAGTCAATAAAGAATCTTATTATCAAAGATAGAAATCTTTCTTGAGCTTACTGTAGTATTCTATTCTCTCTTTTAATAGTTCATCGAGCTCTCCCTTGCTCTCTGCTTCCTTATCGAGTGCAATGTCGAAGAGTTCGAGGCCTGTGGCGGTATAGTCATCCTCCAGGCTTTTTACATCGAAAGTGCCCATGTCCAGGGCGAATCTGATTCTTGAGTAGTCTTTAACAACATCTGTGCTTTTTACAAGCAGTATCTTTCCAGAGAGCATATTCTCTATCTTTATAATCCCGATTACCTTATCTTTTCTTAGAAACTCTGCGTTTTTATCCATACAGCCATATGAGTACTACAAATGAGCATTAGATACAATGTTTTCCTGTACTATTTTCCTACTAATGCATGATTCTTGTCTGTAAATTCCGGGCAAATTTGTTTTTTTATAGTTTTTCTTTGTCATTGAATTTCATATTTGTTATTATATGTTTTAATTATTCATTACATAAAAGGTGGTTTATATGGAAATTCAGATTCAGGATTTGATCACCTCCATCAAGACCGATGGTATTGAAAAAGCCAAAGCCGAGGCCGATGAGATTATCAGGAAGGCCAAAGATGAGGCTGATTCAATCATCAAGAGCGCAAATGAGGAGAAAGAGAGGATCCTTACTTCTGCAAAGCGTGAGATTGAAACTGAGAGAAAGAGTGCGGAGGAGAAACTCCGTCAGGCAGCGCGTGATGCGTCCCTTGGTCTGAAAAAGAGCATCCAGGACGAGCTTGAAGTTATTATGCGTGAATCGGTTGAAGCTTCTCTTGATTCCGCTTTGCTTAAAAGTCTCATAGAGACCGTAGTCTCGTCGTCCCTTGTTTCAGATAATGCTGAGATAGTCATAAGCGAGAACGATAAGGACAAGGTATCGCTTTCATTTATCAAGGGCCTGGCTGAGAAACTTAACAAAGGACTTACTTTAAAGACTTCAGCAGCTTTATCCGGTGGTTTTCTCGTAAAATCAGGTGATGGTTCCGGCTACTTCGACTTAAGTGACGAGGAGATTTCGAAGATGCTCTATCCTTTCCTCTCCGAGAATCTGAGGAAGCTTTTATAGGAGGAAGCTTTGGCTAAGTATTACTATCTGATATCGAGTCTGCCAATGCTCAGCATGGATACAAAGCCTTCAATAAGCTATCAGGAATTCCTTTCGCTTTGTAAAGAGCAGCTCTCTTCATCCGATTATAATGAACTTACTAAGGCAGTATTCTCCTCAACTGAGAAAGCTCATCATCCTCTCATGAAGCGATGGGAGCGTTATATCAATGATGTCTTGTCAATATTAAAAGAAGAGAGGACAAGGAAGCTTGGATGGACTCAGGATGTAAAGAGCAGTGTTAATAATCCGGCGCTCAGAGAGAGGATACACAGAGCTTGTTACAGCATGAATCCTTTGGAAGGGGAGAAGGAGCTGTTATCAATCTATTTCGATTTCTTGAATACCAGTGCTACTTCAGATCCTTTCGATATTGAGGTTTTGATGGTCTACGCTCTTAAAATCCAGATCATAGAGAGAATGGATTCGTTCGATACTCAGAAGGGAAGAGATGAGTTTAAGAGACTCTTTGGCAACATACAGAAACAATTTGATTAAAAAGGATGGTGGATATGTCATTAAAGACAGGTCACGTTGTCGGTGTTAATGGAAACCTTGTCAACGTTCAGTTTGATGAGAGTGTAATAAAAAATGAGGTTGGATACATCAAGGTCGGTGATACCCGTCTTAAAGGGGAGGTAATAAGAATTACCGACTCCGTAGCATCCCTCCAGGTATATGAGATGACGGAGGGAATCAAGGTAGGGGATGAGGTTGAATTCTCAGGAGAGCTTCTTTCCGTAGAACTTGGCCCTGGACTTCTGACCCAGGTATTTGATGGTCTTCAGAATCCACTTCCTGTTCTTGCAGATAAGTGTGGATTCTTCCTCCAGCGTGGTGTATACCTCGATCCGATTCCAGATGTTGAATGGGATTTCACCCCCTCAAGAAAGGTTGGCGATGTCGTAGTGGCGGGAGATTCTTTCGGTTCTGTTCCAGAGGGAATCTTCACTCATAAGATAATGGTTCCTTTCACTATCCAAGGAGAGTGGACGGTTAAGGAGATCAAGGAGAAAGGCAGATATAAAAGCCATGATGTCATCTGCCGCATTGAGAACTCTAAAGGTGAGAAGAAAGACCTTACGATGATCATAACGCAGCCAGTCAAGAGGGCTATAAAGGGTTACGAGGAGAGGCTCAGGCCTAGTGAGCCTATGGTCACGAAAATCCGTCTCATCGATACTTTCCTTCCTGTGGCAAAAGGTGGAACATACTGTACTCCTGGCCCGTTTGGCGCGGGAAAGACCGTTCTTCAGCATCTTACGAGCCGAAATGCCGATGTGGATATCGTAATCATCGCAGCTTGTGGAGAGAGAGCCGGTGAGGTTGTAGAGATTCTAAAGGAATTCCCGGAGCTTATTGACCCTAAGACCGGAAGATCGCTTATGGAGAGGACGATTATAATCTGTAACACTTCCAGCATGCCTGTAGCTGCAAGAGAGGCATCTGTTTATACAGCAGTAACCATGGCAGAGTACTACAGGAACATGGGACTCGATGTCCTTCTTCTTGCAGACAGTACTTCACGCTGGGCACAGGCGATGAGGGAAATGAGTGGAAGGCTTGAAGAGATTCCTGGTGATGAGGCGTTCCCAGCATACCTTGAGAGCCGCATAGCGGAGTTCTATGAGAGGGCAGGTAAGGTAAGGCTTAAGGATGGATCGCTAGGTTCTGTTACGATCGGAGGAACAGTATCTCCTGCCGGAGGTAACTTCGAAGAGCCTGTAACACAGGCTACACTGAAGGTCGTCGGTGCTTTCCATGGTCTCTCAAGAGAGCGAAGCGACGCAAGAAAATACCCTGCCATCGATCCTTTGGACAGCTGGAGCAAATATGGTGGAATCATTGAAAAGGCAGATGTGGATAAGGTCTATGCATATATAAGAAAGAGCAATGAGGTCTCCCAGATGATGAAGGTCGTCGGAGAGGAGGGAACGAGCCTCGATGATTATATCGACTATCAGAAAGGGGAGCTTGTGGATTACGTATACATGCAGCAGGATTCATTTGATCCCGTTGATGCCTCGGTCTCAGTAGAGAGGCAGAAAGCATCATTTGAAATGCTCTCTCAGATTGTTCTCGGCTCATATAATCTGAAGGACAAGAAGGATGTCAGACAGTTCTTCAACGAGGTAAGGCAGCTCTTCCTCGATTACAACTCAACGGCGGAGGATTCTCCTGAGTTCGAGACAAGGAAGAATAAACTCTTAGAGAAGGTAGAGGAGAGGAAGAGATAAGAAATGCAGAAAGTATATACTAAGATTGATTCAATCGTTGGTAACGTTATAACGGTAAGAGCCGAAGGCGTTAAGAACAGTGACCTGGCCCAGATTTCCTCCTCCAGTGGCACATCTCTTGCCCGTGTCATAAAACTTGATAGGGATAAGGTCTCTCTTGAGGTGTTCTCAGGTGCCCAGGGCATAAGTACTGGAGACAGTGTCAGATTCCTAGGCTATCCGATGAGAGTGAGCTTCTCAGATAACCTGCTTGGACGTATATTCGATGGTGCAGGAAGGCCCAGGGATAATGGTCCGGAGCTTACTGAGAACATGATCAATATCGGAGGACCGTCTGTAAACCCGTCAAAGAGAATCATGGCCAGGAACATGATCAGAACAGGAATTCCTATGATTGATGTGTTCAATTCACTTGTTGAGTCGCAGAAACTGCCGATATTCAGCGTCTCAGGTGAGCCGTATAATGAGCTTCTTGCCAGAATCGCAATGCAGGCTGAGGTCGATATCATCATCCTTGGCGGCATGGGGCTTAAATATGATGATTATCTCTTTTTCAGGGATACTCTCGAGAAATCTGGAGCTTTAAGTCATACGATAATGTTCATACATACAGCCAGTGATCCGACTGTAGAGTGTACTCTCGTACCGGATCTCTCGCTCGCGGTTGCGGAACAGTTCGCACTTCAGGGAAAGAAGGTTCTTGTACTCCTTACGGATATGACGAACTTCTGTGATGCGCTTAAAGAGACTGCGATCACTATGGAACAAGTACCTTCAAACCGTGGATATCCAGGAGACCTCTATAGCGCGCTTGCAAGCCGCTATGAGAAGGCTGTTGATTTTGAAGGGGCGGGTTCTGTTACTATTCTTGCCGTAACGACGATGCCTGGCGATGATGTTACCCATCCTGTTCCTGATAACACGGGTTATATCACAGAAGGGCAGTATTACCTTAGAAACGGTTGGATTGAGCCGTTTGGATCCCTTTCCCGTCTTAAGCAGAATGTAAATAAGCAGACCAGGGAGGATCATCGTCCTTTGATGGATGGCATGATCAAGCTTTACTCCTCGTATAAGGACAGTCTCGAGAAGAAGAGCATGGGATTCATGATGAGTGACTGGGATGAGAAGCTCCTCAAATATGGCGCTCTCTTCGAGTCAAGGCTCATGGATCTGTCTGTCAACATACCTCTGGAAGAGGCCCTCGATGAAGGCTGGCGCATCCTCAGCGAGTGCTTTGAACCCAATGAGACGCTTTTAAAGAGTGATCTTATTGAAAAGTACTGGCCTAAGTAAGGAGGTCATCTTTGGCTGTTAAGTTAACGAAGAATGAACAGAAGAAACAGAAGGATCAGCTCAAGCAGTTCCAGAGGTATCTTCCAACCCTTCAGCTTAAGAAATCACAGTTGCAGAGCGTAATCAGGGAAGTCCTGGCTGAGATGGAGGAGCTCAGAAGGAAGCAGGATGAGGCGATAAAAGGTCTTGATTCGTGGATTGCCGTCTATGGAGAGAATGCTCTGTTTTCCCCTGAGAAGTCCATAGATACCCTCATAAAAGTCAAGGAGGTAAAAAAGACGTATTCAAATGTCGCCGGTGTGACCGTTCCTGTCTTTGATTCTCTCAGCTTTGAGGATATCAGGTATTCTCTCGATGAGTATCCTCTCTGGGTAGATGGAGCCATCTTCTCACTTTGCGATATTGCAAAATATGATGCCTTAATCAGTACTCTTAAGGAGGAGGTGAGGCTCTTGGAGAATGAGCTGAGGGTTACAAGCCAGCGTGTTAATCTCTTCGAGAAGGTCAAGATTCCTGAAGCTAAGGAGAACATCCGGGTCATCGGAATATATCTGCAGGATCAGCAGACTCAGGCTGTTGTGCGTGGTAAGATCGCGAAAAGAAAACTTACCAAGGTAGGTTGATATGATTGAAGCGATGAAGAAAGTCACTATTTTCTCCCTTAAAGAAAGGAGAAAAAAGATTACAGAGCAGTTAAGGCAAATCGGTCTTATGCATATTGAGTCGATGACCTTTAAGAGCGAGGGCGCTCTTGCGGAAGAGAAGGTTAAATCTGAGCTTGAGAAAGTTCTCTCGTCCCTTGAGGAAGTGAAGGAAAAGAAAGAAAAGATTACTGCTTTAAAAATGAGCGTACCTTTTGAGGAAGTACAGGCCTCACTTTTATCTCTTTGCGATGAGAAGAAGGACCTGCTTGAAGAGCTTAACCGTCTCAACGTTGAAAAGGAGCGTCTTGAGGCGTTTGGTAATCTCGATCCTGCTTTGGTTGAAAGCCTTTATAAAGATGGGCTCTCTCTTCATTTCTATACTATCTCAGATAAGGATTATCTGAAGATAAAGGACTCTGATGATTTTACATCAATCGTACTGAGAGGCGGAAAGCAGCTCATCGTTATGAGCGTCAACAGCGAGATACGTGGTTCAGGCGCGATTGAATTCTTCCTCGGTTCAATGAGTCTTGATCAGGTATGTAAGAGAATAAGCCTTTGCTCATTACGTCTTGATGAGATAAAAAATAACTTCCGCTCATATCTTCCGTATGAGGAGGAATGGATTAAAAGGATTCGCCAGAGAGAGGAGAATATCAGGTTTGAGAACGTAAAGAGCTCTGCATTCGAGGACGGGGATGTCATATACATCACGGGATATATCCCTCAAAAGTATATAGAGAAGTTTAAGAAGGAGGCTGTCTCTTACTCCTGGGCGTATCTGATTGATGATATAACGGATGAGGATAATCCACCGACACTGGTTACTTATCCACCTTTTGTAAAGATAGTAAAGCCTGTGTTCGATATCCTCGGCGTAGTACCGGGATACAGGGAATATGACATTTCAACCTATTTCCTGCTCTTCTTCTCCCTGTTCTTTGCGATGATCATAGGAGATGCGGGCTATGGCCTTGTTTTCCTTATTATTGCAATTGTGATGAACATCAGAAGTAAGAAGGCGAGTGATATCAACATACTGCTTTATGTGCTCAGTTTCACGACGATAGTGTGGGGGGCTCTGACTGGGACGTACTTCGGCTCGGAGGCGGTACTTGTGAAATTCCCATTTCTAAAGAAGCTTGTCATCCCTGCGATTACGAACTTCCCTGAGGTAATGGGTGTTGATTCAGACTGGGCGCAGAACATGCTGATGAAGTTCTGTTTCATACTCGGTGCAGTTCAACTCTCACTTGCATGTGTTCTCAATATAATACATAAGGTGCCGAAGAAAGATCTCTCCTGGCTCTCTGATCTTGGATGGTTGATAGACATAGTCCTGCTATACCTTTTGGTCTTGTACCTGGTAATCGGAGCAAGCTGCCCGTTTACTTTGGTTGTAGTAGGGGTTGCAACGGGTTTTGTCCTTGTCTGTTGTTTTTCCGCACAGGGGCCTGGTATTCCGTTTGTGAAGGGACTGCTTGCAGGTCTTGGTGGCTTTTTTACCACCTTCCTCAATACCGTGTCCTGTATGTCGAACATCATGAGCTATATAAGGCTGTTTGCCGTAGGAATGGCCAGTCTTGCAATCGCTCAGAGTTTTAATGACATGGGAGCTGGTTTCATGCCGCTTGGAATCCTTGTGATAGTCCTTGGGCATGTGCTCAACATAGTTATGGGACTGTTATCCGTAATAGTCCATGGTGTAAGGCTTAACTTACTCGAATTCTCCGGTCAGCTCGGTATTGAGTGGTCCGGATACGAATATGATCCTTTTAAGAAGGTTGAAGAAAAATAATTTAGGTAGAAAGGAGTTTTAAATGAATTACCTAGCTTATATCGGAATGGCATGTGCTCTTTGTTTTTCTGCTATCGGATCCGGATTTGGCGCCGGTATCGCATCTCAGGCCGCAGTAGGGGCTTGGAAGAAGTGCTATGCACAGGGAAAGCCCGCACCGTTTATCATGGTTGCTTTCGCCGGTGCTCCTCTTACCCAGACCATCTACGGCTTCCTGCTCATGAACTTCATAAGAAGCGCTATTGAGAGCGGAACGAATCCAATGCTCTGTTTCTTCGTCGGTCTTCTTGGCGGAACTTCGATGGGGCTTTCAGCATTCTTCCAGGGAAAGGTATCCGCATGCTCTGCAGACAGTCTCGGAGAGACGGGTAAGGGAACGGCAAACTACTTCATCGTAATCGGACTTGTTGAGACGGTTGCTCTCTTCACTCTTGTTTTCTCACTGCTCGCACTGTAATTGGAAGTAGTGTCAATATAGAAAGGTGTGGCTTAGTTGGTCGCACCTTTTTTGTTGTATATGAGCTGAAATATTTAATATTTTTCCTTTTTCGTATACTATAATAACCTATGGTTAAAGCTAGAAGCAAAGAGCTTGTGAAAATGACTTTTCTCGATGAGGCGCTCTCCAGTGTCTCATCAATGGAGGGCATTGATGCTGAGGAAAGCCAGATTTTTAAAGTCGATGGAAAGTATTCTCATTTCTTTGAGGTTCTTTCGGGCTCCTGTTTGATTGCGACCACATGGAGAGAGCTTCCCTCATCCGATGAGGTCACGGGATTAATGAGCTTGAAAGCGGGGGATGGCGCTCTCATCCTTCCTGGAGAGCCTTATCTTTTAAAGATCACTTCAGATTCGGAAGTGAGTGAGTTCGTTTTGGGAAATTATGTTCAGTAAGAGAGTATGTCATGTTAGAAGCCTTGATATCGGAGGAGATAACCCCGTCAGGGTTCAGACGATGTATGATTCGTCTTTAATCGGTGCTGATATGGATGCACTTATTAAAAGAATCGGAAAACTCAGCGCAATGGGGTGCGATTTAATCCGATTCAGCTATTCAAGTCTTGATGATGCCCCTTATTTTTCTCAGGTTGCAAAAAGAAGCGTCATGCCGGTTGTCGCAGATATTCACTTTGACTACCGTCTTGCACTCAGTGCCCTTGAAAGCGGTGCTGATAAAATCAGGATAAATCCAGGTAACATTGGTGCGAAGTGGAAAACCCGGGAGGTCGTACTTGCCGCAAAGGATATGGGCAGGGCAATCAGAATAGGGCTTAATTCAGGCTCTCTTCCCAGAGATGATAGGCATTTGACAAAGGCAGATCTGATGGTTAATACCGCCTTAGATTACATTAATGATTTTGAGTCATGGGGTTTTGAGAATACGGTCGTCTCCCTCAAGGCAAGCGATGTTGGCGTTACTATGGAAGCTGCAAGGAAATTCTCCTCTTTAAGCGATTATCCAATTCACCTTGGAGTAACGGAGGCTGGAAGTGCGATTGTTTCATCCGTCCGTTCTTCCTGGGCTCTCGGATGTCTTTTAAGCGAGCATATTGGAGACACTATAAGGGTCTCGATTACTGGCGATATCGAGGATGAGGTCATCGCTGCCAATGAGATTCTAAGAACTCAGAATCTGAAAAAAGGTGGGGTGCGTCTTGTCTCTTGCCCTAGATGCGGAAGGCATACGTTTGACTCAAGAAGAATGGTCGAGATTCTCCAGCCGAAACTCATGGCCCTGAAGGATGATATCTCGGTTGCGATAATGGGATGTCAGGTAAACGGGCCAGGGGAGGCTAAGGACGCAGATTACGCCCTGACTGGAATAGGAAAAAAGGCCTTTTTATATGAGAAAGGTGTTCTTGTCAGGGAGATAACGCTTGATGATGCTGAGAGTGCTCTGTTTGAGGCGATAGAAAATGGCAGAAAATAATTATCTTGTGATAAAGGGAGCGAGGGAACATAACCTGAAGAACATATCGCTTACGCTCCCTAAGAACTCCCTTGTTGTTCTTTCAGGGCTCTCAGGATCAGGTAAAAGCAGTCTTGCCTTCGACACTATTTTTGCCGAGGGGCAGAGAAGGTACATGGAGAGTCTATCCAGTTATGCCCGTCAGTTCCTTGGAAGGATGGAGAAGCCGGATGTGGATATAATAGAGGGGCTTTCCCCCGCTATTGCAATCGAGCAGAAATCCACGAATCGAAATCCGCGATCCACGGTCGGTACCGTGACCGAGGTATATGACTATTACCGTCTCTTATGGGCGAGAATCGGAGAGAAGCACTGTCCACGCTGTGGTCGTCTCATTTCCGAGATGTCGATTGACCAGATAATAGACATAATATTCTCCCACAAGGAAGATGGACGACTCATGATCTCAAGCCCCGTTGCCCGAGGAAAGAAAGGTGAGTTTAAGAAGATAATAGAGGATGCGGTAAAGCTCGGTTATTCAAGGGCGTTGATCGATAAGCATATCTATAACATCGATGAAGGTATTCCTGATCTTGATAAGAACGTCAAGCACAACATCTCAATTCTTGTAGATAGGATTAAAAACAACAGGGACCATAGGATGCGCCTAAGTGAGGCCATAGAGAAAGCATGCCAGATGTCCAATGGACTTGTCGAGGTTTACTATGTCGATGAGGAGGATCTTGTAGAGATCTACAGTGAGAAGAACTCCTGTCCCGATTGTGGTATTACGATAGCAGAAGTGGAGCCGAGGCTGTTTTCTTTTAACAATCCATTCGGAGCATGTCCTGAATGCAATGGTCTTGGCTATAATAAAACTTTTGATGTCGATAAGATCATTCCTGACCGGTCGAAGTCCTATAACCAGGGGGCAATTCTTACAAGCGGCAACGGTACGTTTGAAAAAAGTAAGTTCAAGGCCTTCTTTGAGTTCTATGGATACTCACTCGATACGCCTTTCTCCTCTCTCAGTGATGATGTCTTTTTCAAGCTACTTTATGGCACGAAGGATAAGATATCATACAAGGTAGAGCATAAGAGCAGAAGCGGGCATGTTGAATACTCAGAGGAATTCAAAGGTGTTATAAACGACCTTGAGCGTAGGCTCAGAGAGTCTTTCTCCATGAATATAAGAATGTGGCTTGAGAGCTTTCAAAGCGTCTCTGTCTGCAAGAAATGCCATGGCAACAGGCTGCGTCCGGATGCGCTTGCAATTACTGTCGGTGGACTTAATATAATGGAGATGACCAAGCTCAGCGTCAGAAGGAGCATTGAGTTCTTCGATAATCTGAAATTAAGCGATACGGATGCTGAGATCTCACGCCAGATCCTCAAGGAGATCAGAAACAGGCTCAAGTTCCTTTATGATGTGGGCCTTGGCTATCTTACGCTTCATAGGGCCGCATCCACGCTCTCTGGAGGAGAGGCACAGAGAATCCGTCTTGCCACTCAGATAGGTAGCGCTCTTACCGGTGTCATGTACGTTCTTGATGAGCCTTCAATCGGACTTCATCAGAGGGATAATGCGAAACTCATACGCACCCTTGAGCATTTAAGGGATCTTGGGAATACTGTCATAGTCGTTGAGCATGATGAGGATACGCTTCGTGCCGCCGATTATCTAGTGGACATAGGCCCCGGGGCTGGAAGCCTGGGGGGAGAGGTCGTTGCAGCTGGAAAGCCTGAGGAGGTTGCTTTGGTTCCCGGTTCTATCACAGGACAGTACCTTGCAGGAAAACTCTCAATTGATGTGCCGAAAGAGAGGCGTAAGGGAAACGGGCATTTCATCGAGATAGATGGGTGCTATAAGAATAATTTGAAGAATATCGATGTTAAGATACCACTAGGTGTGATGAACGTAATAACCGGGGTCTCAGGAAGCGGTAAGTCAACCCTTTTAAACGAGATACTACTTCCTGCTTTACAGGATAAGCTCAATAAGAGGGCGGAGAAGTTTGACGGATATAAGAGACTGAGCGGCCTTGAGAACATAGACAAGGTCATCAATATCGATCAGAGTCCGATTGGAAGAACTCCGAGAAGTAATCCTGCGACATATGTCGATCTTTTCACACCGATCAGGAATCTTTTTGCTTCCATGAGTGAGGCTAAAGCAAGAGGGTTTACCCCCTCGAGGTTCTCATTCAACGTACCCGGTGGCAGGTGTGAGAACTGCCAGGGAGATGGACAGCTGAAAATCGAGATGCATTTTCTTCCCGATGTCTTTGTCAAATGTGATGTCTGTGATGGCAAGCGATATAATAAGGAGACGCTCCAGGTTGAGTATAAGGGAAAGAACATCTCGGATGTACTTGATCTGACGGTTCGGGAAGCTCTTGACCTTTTTGAGGCGATTCCACCGATTAAGAGGAAACTTGAGACGCTCATGGATGTCGGTCTGGATTATATAAAGCTAGGTCAGAGCGCACTTACCCTCTCAGGCGGTGAGGCGCAGAGGGTTAAACTTGCCTTGGAGCTATCTAAGAAGAGCACGGGTAAGACGCTCTATATCCTTGATGAGCCGACGACAGGGCTTCATTTTGCAGATGTTAAGAAGCTTCTTGAGACTCTAAATAAGCTTGTGGATCAGGGAAATACAATCATTTTAATCGAGCACAACCTCGATGTGATCAAGACCTGTGATTATATCATAGACCTGGGACCCGAGGGCGGGGACGACGGGGGAAGGGTAGTCGCACTGGGAAGCCCTGAAGAGGTAAGCATGAATCCAGAGAGCTATACCGGTCAATTCCTCAAAAGGTATGTTGAATGAAAAGATTTCCATTATTGCTCATTATTCTTTTATTCCTGATTGCTTCACTCTTTGCACTGAGCGTAGAGGATATCTATTATGCGGATAGTCAGGCATTGAGGAATATGGCGGCAATAAGGGATCTTGATACATCGCTAAATGACAATGCTCTTCGTAACGCCCTCTATGATTATGAGGATCTTGAAAGATATGAGGAGAGCGTTGAGGACGGTGATGATTATACGCTGAGCATTAATAATGCCGATTATCTGAGCTCTAGTGGGGATATCATAACGCTGAGGGGAAACGTCGCGATCTCTTTTATCCATGATGGAGAAGAGACGGTGCTGGAAAGTGATGAGGTCGTAATCGATTCTGAATCATCACTCTTCAGTGCCCTTGGAAACGTCTCATTTTCCA
Organism: uncultured Spirochaetaceae bacterium; assembly: GCA_944390015.1. GTDB lineage: Bacteria > Spirochaetota > Spirochaetia > Sphaerochaetales > Sphaerochaetaceae > Ornithospirochaeta. Next base: position 23,322 of record CALXOL010000006.1, read on the forward strand.
CCGATGGAGAATCTGGTATGGAGAGGATAGATGCGGATATCGTGACATTTTACTGGAAGAAGGGGAATATCGTGGTTGAGAACGCATCTACTCTTAACGTAAGGGAAAACAGTGAGGGGGAGAGCGTTAACGTATACTCTGTCGGAGAGAGGCTGACATATTTTGAAAGCGGTGCCGCAGTTTATGATGACGGATATATCGCAAGCAGCGATGACGATCCCCTTTCAAGCATATCTGCAAGCAGGATAACCATGCTCCCCGGATCTGACATGCTGATTGAGAATGCGGTTTTGAATATCGGACGTGTGCCTCTGTTCTATTTTCCTCTCTTCTTTTTTCCTGGCTCTAGCATAACCGGTAATCCTTCATTTGGATTTGCATCGACAAAAGGTGCGTTTTTAAATACTACATTTGAGCTTTTAGGGCGTTCGGACAGGCTTGATGAGGAGACTTCGTCATCTTTTACTTCGATCTTCTCCTCAGTAGAGGATAACGATCAGATGGTTCCTTCCGGCGCATATTACCAGGCTGTTGATGCTCTCTCTCCAGCTCAGAGATGGGCATCAGAGACAGACAGCCATATTGCCATAATGGCGGATGCATATTCCAAGAAAGGTTTGCATCTCGGCCTCGATTCAAACATCAATCTCTTTTCTTCCGAGCTCAAATTCGATACTTTTTCCGGCATCGCATTGACTTATGAAAGCGGATATAACTCAAACAATCTGAGATATTACAGTGAGAACAGCCTTGAGTATTCTCATAGCGGCCTCTCGATATTCCTCTCTTTTCCGCTCTATTCTGATTCCAATGTACTTATTGATTACGGTAACAGGCTCTCTAGATTCTCCATAGAATCCCTTTTCCTGCAGACTCCGGCATTTCCAAGCACATATTCATCTTCAATAACATCGTTTTCCCGCTATGCAGAGCTTAGGTATTCCCTTCCATCTGCACTCAGAAATGATTTCCTCTCATCCTTTTCAATATCGCGCCTCCGTACAGAGAGCCGTTACTCATATTCAAACGGCGAATATGATCTCGATTACATATACCTTCCTGAACTCAGGATGAGTGCAAGCGGTTCTGTTTTCAATTTCGAATATGAGGGTGAAGGGGAGAGTGAGGAGACCCTTGATGAGGCCGACCGTTTCCTGCTCTCAGATCCACTACTATATGATATATACCATGATGAGATGATAAGAAGCGGCCATACAAGCAGTACGTATTCTATCGGAATGGGATACAGCTTCTCAGAAAATCTGGAGAACAACATCGAGTATGACGATTCTCTCATTACATCCTCAGATTTTTCCTCAGATACCTCTCTTAGGCTTACGACGGAACTGGATTTAGGAGAATACTTCAATTTAAGGAGTATAATCACGCCCTCCTATTCCTATTCACGTGAGGAGGATGGGGATGTTGAATGGAGTGATGAGTTTTTCGTCACAAACACGATAGAGGCTGAAATTCCCCTTATCGGACTGAAGTACAGTCTTACGAACAGGGCTTATGAGATAAAACGTAACTATCTTGATGGAAGCACTTTAAGAAATGAGAGCTTATGGGCATTTGATAAGGATCATGTAAGTGCGCATTCAATATCCCTGAGTAAGACGTTTGATTCCATAATAGGTGCGTTCACCCCTTCGATAAGCTATACGCTATATCCATTGACGGGGAGCCTTACTCCCTCATTGAGCTATCGCTATGATGATTTTGCCGCGTCATTTTCCTATCGCTTTCAGAACAGCGAGGGGGATGAGAACAGGTTTTTATCCGATCTTATACGACTTTCCCTCTCATATAACGGAACGAATCTCGTAGCCTCATCATCTTTTTCCTATCAGAGTGCGGATTACTCTCCCTCTGATTTCATTTCTCCACTTGAGATAGATGCACAGCTTGCTCTCAGGACTGAGGATAAGCGCTACAGTATAACCGAGCAGCTTGAATGGAAAGGCCTTGATGCATCCACTGGAAGCAGGAACTACGTATCATCGCTAAAGACAATATTCACCGTTCCATACTTTACATGTTATTTTGATTTCACAGGACCTCTATCTAATCTTGAACTTAGTACTGTAAATGCAAGAATCAGCGCCTCCGACATCGTCATCCAGTCCTGGAGGGGAAGGCTATATCTATCTCTTGCGCTCTCTTCTGCTCTTAACCTCGATATAAGGAACATCGCCTCATCAAGTTTCACGATAACACCTTCCATAATATTCTCAATCGCGGAGTTTCTTGACTTCCGCCTCAGCTTCACAAGTGCGAATAACAATTTCGGCTCTTATGAGGATAACGGTGCATTCAGCTTTACAAAACTATGGCAGGATCTTATGAGGAGTTTTGATTTCATCGGCTCCGGCCGCTATAATACTAATTTCAACATGTCATCGATCTCTCTTGAGATAGTCCATTACATGCAGGACTGGGCTCTCCATTGCAATTACTCATCTTCGGTTGTATTATCCGATGATGAATATCGCTTTATTCCAGAGTTCAGCATATATCTCAGTTGGAACACATTCCCTGATCTGAAAATTGATGAGAGCTGGGAGATGCAGGGCGATGCATGGATAAGGAGTAATTGAATTTGATTGAATCATATGCTTTTTCATCCCAGGAGTCCGCTGTAAGGATTCTTGGAGCTAATGACAGCAATCTCGCATATATTGAGCTTCTTTTGGGCATTGAGATTACAATCAAGGGAAATATCATCTCAGCAGATCGCCATGCCGAGCTTTTCATCCCGTTTTTCAAACGCCTGGAAGAGGATGCTCAGCTCAAAGGCAGTCTTACGGAGGCTGAGATCTTCATGGCATATGAGGATATCAGGAGTAATTTCTGCCAAAATGAGTCAGTTATTACCGTTGCTCAGAAATCCATATGGCCTAAGAGCATAATGCAGAGGGAGTATATTAGTGCTCTCAGGGATTGCCAGGTCATCTTCGCCTATGGACCTGCAGGGACTGGAAAGACTTTTCTTGCCATCGCATATGCCCTTAACGAACTTTTGAGTTCAAAAAGAAAGAAGATAGTTCTTACCCGTCCCGTAGTTGAGGCTGGAGAGTCCCTTGGATTTCTCCCAGGTGATCTTATGGCTAAACTATCCCCTTATCTAAGACCTCTTTACGATGCGATGGAGGTCTTCCTTCCTCTAAGTCAGATTAAAAGGATGGAGGAGCAGGGTGAGATAGAGATCAGCCCACTGGCATATATGAGGGGAAGAAGCATTCGGGACAGCATTGTAATACTCGATGAGGCACAGAATGCGACAGTAGGGCAGATGAAGATGTTCCTTACAAGGCTTGGCGAGGGGAGCAAGGCGATAATCACGGGTGATCCGAGTCAGATAGACCTTCCATTCAAAGAGAGGTCGGGACTTACCGATGCGATAAAAAAACTTTCTGGAATTAAAGCTCTCGGCATTGTAGAATTTACAAGTAAGGATACCCAGCGCAGCAGGATAGTCCGGGATATACTTAACGCTTACGAGAAGGAGGATGAAGATGGGAAACCAGACGTTTAAAGAAGTTTGGAGTTATTTCTCTAAAGTGCAGAAGACTGCATACATAGTTCTCTTTGTCTTATCAATCGTAATCGGTGTTCTTATCCCCGTCTTACTTCCTAATTCTACGATGAGGCAGATAGAGCTCAGCAGGGATTATCAGGCAGGGGAGCTCAGTGATGAGGATGTCTATTCCCCCCAGAGCGTGAATTTCATAGATGAGATCGCCACGGAGAATGAGCGCAACAATGCAAGAAAGGCGGTGCTTCCATATTTCTCAATTGATTTATTGAATACTCTAAATACCGTTAATCTGACACGCAGCTATGTTCAGGCGATAAATCCAGAGAGTGCGACAAGCCCATATGCCGTTCTGCGTGAGACTGGGATATTGGACAATTATGTTACAAATCAGATACTCAATCTTTCCGATAGGGACAGGAATCTGGTAACGGGTGTGCTTGAGGATGTTGTCAAGAGGGTGCTCGCATCAGGTGTTTTCACAGGAGAGGATCTCAATCGTATAATGGATGACGGGTATTATGAGGTCAATGCGGAACGAATTGATAATGACTATGCCATCCATGTTGAAAAAATCCCAGTATCCTCTCTTTTGACGATTGATGAGCTTTATGAATATGTGATTAACTTCGGATTCGATAATTATAGACAGATGGGGGAGCGCAATATCATAATAATCGCACAGGCGGTGAAGATGCTCGTCTCATCGAATATCGGCTATGATGCGATTGAGACCGAAAGGGAAAGAGAGAGCGCTGCTAAAGCAACCCCACCTGTCTCCATAAGACTTGAAGAAGGGGATCTCATAATAGAGCGTGATGCTATTATCACAGACCAGGATCTGAGAATCATAGATCAGATCAATGCATTGAAGGTGGATACCCCTCTCTCGACGCTTATTTCCGATGCAATACTTTTATTTACGATTCTTTCCTTTGCAACGGTATTCTTCATCTCATCCATCCAGTACAAATACAGGATTCCACTCTATTCAATCCTGTTTTTATCCGGTGTCATCATTATTCTTATCCTTAGTTTTATATTCATGCGCGGCGTTCTTTATACTTCCGAGCGTATTACGGTAGACCCGATTCTTCCATTCCTTTTTCTTCCTGTGCTTTTCACATGCATTACAAATAAGAGGAGAATCGGATTCTCAGTCGGCTTCGTCACCGCGGGATTCGCAGTTCTTTTCCCGACCTCGAGCCGTTTTACTTTCTTTCACCTTCTTGTCGTTATAGAGGCATCGGTGCTTTTCGTAAGAAAGGGAACAAACAGGATCGATGTCATCTATGAGGCTCTTTATTCGGCCTTGATCGCCGCATTCAGTACCGCGGTATTCTCCATGATAAACGGGTATACATATGATGTGCTTGCAAGCAATATCGTATTTATAATACTTAACGTGCTCGTGACATATATAGCAGTATCCGTAATCCTTCCAATCCTTGAGAAGGTGTTCAACCTCCCGACACAGTTCCGTCTGCATGAGCTCTCTTATACCGACTCCCCGACGCTAAACCGATTAAGCCAGGTCGCACAGGGTACTTTCAATCATGTGAAGAACGTTTCGGACATGAGCTATGCCGCTGCTAAGGCCATTGGAGCCGATGCGGAGCTTACTAGGGTCGGAGCTCTCTATCATGATATCGGAAAGGCTGAACACCCTGAGTACTTCATTGAAAACCAGAGTGGAAAAGGTAATGCGCATGATGATTTGAACAACAACCTCTCTGCGGCAATCATAAAGAGCCATGTCAAACTCGGTGTCGAGAAGGGTAGGGAGATAGGACTGCCTCAGGAGGTTCTGGATATCATAAGCCAGCACCATGGGAATGATATCATCATGTATTTCTACAACGAGGCGAAGAAGAATAATCCTGATGGAAGCCGTCTTGTGCATGAGGAGGATTTCAGATATAACAGCGATATTCCTCAGACTCCGGAGGCTGCGATAGTAATGCTTGCCGACTGCACAGAGGCTGCAAGCCGCACGCTTAAGAATCCTAACACACAGAAATACGACAGGCTCATAATGAGCATCATCATAAGCAAGATAAACCATAACCAGCTTGCAGACAGTAAGCTCACGCTTACCGATCTTGTAAAAATCAAGGATACTTTCATCCGCTCTCTCATTGGCCGTGACCACCAGAGGATAGAGTACGATAAGGAGTAAGATGTACGAGATTTATTTTTCAGAAAGCGAAGAAGGAAGAATAGACGATATTGCCCTATATGAGTCACGTCTGGATTCAATTATTGAGGCTCTTGGAGCAAGCGGTGATTTCTCTATAACCTTTGTCTCTGATGAGGAAATCAGGAAGTTAAACAGTCAATATCGTGAGAAGGATGAGCCGACTGATGTGCTTACATTCAGGCTCAAGGATGATGAGTCATTTCCGGATTTTGGGTTTTCTGAGGAGCTTGGTGATATTTTCATCAGTCTTGATGCCGTGGGACGGAACGCATCTTCCTTTGGTGTTCCTTTTTCCGAGGAACTTACCCGTATCATGCTGCATGGCGTGATGCATCTCATGGGATTTGACCATGAGAGTAATGATTTTACAAAAGAGGAAATGCTTTTAAAACAGGAAGATATAATGACCAAACTGGGCTATAAGTGTTGACTTCTTATTAATATAAGAAAAAAACTTTACTCTTTTTGGAAAAAGTGTTATCTATTCTGATGAAATCAGATATAATATTATCGATTGGAAAACAATCATTAGAAGGAGAAAAATAATGAAAATCGGTATCAATGGATTCGGAAGAATCGGACGCTTCGTATTCCGCGCTGCTATGTCCCGCCCTGAGGTTGAAGTTGTTGGAATCAACGACCTCTGCCCTGTAGACTATCTTGCTTACATGCTCAAGTATGATACAATGCATGGTCACTTCGAGGGAACAATCGAGGCTGATGTTGAGAAGTCACTTCTTATCGTAAACGGAAAGAAAATCCGCGTAACAGCATGCAAGGATCCTAACGAGCTCAAGTGGGACGAAGTAGGTGCAGAGTATGTTGTTGAATCAACAGGACTCTTCCTTACAAAGGAAAAGGCACAGGCTCATATCAATGCAGGTGCAAAGTATGTTGTAATGTCAGCTCCTTCAAAGGATGATACTCCGATGTTCGTTGTCGGTGTTAACGAGAAGTCCTATGTAAAGGGAACACAGTTCGTTTCAAACGCATCTTGCACAACAAACTGCCTTGCTCCAATTGCAAAGGTTCTCAACGACAAGTTCGGTATTGTTGACGGTCTTATGACTACAGTTCACTCCACAACAGCTACACAGAAGACTGTTGACGGACCTTCAATGAAGGACTGGAGAGGTGGAAGAGCTGCTAGCGGCAACATCATCCCATCTTCAACAGGTGCTGCAAAGGCTGTAGGAAAGGTTATTCCTTCTCTCAACGGTAAGCTCACAGGTATGTCAATGAGAGTTCCTACTCTTGATGTATCAGTCGTTGACCTCACAGTTAACCTTGCTAAGCCAGCAAAGTATGACGAGATCTGCGCTGCTATGAAGGAAGCAAGCGAGGGAGAGCTCAAGGGTATTCTCGGATACACAGAGGATGCAGTTGTTTCTTCAGACTTCCTCGGAGATACAAGAACATCAATCTTTGATGCCAAGGCTGGTATCGCTCTTACAGATACATTCGTAAAGGTTGTATCATGGTATGACAATGAAATCGGATACTCAAACAAAGTTCTCGATCTCATCGCATACATGAAGAAGGTAAACGGTTAATTCCCGTTACTTTGAATCTTTCCGGCTTATGCCCGGAGTTTGGGCCTGCCGTCTGGCAGGCTTTATTAATAAATAAGGAAGTTCAAAATGCAGTTAAATACAATTAATGAAGCTGATTTAAAAGGAAAAAGAGTTCTTATCCGTGTTGATTTCAACGTTCCTCTAAAAAATGGTGTTGTAACGGATAACACTAGAATCAAGGCGGCTCTTCCAACTGTCAAGTATATTCTTGAGCAGGGAGCATCTCTTGTAGTTATGAGCCATTTTGGTCGTCCAAAGGGACAGAAGAATCCTGATTTCTCCATGGCTCCTATTGCCAAGGAGTTTGAAGCTCTTCTCGGATCTCCTGTAAAGCTTGCTCCAGATGTAATCGGACCTGAGGTGGAGAAGGAAGTTAAGGCTCTCAAGCCAGGTGAGGTCCTTCTTCTCGAGAACGTCAGGTTCTATAAGGAGGAAGAGGCTAACGATCCAGAGTTTGCAAAGACACTCGCAAGCTATGGTGATCTTTATTGTAACGATGCTTTCGGTACAGCACACAGGGCACATGCTTCAACAGAAGGTGTTTCACACTATCTTCCATCTTACGCTGGCTTCCTGATTGAGAAGGAAGTAAAGTTCATGGCACCACTTCTTGAGAATCCAGAGCAGCCTTTTGTTGCTGTTATCGGAGGCAGTAAGGTTTCCAGTAAGATTACAGTTCTTGAATCACTTGTAAAGACATGCTCAACCGTAGTAATTGGCGGTGGTATGGCTTATACGTTCCTGAAGGTTGAGGGACACAGCATTGGAAAGAGCCTTTTCGAGCCTGATTATCAGGATACAGCAAAGGCATTCTTAGAGAAGGCTAAGGAGAAGGGAGTTAAGGTAATCCTTCCTGTCGATCATGTATGTGCTGCGGAGTTTAATGAGAACGCTGCACCAGTTGCTGTTGATTCTGTAGATATCCCAGAGAACCTCATGGGTATGGATATCGGACCAAAGACAGTTGCCATGATTGTTGATGAGATTAAGAAGGCCAAGAGTGTCGTCTGGAACGGACCTATGGGCGTATTCGAGTTCGAAGCATTCAGCAAGGGAACAGGAGAGGTTGCTAAGGCTCTTGCAGAGAGCGATGCGACAAGCGTCGTAGGTGGCGGAGACAGTGTTGCAGCTATCAACAAGTTTGGACTTGCTTCTAAGATCAGCCACGTTTCAACCGGTGGTGGTGCATCACTTGAATTCCTTGAAGGAAAGACACTCCCTGGTATCAAGGCTCTGGAGAAATAAGATGAGAAAACCATACATCGCAGGAAACTGGAAGATGAACATGGCTCCAAGTGAGGGTAGGGCATTTGCCTCGGCCCTCCTTGATGCTGTAAAGGAAAGTGGTGCGGATGTGAAGATGATGGTAGCCCCACCTTTCGTTACTATTCCCGCAGTACTTGAAGTTCTTAAGGATAGTCCTATCATCGTAGCGGCACAGAACATGGCAGACCATGACAAGGGTGCATATACAGGAGAGGTTTCCCCTCTCTTCCTCCTTGATCTCGGTGTTAATACTGTTATTCTTGGACACAGTGAGAGAAGGCAGTATTACGGAGAGACGAATGAGAGCATTAACAGGAAGATTCTTCTTGCCCTCTCTCATTCAATGGATGTCGTTTACTGCATTGGTGAGACGCTGGAGGAGAGAGAGTCAGGTAAGCTAGAAGAGGTACTCTCCGCTCAGCTTGAAGTCGGTCTTAAGGATGTAAAGAGCGAAGATATGAAGCATATTACAATCGCTTACGAGCCTGTTTGGGCAATCGGTACCGGTAAGACGGCTACACCTGAGGATGCTGAGAGCGCTCACGAGTTCATAAGGAAAACTGTTCAATCTTTATTCTCAAAAGATATTGCAGAAAACCTTATTATACAGTATGGTGGTTCTGTTAAGGCTAACAACGTAAAAGCTTTGATGGCGAAGGAGAATATCGACGGCGCATTAGTTGGAGGTGCAAGCCTCTCTGTTGCAGATTTCCTTCCTATCTTGACTTTTGACAAATAACTTTCGGAGTAGAGAAAGAATGGGTGTTTTGAGTATTATCCTTTTGGTTCTTTTCATCGTTGTCGCATTGCTTCTGATTTTCCTTGTTGCAATCCAGGATGAGAAGAGCACTGGACTTGGTGGTATCTTCGGTGGAACAAGTGAGTCCGCTTTCGGAGGTTCCTCTTCGACGTTTCTTACAAAAGCGACTACGATACTGGCAGTTGCCTTCATGGTGCTTGCTCTTCTCGTAGCTCTGTTCAACAGGGGTGCTGATAATGTAGTTGCAGTTGCTGAGCAGCAGCAGACAGAGGCAGGAACGACCTGGCTTGAGAGCGATGCTGTTAATACTGAGAGCGTAGCAGCACAAGAGAGTGCAGAGACGGCTGAAGCAGCAAATTAAGTTCAGAAAAAATTTGAGCCGACCTTGATTATCTCCTGAGGTCGGCTTATTCTTTTCTTATAAGGAGAGAATTTTGAATATAGCTATCATTTATTGCCCCAAAAGCAATACAAGCAGTAATCTTGAAAAGATTTCAAAGGCTTTAGCTAAGGGACTTGAAGAACAGTCCCATATGGTTAAGGTCTTTAATGCATATGTTGATACGGATCAAAGACTCACGTATTTTGATTTTATCATCATTGGAACTGAGCCATTAGGCCTCTTTAGTTCTAAAGTTCCAGATCAGCTGAGGAATTTTCTACGTGTCGTACCAGGAGCTGCGGGAAAGAGATGCCTTGGCTTTGTCTCTTCAGGGCTTAGGCAGAACGCTGCGCTTCAGAATCTCATGAAGGTAATGGAAAGTGAAGGAATGTTTCTTACTTTAAGTGAGATTATTACTAAAGAAAATGATGCTTATACAATGGCAAAACATCTAAAACTAGAAAGGAATTAAAATGAAAAATAAAAGAATTATCTTAACTCTCATACTTGCTTTTACACTTTTATGCTCTTCTTTCGCAGCACCTCTTACATCGGGCTCCACGCTTGTAGGCGCTCCAGCTGCGACTGTTAATCTTATTAGGAACAAGGCTATTACGAATGCTGAGGTTGATGAGACTATGGCTGAGTATCAGGCTGCGGGTGTCAATATCGGCAGGGATGAGATTATAAACGTAATGGTAAATGACGAGGTCTTCCTCCAAGGGGCAGAGCGTGATGGAGTTGTGATAAACGATCAGATGCTCGACCAGGTAATGGCACAGCAGAGGGCCACAATCGAGGCACAGGTAGGCCAGAGTCTTACAGATGATCAGTATGAAGAGCTTCTTATGAGCCAGACCGGTCTGACTTATGAGGAGTATAGGGAGGATATCAGGGAGCAGCTTCTTGTTAATCAGTACCTTAGCATGAAGAAGGGTACACTGATTCAGCAGCAGGTTGCAAACATACAGATTCCTAATGATACGATAGAGACTTTCTACCGCAGGAACAAGCAGAGTTTCTATAGCCCTGAGAATGTCAGGCTTGCCCATATCTTCATTCCGTTTGCAGAGGATGATGCGACTAATGATGAGAATGCCGCTTTACTCATAGATGTTGCGGAGAAGATTAAAACTGGACAGATCACATTTGAACAGGCCGTCCAGGACTACTCTCGGGATGAGGGGTCAAAGAGCATAGGCGGGGATATCGGCTGGCTAACGCTTGATAATACAACGGCTCGTGCGGGTCTTGGTGATTATTTCGTTGATACCGTTGTTGCAATGAGACCGGGGGAGGTTTCCTCCATGCTCGAGTCAAATCTCGGATACCATATTGTAAAAGTCTCTGTTCATAACGATGGAAAGATTTTGGAACTCGATGATACAGTAAGTCCTGAGGATACTCTTACTGTCAGGGAGTATATCAGGCAGGCTCTTGCGCAGCAGGAAGCCAATGCTATCATGACAAGTGCACTTAACGACCTCATTGAGGAATTGAAATCTGAGGCTAGGGTGAGGATTTACTGATGCTTAGCGGAAGAAGTCTTTCCAGACAGATTGCTGTCTCTACTCTTTATAGCCTTGATTTCAATAATCAGTTGAATGAGGAAGTTGATCTATCAATATTCCCAGGAATGAGTGAAGAAGAGATGAAAGCTCTCAATGAGGATGAAATCATATTCGCCCGTTATCTTATCACAGGGGTGCTTGAGAATCTTGAGCACCTCGATAAGCTGATATCGACATATTCCATTAAAAGGCCGATAGAGAAGATAAATATCGTGGATAGGAACATTCTGAGAATCTCATTCTTCCAGATTGAGAACCTAAAGGATACTCATCCTACGATTATCATTGATCAGGCTGTAAAACTCTCACAAAGCCTTTCCAACGATGTATCCTATAAGTTCATCAATGGGATACTCGATACTTTTGTAAAGGATTTCGCATAATGATACAGCTTAAGAACAGACAAGAGATAGAGGGGATAAGGAAGAGCGGACATCTGCTCGCAGATCTCTTTAGACATCTTGATGGCCAGATTGCTGAAGGCATGAGCACATATGATGTAGATAAGATCTGTCATGATTATATTAAAAAGCATCATGCGGTGGCATCTTGCTACGGATATATGGGATACCCTGCGGCAACTTGTGTATCCGTAAATGACACGGTCATACACGGTATTCCATCAAAAAAGATAGTTTTAAAAGAGGGTGATCTCGTCTCCGTAGATATTACCCTTGATCTTGATGGCTATGTATCTGACAGTACGCATACGTATGAGATAGGCAAGGTCTCTGCCGAGGTTCATCAGCTTAATGTTGTTACTGAGAAAGCTCTTTATAACGCAATCGATGCAGCGGGGAGGAAGGGAGCGCGGCTTCATGATATCGCCCAAGCTGTTGAGGATACATGCAAACCGTATGGGTATGGAATCGTGAGGGATTACTGTGGACATGGTGTTGGATTTTCCATCCATGAGGATCCTTGCGTATTTAATTATGTGTCTCTACGTAACCCTAATCCTAAGTTGAGAGAGGGGATGGTGATTGCCATAGAGCCGATGATTAATATCGGATCCTGGAAGATCAGGGATCTTAGCGATGGCTGGACCGTAAAAACCGTAGACGGTTCCATAGCATGCCACTGGGAACATACCGTTGCTATAACAGAAAACGGTGCGGAGATAATGACCGTATAGGAGGAAGAATGAGCAGCAAGGAATTTATAACATGTGATATGATCCGTGACGCAGCACTTAAGCTGGTATATAAGATGCACAAGACGGATAATTTCGTTCCTGATATCATCTATGATTCCCTCAGAGGTGGTGCCTACATGGCAAACGTCATGAGTGAGTATTATAAGCTTGTTGCCATGAAGGAGAATAAGACTCCGGTATTCTATGCGGCTGTTGTCGCAAGAAGCTACGGTGATGTTAGAGAGCATTCGAACCATGTCGATATCGATGGATGGACGGTCAGTCCCAAAGCTTTGAAAAAAGGCATGAAGGTTCTTATCGTTGATGATATCTTCGATACGGGTATGACTGTTAACGCACTTGTGAATACCGTAATGGAGGCTGGTATTCCAAGAGAGGATATCAAGGTCGCAGTATACGATTATAAGGTAAAGCTCTATGGGGATCAGGCTCATCTTCCCGTACAGCCCGATTACTGGTGCCGCAAACACGTTCTTGAAAAAGAATCAGATTCAAGATGGATACATTACACATGCCATGAATTCATCGGTCTTACGCATGATGAGATTGATGAGGTGTATATCGATGATGAGGTAAGAAAAATTCTTCACGAGGTCTTAGAAGACTAGCATTTATGGGTATATTTGCTTTTCTACGCAGGTTCGATTTTCTGCTCTACTGCATCTTCGGAGCTGCAGCTACAGCAGTTAACATGCTTAGCTATGAATTGTTTTACACCCTGATTGGAATGCCCAATGTTCCCTCGGTTGCTCTATCGTGGTTCTTAGCGGTCACTTTCGCATTCTTTACGAATAAATATATCGTGTTCCGTGGAAAGGCAGGGGAAGTGATGCAACACGGGATGATAAAGGAACTTGGGTATTTCTATTTCTGTCGTCTGGCGAGTGGAATACTGGATGTGGTCATAATGTTCATCGCTGTTGATATCCTATCTTACAACCACACCCTTTGGAAATTCATCTCCAACCTCGTAGTCGGATTATGTAATTATCTTGCAGGAAAGTTCTTTATATTCAAAAAGAAGCCTACTGGAGAGGAACATATATCATAGTTCCGCAGTTGGGGCAGCTTACATAGAATCCACCATTCTGGCCATTATTTTTGTTGCCGGATATCACGGAGATCCCATCTCTGGTCAATCTTAGAATTGAAGAGATGTCAAGTTCTACGAAATCCATATCCATTCTTCTGAGCATCGCCCTCTCATCTGGTGAAATCAACCCTGAGATATATAAATCATCCGCATCAATCTCTTCTAAGAGTTCAAAGTCAATAGGACTATTAACGATAAGGACATCCGGCTCATCTACTGAGAATCTCAGCATGAACTTCTGCACACTAAGATCATCCTCTGTGGCATTAAGCAGTACGAGCATCTCTTCATCATCATAACTGATCAGTGTGATGGTATCTGAGAAACGTTCTACATTGACACTACGATCAAATGCATATTTCATATAGACGGAATCATCTACGATGAATTCCTCATCCCCGTCCATCAATACATAGCTCTCATCATCAGCGGATGGAACGATTAAATCAAAAGAATAAATATTAAAAACTGAAATGAAAATCAGTGAAAAAATAATAAAAAGTTTTTTCACGTCTTCCTCCTTGTGTTTTCAAATTAGTAGATGATATTAGAGAAGTCAACTTAAGAAAAAAAGACCTCAGGAAAACCTGAGGCCGAAAAAACGCTTCTTAAAGACCTAAACTTGTCCTTATTATTTCAGACTCTTCAGTAATGACATAATAGGTATTGTTATACTTCTTTATGCCGACAACCGTCTCATTGTTTATGTCGCTGGTATCCAACTGATCAATTTTAATTTCACTCTCGGAATCAGCAAAGGTAAGAACCTCAGGTCCATATTTATAACAAACGAAAAGTTTAGAATCCATTACAGTACTGTATGCGACTCTTCTGTTATCTAGAGGGAAGGTGCCATAATCAGGTTTCTCTTGACCATCAACATAAACTCTTCCAACTCCGTCAACAAGAATAGCATGGGTATTATATTCACCATAATAGGAAATAAAATCAGTATTCTTACATGTTACATCTCCTGTATCCGAAGGATTTATGTCTTCATCATCAATTTTAAAAACCTTATTATAATCTGCATCTTCATTTAAATATGTAATGTAACCATCTCCGACAATGTATGCGGCAAGATCGGAATTAGAAGAAGCTTTGCTGGATTCTGCAGTAATAATTGTAACATTCAATATACCATCACTCAAAGCAGAAGTAACTGAATTTACATGATGGAAAGCAATTGTTTCACTTTCTTTATCCTTAGTTTCTTGAATCGTATATGAAACTCTTTTAGAATCTTGGTCTGCAAACGCATAGACTGTCGATATTGATATTGGTTCACCATCGATTAGAACCTTTGCATCAACTATTTTGTTTTCACCATTGCTTAAAATAGCATTAATATTAGCTGCTTTGATTTTTGCTGGATATTGATCAGTTTTCTGCTCATTATATACGACATATTTATTTGTCGAATCAGAAACTAGAAACAGGGGAGTAGCTTGAGGTGAGACAATTATTGTTGAAGGATTAGAATCCTTACTTAAATCATAAAGCATTATTCCAAGGTTAGTACCTAGAACAATTCTTGAATCATCATAGTCTCCAACATATGAGAAAATAGTAAAATCACTGCTAGGCTGGGCATGAGTCTTGTCGAACAAGACGGATGTCATCGAGTCAGGGTTGCATGAGGAGAACAATACAGCAATTAAAGTTAAAAATATAATAAATAGTTTTTTCATCTTTTCTCCTCTCTTAGTGCCTATATGCAACGCTTACCGTTATTGGGATATATGCTTCTATACCACTATAGATTTTCCTATCTTCGGTAAGATAGATTTCTGGAATGAAGTTTAATCCGGCAATAGCACCTAAACCCCATTCATCATTGAAGTAGAACATTCCACCGATTTCAAGTTTGGCAGAGAATGTAAGTTTGGAATTGTCCTTAAAACTGATATAGTTCAGTCCTGCTGCTAATGAAATAGGAAGATCAAATACGCCGGTCTGAACGGGATAATATGAAACCTTGAGATTGATAGGCACTGATGCGAAGATATCAGTTCCTGCTACATAGTTAAACTGGTATCCAAGCTCTCCACCTAGAGCCCAGTACTCATTCAAAAATACCTGATAGGAAATAGAACCTATTCCACCTACATACTCATTAGTATTTTCGAGTTTTCCAGGTTCGTTAAGTCCTGGCCAGAATAAAGTCTGATTATCCTTTCCGTTATAAGTGAAAAAAGGAATAGTAGGTCCTACGTTTATAGAGAACATCTGACTTCCCGCATCGTAATATGGAGCGGCGGTTGCGCCACTTATTAAAGATACGGCAAGAAGAACTATTAAGAATAATTTCTTCATTTTTACTCCTTCTGAAAGTCTACTAGAAATTCCAAATATAGGCAAATGCATTGAGAAAAAAGAGTAAATCGGTTAAAAGTAATTCTGATGAGAAGATTAGGCTGTAAAAAAATTCAGGAAAAGATTGAGCTGGAGTTGAAAGCTAAAACGGATTCTTTTGTAGCAAAAGGAAATAGGGCGCCTTCTTTAGCTGTAATTCTTGTTGGGCATGATGCGGCAAGCGAGACTTATGTCAACAATAAGCATGCTTTCTGCTCACGTCTGGGTTTTCTGCATTTTGATTATAGATTTGATGAAGATGTGAAAGAGGATGAGATATTGTCTCTTATCTCGGAGCTTAATGCAAGGGATGATGTTGATGGAATTCTTGTTCAACTTCCTCTTCCTTCGCATATAGATGAGAAGAGAATAATAGAGGCGATCAATCCAGATAAGGATGTAGATGGTTTTTCACCCGTTAATGTCGGCAGATTATGTTTGGGAGAGGATTGTTTCATTCCCTGCACGCCTAAAGGAATTTTAAAGATACTGGAGTACTATGATATTACAACGGTATCTAAGAAGATAGTCATACTCGGGCGAAGCAATATCGTAGGCAAACCCATGGCAATGCTCTTAATGAGGAAAGGTCTCGATGCTACTGTGACTGTATGTAACACGAAGACTCCAGATGTCAAAGAGTATACGGCTGATGCGGATATCATAATAGTTGCTACAGGCAAGGTTGGAACTCTTAATAGTAAGATGTGCAGAAGTGATGCCGTGATTATTGATGTAGGTGTCAACCGAATTAAAGATGCGACAAGGGAAAAAGGATTCCACCTTGTCGGGGATGCAGATTATCTTTCTTTTGAAAATACGGACTGCCAGATTACTCCGGTTCCCGGAGGGGTTGGGTTAATGACTGTGTCAATGCTCATGGAAAATACATTTATTGCTGCAGAAAGGAGAGGAAATTGAGATATTTGATCGAGACATACGGCTGTCAGCTTAATATGGCTGAAAGCAGTGCTATAGAGCTCTTATTAAAAGGACAGGGGATAGAGAAGACGGAAGATGCGGAGAATGCCGATGTAGTTATTATAAATACCTGTTCTGTCAGAAAGACCGCAGAGAACCGTATCTGGGGTCGTCTTGGGTATTTTAATTCCATAAAGAAGAAAAAGAATGGCGGCCTTAAGCTGATAGTCACTGGGTGCATGGCTGAGCGACTTAAAGATGAGATGAAAAAAGAGGCTCCTTTCGTGGATGCCGTTATCGGAACAAACGAGAAGGAGGAGATTCCTTCTTACATCCTTTCTGACCGCTTGGAGAAGAAAGACAGCTATAGCTTCCTCTCTTCATATTATGAGGAAGGCTCTTTCTCATCGTATGTTCCAATTATGAACGGATGTAATAATTTCTGCTCGTACTGCATCGTTCCTTATGTAAGGGGAAGAGAAGTCAGCAGGAGCGTTGAATCGATATTAAGTGAAATAAGGTTTCTTGAGCAAAAAGGAGTTAAGGAAATAACTCTTCTTGGACAGAATGTAAACAGCTACCATGCCGAATACGAGGGGCAGACTGTCGATTTCCCAACTCTTCTAGAAATAATCTATCCATTGCTTGATTCAATAGAATTTGTACGTTTCGAGTCCCCTCATCCCAAAGATTTCTCCGATCATCTGATAAAGGTCATAAGTGAGAAAGAAAGGATATGCTCTCATATTCATCTTCCAATGCAATCCGGCTCCTCAAGAATACTGAAACTGATGAACCGTAAGACGACGAGAGAGGATTTCATAGCTTTAGTGGAGAAAATGAGAAGAGAGATAAAAGATCTTACTTTTTCTACAGATGTCATGGTCGGTTTTCCATCGGAGACGGAATCTGAATACGAGGAAACCCTCTCTATGATGGAGATAATGGGATGCACGGAAGCATTCATGTATTACTATAATCCAAGAGAAGGTACCCCAAGTGCGAAGATGGATCTTCAGATTGAGGAAGAAGAGAAAATAAGACGATTAGAAAGACTTATACAGGAGCAGCTTGATAGGGCTCATAGGATAAAGGAGTCCCGCCTTCCATTCGAGACGAAAGTCCTGATTAGAGGTAACACACGGGACGATAAAGACCGTCTCTTAGGTTACAACGAGCATAATGACATGGTTTCCTTCATGCCGAAAAAAGCGCATGTGAAGGGAGATATGGTACGTGTAAGGCTTACAGAGCTTAATGGAAACACTTATAGGGGAGAGGAGATAGATGTTTGAGGAATTTTTCTCCTTATTGGAGAAATCTAAGCGACAAGTTGTGCTCACCGGTGCAGGGGTTTCCACACTCTCCGGTATTCCTGATTTCAGGAGCTCTGATGGATTATACAGCAAAGAGTTCGGTCACATGAGGGTAGAGGAAATTTTAGATATCGATTTTTTCAAAGAACATCCCGATGTCTTTTATTCATGGGCAAAAGATAACTGGTACAATATCGATCAGGCTGAACCGAACATAATACATAAAACGCTGAAGAAGGCTGAGGATATTGGCTTTATTACTGAAGGAATCTTTACTCAGAACATAGATTTTCTTCACGAGAGGGCAGGAAGCAGGAAGGTCTTTCCTCTTCATGGTACGCTGGAGAGAGGATACTGTATGAACTGTCACAGCTACCATGAGTATAAAGAGATTTCAAATGCAGTACACTCTGATAAGCTTCCCATATGTTCAACATGTAAAGGAGTGATTAAACCAGATATAGTGTTTTATGGGGAGAATCTTGATATGAGCCTGCTCACTAGGGCTGAAAATGCGTTTTATAATGCGGATCTTGTAATCGTACTTGGCTCTTCCCTTGTCGTAAATCCTGCTGCATCTCTTCCATATATTTCAGCAAGAAAGGGTAGGAACATCGTGATTGTAAACCGTGATGACACATATCTTGATAGCTATGCAAAACTTAGATACCGAGATTTAAAGAGTTTCTTTGATTCTTTCTCTGAGTATCTTGAAAAAAACAATCCTTGACGATTTTATATTCTTTTCGTATATTGATAGTGCCAAAGCGGGGGTGTTTTGGTTTCGACTTGCTTTACCAGGTCGGAGACTGCGGGCCAAGAGCTGACTTGTAAAACCGGCAAGAAAAAATAACTGCAAAGAAAGAAGAAGACGACAACGTCGAAACTCTTGCATTTGCTGCTTAATTAAACGCAGCATGGCTTCTCCAGACGAGGCTCTGAGGCTGGATGAGGTCAACACAAACCAGGGCTTTCCTTTCAAGGCGCACTCACTTGGAAGGGAGATTAAGTGGGTGATACCTTCTTTCAACGCTAGTGATGCGGCCTAGAAGGAAGGAAAATAAGAAGCATTACTACGTTCCGTAGACGTTTTCGGATGGACTGTTAGGACGGGAGTTCGAGTCTCCCCACCTCCATTGGGGCCAGGATTTCTGGCCTCTAATTTTTTAAAGCGGTAATTGGAATCACATGAACGTCATCTCTTCTCGTTTCTACGGCATTGGCCAAGCCTGAAATGACGCATAGTTCTTTTGGGGGATTTCCTTTTTCTCTCTCAATATCAGATTTTATTTTGATCAGGTTTTCTGCGGCTGCATCAATTTGATTTGCTCCTAACTTTATTTCAAATGCACACCATGATCCGTCTCTCATTTCTACTACGGCATCAATTTCCTTGTCCTTGTAATCCTGATAATGCAGAACTTTTGCATCAAAAGATTGAGCATAAATCTTTAAATCGTGGTAGCATAAACTCTCGAAAAGAAAACCAAAAGTGTTTAAATCATTCATCAATCTTTCTGGAGAGGCATTTAAGAGCGAGCAAGCAAGTGATGTATCTATAAGATGTCTTTTCTCTTTGTTTTTTACACGAACAGATGAACGTATATTGGATGAAAAAGGCTGCTGATTATTCAGGAGGAATAAGCGATCTAACACGTTTAAATATGAACTTACTGTGTTTTCTGAGAGGGACTCATCCTTATAGTTTTTTATATCATTAAGAAGTTTATTATTTGATGCGGTAGTACTCTCATTACGTGCAAGAGATCTGAGTAATGATAACATTTTCTTTCTTTCATATGTTTCATTTTCAAATTCATTAATATCTTTATCCAAAATTGCAGCTATGTAAGAGTCTGGCAGTAAGAGAGCGTCCTCTAGACTTACTCCTTGATTCCCTGGCCATCCTCCTCTTGCAATATAGTACGCAAGTTCTTCTAGATTACTTTCTTTATCGACAAGTTTTGGGCGCAAAATACCATGTTCACATAATTCTTTTAGAGAAACATCGCCTGTGGAATCACCTGTTTCGTATAGTGACATGGTATCCATTTTCAATTTTCCGATTCTTCCAGCTCCACTGTGAAGAGGTTTTTTATCTTTTCTCGGCCCAGCAGACCCAGTGAGTACAAATAATCCTTTTTCTCCTCTTTTATCTGTTTCTATCCTTACAGCATCCCATAATGCCGGTACATCCTGCCATTCATCTATTAAACGAGGGTTATCTCCCTGCAAAACAAGAAAAGGAGACATTTCTGCTAATCTTTTGTTGTGATAATCACCTGCAGAAAGAGAAACTAGAAACTCACTTTTTGAATGATAAGATGCCGTCCAGGTCTTACCGCACCATTTGGGGCCTTCTATACATACAGCACCAAATCGATTTAGATATCTGACAAGGATGGGATCGATTATTCTTTTTATATATTTTTCTCTATTTACGCTACTCATTATATTACCTAAGTATATTATACTGTAAAATAAAGAATTGAAAAGAGATTTAAGGCAAATTCAGAGAAAGATTTAAGGCAAATTCAGAGAAAGATTTAAGGCAAATTCAGATTAATAGTTCAATTCCTTGAGTTGTCGTCTGGCATCTATCTTCATGTCCTTCTCTTTAATCGCTTCTTTCTTGTCCCTTACGTTCTTTCCTCGTGCAAGAGCAATCTTCATTTTGACGAGATTGTTTTTCAGATAGATTTCCAATGGAACGATTGTAAGTCCTTTTTCATTAACCTTTCTCTGGAATTTCTTTATCTCCATCCTGTGTGCAAGAAGTTTTCTGTTTCTTGAAGGCTCGTGATTGAAAATATTTCCATGACTGTATGGTTGAATCAAAAAGCCGATGAGAATGAGTTCTCCGTTCTTTATGACTATATAGCTGTCAGAGAAGGAGCATTTTCCTTCCCTGATGCTTTTGACCTCAGTACCCTGTAATGCAACTCCGCATTCGAGTTCCTCAAGCATCTCATAGTTGAAATATGCCTTCTTATTCTTTTGAATAAGTTTAATACTATCACTCATTTCGCAATCCTGAATCCGACGTAATCACTACAGGTGGATTTTGATATCAGACCAACCGTATCTGCGTTCACCTCATCAGGGGAATTAAGATATGAACCACCTTTTATTATTATATCATCGCCATCAACAGAATATGTATCATAGCTTAAAACACGGCTTAATGGAACATACTCCGATGAAGTGAATTCCCATACACCTCCCATCATCATCTCAGGTCTGCTATTATCCATATCCGACCAGTTGATGCTAGTGGCATAGCTCTTATCCTGTACCGAGTATGCTGCATAGCTCCATTCTGCCTCACTCGGAAGGCGATATGTAATGCCATCTTTTTTTCTAAGCCACTCTATATAAGCAAGGCTTGCATAGTAGCTGATATTCCTTATTGGTCTTGAGCTAATATATCCGATTGATAAGGATACACCCATCAGGTAGTTCTCATCGACAAGACCTTCTTTTATGAGATTTTCCTTATTACTTGCACTCCACTTTGGATTTTCTTGAACAAAGAGTGCGTATTCATATTCACTTACAGGACGGGATGCGATTGAGAAATCATCTACCTTGGCTTCTATTCTCTTTTCATTTATCAAAGGGTAGTGTTCTCCTAAATATGAACCCATCTCGAAGATATCAGATTCATATGAGAAGAATTCATCCCCGTCTTTTTCAGGCATTACCGCACTATGAGAATAGTCATAAGAGGCTCTCTCATCTGGCGCAAACAGATTCTCTGTAATTACCGGTGCTATATTTAGAATCTCACAGGCAGATAGGTAATCAAGATACATTTCTTTACTTGAGACGTGCATCAAAGCCATATTCCAGATCTTCAGATCAAGAGGCTCTCCAAGGGCTGTGATATCGAGTGCATAGTCTTTGAAAATAGGAGGTAAGATCGTAACAGCGTTAAAGGATGTAACCTTAGACCATGCCGAGACCTCGGAGAGGAAGGTCTCATTAACCGCATCAATAAGCTTTTCAGAGTGTTCATATTCAACTTGGATATCCTCAGTGCGATGAAATAGCAGGGTAAAGAATATCGGATGAGAGATATCAATCGTAGTCTCACCAATCGTGATGGAGGATTTTACGTATCTTACATCATGTTCTCCAGATGGGATGAAATATCTGCTTCCAAGCGTGGATCCTAGATATTTGCCGTCCAGATATACTCCGACATCGGTGAGTTCTGATTCAAATGAAACGTATTTACCGCCTTTCACGATTCCAGGAAGCATGAAAAGGAGAAAGAATACAAGCAATATGACAGCGATAATTGTTGATAATATCACAATGCCAGGTCGAATTCCGAAAATCATCTTAAGCTTTACAGGCTCGACGCTGGGCAGTTCTCTTTTTTTTCTCATAGGCTAAACATAATAATCTATGCCGTTACTTGTCAACTTATATTAATTGGTGTAATTTCAAAACATATGGATAGATTGCTAAGCGCCCTTGAAAGGCGGACTGAAAGATATTTGACGAGAAGAAAGCAGATTAAGGCGTATAACAAGAGTAAGAAGAGAACCCTTTTAGGGGAGATATGGTCTTGGATCGATGCTCTAATTTTCGCTGTCTTCTGGGTTATTATAATAAATCAGTATCTTTTCCAGTTCTTCCTGATCCCTTCTCCGAGCATGGTTTCCACATTGAACGTGGGCGACAGGGTTGCTGTGATCAAGAACGCATATGGAACAGAGCTCTATCCTGCAGGCCCTAAGGTAGGGACGGCCAATAGAAGGGTTGAGCGTGATGATATCATCACATTCTATAATCCTGAATACGACTCAAAAGGACCTGTTTTCGATATTCTTTCGCAGGTTGTGTTCATGGGTACGCTCTCTTTGGTAAACATAGATAAGAATCCCGATGGAACTGTCGCAGAACGTCTTTATGTAAAACGTGCGGCAGCACTTCCCGGAGACGTTGTGAAATTTGAAAACGGCAATGTCCTGATAAGAGTTAATGGGGAGAATGAATTCGTAGCCGAGGAGGAATTCAGAGAGCAGAATAATCTTTCTAAGGGACCACACCGAAGCGTAAACATGGATGATTACATCTGGCTTAAAGCCTATGGTAATCTTCTTGCTTATGATGAGAAGGGGATGCTCAATAGCGCACCTAACTATTTAAAGCGTTCATATTCACTTTTAGATCAGAGTTCTAATCTGAATGATTTTTATGAGATAGAGCACCAGAAGGCACTTGCATCGACTAAGATCTCTCCCAACGACATGGCTTTGCGTAGCAGCTTGAATAGTTATATTAACGGAATCTATGTTCCCTCAGGGCATGTGCTTCCACTGGGGGATAACAGGGATAACTCAAGGGATGGAAGGTATTTCGGTCCTGTAAGCGAGGCTGATATAAATGGAAAAGTCGTGCTTAGATTCTGGCCGCTTTCTGATTTTTCTACTTTAACTGATAAATGAGATTCTTAGATCCAGTAAGACCAGTATCCCTATATATACATTTCCCTTTCTGCACTAGAAAGTGCTCATATTGCGCTTTTTATTCTCTTTCCAAGCCTTTCTGGACGATTAGTCCAGATCAATATGGAGAGCTTATCCTTGCTCGGCTTGATGAATTATCTCAGATTCAATTTTCTACAATATATCTTGGTGGCGGAAATCCCGGACTCTTATCTGATGAAATGCTTATAAGCATAATCGAGAAAGCACGTTCAAAGTGCACTGAGGAGATAACAGTCGAGATGAATCCAGAGCAAATCAGTAAAGAGCGGCTAGAGCGTCTTAATGGTCATATTACGAGGCTCTCTGTCGGGATTCAATCTCTTAATCAGAAAAATCTTGAGGTGCTTGGAAGAAACAGCAATAGAAATGAAAACATCACTGCACTAAAATTACTGAAAGAAAGTGGGATAAATTTCAATGCAGATCTTATGTGTGCAATTCCTGGACAAACGATTAGCGAGGTTATAAGCGACATAAGGGAACTCTCATCCTATGAGCCTGACCACATATCGTATTACTGCCTTACTTTTGAAGAAGGAACTCCTCTATATTCAATGCAATATAAAAGAGATGAGGATTTAGAGGTAGAGGCCCTGATATCAGGATGGAAAGAACTGAGTGCTCTTGGCTACGAGCATTACGAGGTTTCTAACTTTGCAAGGAAAAACAAATATAGTAAGCATAATTTAAACTACTGGAATTTAGGCCAGTACATAGGACTAGGCCCGGCAAGCGAGAGCAGTCTTGGTTATAGCAGGATCGTCTCCTATCATGAAAAAGAAGATTTGAAAGGGTACTTGGAGAATAAACGAGGTGAAGTTGAAGAACTAACAAGGATCGAAGGGTTGCTGGAATATCTGATGGTCGCTCTAAGGACCAAGTGGGGAATCAGTAAAAAAGAACTCCTTGAACGATTTTGCATCGATTTCGATTCAACCTTTGCTTCTTCGCTCAAGGAGCTGGATGAAAGGTGTTACATTAACACCGATAATAATTTCTCTCTGACAGAGCAGGGGTGGATGATTCTTGATTCAATCATCCTGACCCTCTCAATGGCTCTTTAACATTCGAAAGTCTTAGCCGCCTCGAACTCCTCTTTTATCTCATCTGAGACATCCGGTGTAAGAAGGGATACCACAACAATTACAAGGGATGAGACGATGAAGGCAGGAAGAAGCTCATAAATACCGAATATTCCTCCAAGCGGTTTTATTAAGAGGTTCCAGATGAATACCATGGCAGCACCTGAGACCATACCTGCGATAGCGCCTTCCCTTGTTGTTCTCTTCCAGAAAAGAGAGAACAGCATCAGAGGTCCGAATGCAGCACCAAAGCCCGCCCATGCGAAACTTACAATCGTAAAGATGACACTCTCCTCATCGAGTGCGATGAGCGCTCCGAAAAGTGCGATGAGAATAAGGGTTATTCTACTTACCCTCATTACGCTCCTATCTTCCGCATCCTTCTTGAATATACCCTGATAGATATTCTTTGCAACTGCACTTGCTGCAATAAGCAGATAGCTGTCAGAACTGGAAATCGTAGCTGCGAAAATACCTGCCATTACAAGGCCGGCAAAGAGTGGGTGAAGCATCGAGGATGCCATTAAAGAGAAGATGTTCTCACTGTCACTTGCCGTGCTTAGAGCCGTAGGATAGAGCGCTCTTCCGATAAGCCCGATAGTTACCGATGCTGCAAGAGAGATGAGAACCCAGATAGTACCGATTCTTCTGCTCTTTGTAAGCTCATCGGCCTTTCTTATGGCCATGAATCTAAGAAGTACCTGAGGAACTCCGAAATAGCCAAGGCCCCATGCAAGCATTGAGACGGCAGATAAAATAGAGTATGGAGCAGGATCGGAGAAGACAGCAGCCCCGTTTTCGACAATCTGATGACCTGCCTCATCGAGTGCAGGATTTCCAAGTGAGAAGAACTCAAGGAAGCCTGGGATGTTGTTGATGTTCTCAAAAACTGCACCGAGTCCACCGGCATTAATCGTACCGAATACAAGAATTACGACAAGAGCGAATACCATGACGATAGCCTGCATGAAATCCGATGCGCTCTCTGCAAGGAAGCCACCGATGAAAGTGTAGGTGAGTACGAGAATTACACCTACGATCATCATGATATGATAATCAAATCCGAACATCGCGGAAAAGAGCTTTCCACAGGTTACGAAACAACTGGAGGCGTAAACACAGAAGAATACCAGGATAAGCAGTGATGAAATCATCATGATGACCTTCTTCTTCTCATGGAAACGGTTAGAGAAGAAATCTGGAATCGTAATTGCATTATTTGCAACGTGAGAGTATCTTCTCAGCCTTTTTGCAACCAATAGCCAGTTTATGTACGTGCCGATCAGAAGTCCGAGAGCCGTCCAGAAAGCATCTGCAAGTCCCGTCCAGTATGCAAGTCCAGGAAGTCCCATTAAAAGCCAGCCGGACATGTCGCTTGCCTCTGCAGAGAATGCTGCAACCCATGGACCTAAACTACGGCCACCAATGTAATAGTTCTCACTATTTGCATTTGCTCTTTTTGCAAAGTAGAATCCGATGAAAAGAACAACAGCAATATAGAGAACCATAGAAATAAGCATCTGTATTGAACTAGAAGTCATATATCCTCCCCAAAGGAATTTAAATACAACATTAGGAGATTTTTAAGTAAATTACAATATTTAAAGCATTTTAATTAAAATTAATCATGATTGGCATAAGTGCTTTTGCTCAATTCATATTGACGCTTAAAAATACATTGTGGTAAATTTTCATAGGTTCAAGTAATTCTTATTTAAATAAAGAGGTTAATATGTCAGGCCACAGCAAATGGGCAACTATTAAACACAAGAAAGGCGCATTGGATGCAAAGCGCGGTCAGAAATTCACAAAACTTATTAAGGAAATCTCAGTAGCTGCTAAGATGGGCGGGGGAGACCCTGATTCTAACGCAAGACTTAGAACTGCCATCTTGAAGGCAAGAGCTGAGAACATGCCTAAGGATAACATCGACAGGGCGATCAAGAAGGGAACAGGAGAACTTGGTCAGACAAGCTTCTATGAACTCACATACGAAGGATACGCTCCAGGCGGGGTTGCCATCATCGTCGATACACTTACTGACAACAAGAACAGGACTGCAGCCGATGTCCGCTCAACTCTTAGCAAGCTAGGGGGATCACTTGGTTCAACAGGTTGTGTCAGCTACATGTTCCAGACGAAGGGTGTGATTACATATGATGCTTCCAAGTACAGTGAGGAGGAGATTTTTGATGCCGCTCTTGAAAACGGTGCGGAAGATGTCTCTACTGAGGATGGTATCATCGAGGTCACGACAACACCAAACGATTTTGCCGCCGTTCTTGAAGCTATGCAGAAGGCGGGATTCGAGCAGGATAGTGCGGATATCAACAAGATTGCTGACCAGACCGTAACGCTCGACAATGAGAAGGCAAATAAGGTTCTTAAGATTGTAGAACGCCTTGAGGAACTTGATGATGTCCAGCAGGTTTCAACCAATCTTGAGCTTCCTGATGACTTCGAAGAGGAGTAATAATTGTACATTCTTGGAATAGATCCAGGACTTGCTACGACAGGCTGGGGCGTTGTTGGCTATGACAAACAAGGCTTCTGGCCTGTTTCTTTTGGTATAATAAAAACCTCAAGTAAGGAGAGGCTACAGGACAGGATTTTCACTCTTGCGGAAGATGTGGCATCTGTTGCTACGAAATACAAGATAGATGCATGCTCGATGGAGGACATTTATTTTGCCCGTAACATCACATCCGCAGTGCCTGTGGCTAAGGTAATTGGTGCGCTTACCTATAAGCTCATGCAGATGGAGATTCCTGTGAGTTTTTATTCTCCTCTTCAGATTAAAATGGCCGTTACGGGAACGGGAACTGCCGACAAGCACCAGATTCAGGAGATGGTACGCCTGCATCTTAAACTGGATAAGATACCTCGTCCGGATCACGCGGCGGATGCGCTTGCTGACTGTATATGCTATATTCAGTATAATTCGGGAGATGTCCGCCTCAGGAGAAGTTGATTTGATAAACGCTATACATGGCTCTTTTGCCGGATTCAATGAGAATTTCATATATGTTCTTACCTCTGGAGGAGTTGAATACTCCATAGAGATCAGTCTCTTGGATCTTGATGAGATCCTCAGCATGAGTGATGAGAAAAAGAGGGATCTGAGGATACTGACCTATCTTGTTCATAGAGAGGATGCCATGCTCCTTTACGGCTTTTTGCGTGAAGATGAGCGTAAATGTTTTACCCAGCTTTTAAGTGTAAACGGAATAGGGGCTAAACAGGCTCTTAAGGTTCTCTCTTCCATGAAGGTCGAGGATTTCCTTCTTGCTCTGGACAAGAGCGATGTGAAAAAATTATCTAAAATCCCCGGTATGGGACCTAAGACTGCACAGAAGCTCATCTTGCAGCTGAGAAATGTTCTTATCCTTGAGAGTACCGATGAGAATGAGAATAGAGCTGAGCAGAAGAAGAGTATTAATGAGTATCAGGACCTTATCGATGCTTTTGTCGAGATGGGGCATGAGCGGAGACAGGTCAAAGATAAGATTGAGCGCATACTCAAGGAAAATGAGTTATTATTATATGGTAAGAGCAGGAGCGAGAAGGAGACCTTCCTATTCCAGACTCTTATAAAGGGTAACTGATGGTCGTCGATTTTGAATCAGAGATTAAGGAACTAGAGGACTTCAAACCTGAAAGCCTGATGAGAAGGGAGTACTCAGATAGTGAGGACAGGCAGGAGAACATACTGCGCCCTCAGCATCTTGAAGACTTTCAGGGGCAGCAGGAGATAAAGGACAACCTCGAGATATTCATAAAAGCAGCTCGAAAAAGGGAGGAGGCCCTTGACCATACATTCATAGTCGGCCCTCCTGGGCTTGGAAAGACCACGCTTGCAAGCATCATAGCAAATGAGATGAATGCTGATATCCGTATGACGAGTGCCCCGGCTCTGGATAAACCGAAGGATCTTGCTGGAATACTGACGAATCTAAGCGAGAACTCGATTTTCTTCATCGATGAGATCCATCGTCTCAAGCCTGTGATTGAGGAAATGCTCTATATAGCCATGGAGGATTATGAGATAGACTGGGTCATAGGGCAGGGGCCGGCTGCAAGGACTATGAGGATTCCTCTTCCGCATTTCACGTTAATCGGAGCTACGACTAAGGCCGGTAATGTCTCATCTCCGCTTGCCTCCAGATTCGGAATCAACATCCATATTGATTTCTATAACGATGAAGAGCTTGCGAAAATCATAAAAAGAAGCAGTCATATTCTTAAGTGCGATATCGATGATGATGCACTCCTCCTTCTGGCGCACTGCTCAAGGGGTACTCCGAGAATCGCTAACAGGCTGTTAAGAAGACTTAGGGATTTCGCACTTGTTCTTTCAGATGGAAGAATTACGAAGGAGACCGTAAAAAAGGGTCTTGAAAGGCTAGGAATCGATAATAACGGGCTTGAGAAGATGGACAGGCAGATTCTCAGGACAATCATAGAGTATTATAACGGAGGCCCTGTCGGTGCTGATACACTGAGTATCAGCGTCGGTGAGGCTGTTGAGAGCCTTGAGGATTTCTATGAGCCTTATCTTATCCAGCAGGGATATCTAAAAAGAACTCCAAGAGGGCGCTGTGTTACCGATAAGGCATATAAACTGTTGAATATGAAAGGAGGTGGCTATGTTGACGAAGGACTACTATTTTGAACTTCCAGAGCATCTTATCGCCCAGTATCCTAGCTCTGAGCGTGGCAATGACCGCCTTATGCTTCTCAATAGGTTTACAGGCGAATATGATGACTACATGATAAAGGATTTTCCATCGCTTCTGGATCCTGATTCCGTTTTGATCGTCAATAACAGCAAGGTCAGGAAAGCCCGTACATATGCAGTCAGTGAGAGTGGTGGGCTTGTTGAGTTCCTTTTCCTATCTGAGAATCAGGACTCCTCTTGGAACTGCATGGTTTCCAAGGCAAAAAGACAGAAGGTTGGAAAAAAATATTCCTTTCTCCTTTCAGATGGAACGCCATATGTAAATGCCGTGATACTTGCAGAGAACTCAGACGGAACTAAGAAAGTCGGCTTTGATAAACCGATCAAAAGTGAATTCTTTTCTCTTTTGGGACATGTTCCTCTTCCCCCGTATATTAAGAGGGAAGATGAGTTTTCCGATGAGAAGAGATACCAGACCGTATATGCGAAGAAAGAAGGATCCGTCGCATCCCCTACGGCGGGGCTACATTTTACACCGGAGCTTCTTGAACAGATAAGAGGGAGAGGTATTCCAATTTATGAGGTTACTCTCCATGTAGGAGCTGGAACGTTCCTGCCTGTCAGGACAGAGAGGATTGAAGACCATCATATGCATAGTGAGCATTTCGAGATAAACGATGAGACTTTCGATGCTTTAAATAAGGCAAAGGCTGAAAAAAAGAAGATAGTCTGCGTCGGAACAACGAGCTTAAGGACTATCGAAAGCAGTGCGGATGAGAGCGGATTTCTTAAGAAGAAGGAAGGTAATACGGATATCTTTATCCATCCAGGATATACCTTTAAGTTCGTTGACTCTCTATTTACTAACTTCCATACCCCTGAGTCAACACTGCTGATGCTGGTATCTGCAATGGCTGGAAAGGAGAATATTTTCAGAGCATATGAGCACGCAATAGAGGAAGAATATCATTTCTTCAGCTATGGGGATGCGATGTTCATTAAAAGCTGAGCTTTGCTAAGATGCTTTTCGTGGTATCCTCAATTGAGAGTGAGCCGTCTATGGTGATGAGCTTGACCTTATCGGGCAGATTTTCAAAGGCTTTCAGGTATTTATCCCTGATTTCCCTTAAAAGATTCTCTTTCTCATAGATCTCCTTCTCTTGTCCCCTGCTGTTAATGCGCTCGATGCAGGTATGAGGATCCGTGTCGATGAAAATAAGGTATTGAGGATGTGGAAAATCATTGATCTGCCTAATTTTTTCCATATCAAGGGAAAAGCTCTGATAGGCGAGTGTGGAATAGAAGTATCTGTCGGAAATAACGATTTTATTTCTTCTTACGTTCTCTACTATTCCATCTTTTCCATAGATGTGGTTCGCCCTGTCGGAGGCAAATAGATGGGCAAGGGAGAGTTCAGGGATGATTAAATCACCTTTAAGCACCTTTCTTATGAGTCTTCCAATCTCGCCGTCCGTAGGCTCAAAAGTAGTGCAAACCTCATATCCCATCCTCTCCAGCTCTGCTTTCAGCCTTTCCTTCTGCGTAGTTGTTCCAGCCCCGTCTAATCCTTCAAGGACTAAAAAGCGGTCAATAATCTTGTCCATATTAAAACCTTAATGCATATTTTTTATAAATATTGTAGTATTATTTGATTATATTCAGATAGGGAGTAAAATGAAATACCATTCACCGATTAGAATAGTAATTCTTTCACTTATAATCGTTTTGGCTTTTGCTTTCATTTCACTCTCCTCAATCTTTCTTTTCTCTGCGAAATCCGCTACTGAGCTTATAGTCTCCTCAGCTTTTGAGCACCTTGCCGAAGGTGATGATATTTCCATCTCGTTTTCCTCTTTGGATAAGAATATAAGGGGGAATATTACTCTTAACGACGTTGACTTATCGGTAAGAGGAGAAAGTATTCTGAATATTGAGAGAGTGAGGCTTTCAACATCCTTTTTTTCTCTCATCCGTTCTTTTTTGGGTGCAAGTGGAGTTTTTAATATTGATTTCTACTCTCCAAGAATATCCATAGGAGAATCAGAGTTAACATATCTAATTTCGTTATTAGAAAATACATCAACTGAGCCTAGTCAAAATGAAGATGAAAAAATAAATGATTTCACATTCAATCTGTTCTTCCATTCCCTATATGCCGAGTATGGACTTTTTTGTATAGATAATGCTGAGGTTTTTCTTCAGAGCTCTTCCGATAATCCTCTTTCAAGGCTTGAAGTGAGCCTTGATGAGTTTAATTATGACGATGATGAGATATCAATAAAGCTTTCTCAGATAGAAGCAAGGGCAATAAACGATTCACATTTTTCTCTCGACGGAGGAATAGGTGATGTCAATCTTGAATATGAAGGATATGGAATAGATGTGAAAGATATGGCTCTTAGCATTATCTTGAGCGATTTGAAAAAGCCCAGTTTAGAGGATTTAACACTAAGACTTTCCCTCTCTTCTCTGGATGCATATTACGAGGAGAGTTTCTATTCAAGGCTATATCCTTCATCATTCAGCATCAAAGATGGAAAATTTGATGCTAACATCTCCCTTCTGGTCGCTTCTTACTTAAACTATGCAGTAAGCCTTTCAGATCTCTATCTCTCATACGACCTTATAAAAGAGGATGTCTCGATGGAAAGTGTCAGGAGCATTTTCTATCACCTTACGGATCCGATTACGACATTTGATGACTCTGTTTTAAGCTTTAGCCTTTCAGAAAAGGCCGGCAGTATTGATATCGGTAGTGTTGAGTGTGATTATATAAGCAACTATCAGGATGTTTTCTCTTCCTTTAATTTAAAGAACACGGGAATCGATTTTGATTTCTCCAATGATTTCTCATTCACTCTTTTCTCAAATGCAACATTCGAAAGTGATAATGATCTTCTTAATGGAATGAGCATGGATATCAAAGTGGATGGAGTGGGAGGTGAAACGATTGAGACTCTTGATCTTATTCTTTCTGAAATCAGACTTAAGACACTCAAATATCCACTTTATCTGAAAGCTGATTACAATAAAGAGGGTACATCTTTGAGTCTAACATATTCGCGCTATGCCTCCTTTAAAGCGGAATTTGGAGATCAGATCAATATAGATGCATCGATAGATAATCTTAAAGTTGAAGATTTTAAGGCATACATCACACAGTTCGTACCGTTCTTTGAGAACTACATCTCGGATAATACGCTTCTAAATGGTATCTTTAATGCCACATTGCATAAGGATGAGAATGCCCTATATGGTGTTAGCGGCAGCTTGAACTATGCAGTAGGACTATCAGGGATAAAGTTCGCAGCATTCACTTTCAATGCAGCATCATCTCTCTCGTCCCGTCTGGAAGGTAATGTTCTTGATATCTCTTCTTTCAATCTCACAACCGATCTAGCTCGTCTACAGTATAAGGGAGAGTTGAATCTTGAAGAGATCCTTCCTTCAGGCCATTTCATATTGGAGAACACATCCAGCGGAAAGGATTATGCAACCCTTGATTTGAACCTTAGAGACTTAGGGGAGTATGAGTTTGATTTCCGCATTCCTCATTTTGAAGCATTCAGTCTTAGCGGAATCTTTAATTTCGAGGATTCCTCGCATCTATATAGTGATGCCGACCTCTATACCAGTTCAAACAGTTATGGATTCTCAGTCGATATTGATTTTGCCAATAAGCAGATACAGATTGAGAATGCACTCGCAGAGCTCCTTTTCTCATATGATGACTCAATAGAAGCTCATCTTGAGTTTGCCTCATTTGACCTTCCTCACCGCGATGTTAATCAATCTCCTGCAATGCTCAACGGCCGTCTTGATTTCCTCTTTGACATCTACAGCCAGGAAATAAGACTTAGTTCAGAAGATTTCATGATTGAGAATATCTATACAATGCCCGGAAGCCCCACACTGACATTCTCCATTGAAGGGGATAATAACAGTTTAAGACTGAAGGGCATCGAATTTACAAGCCTTGAGTTTATCAACCTTGGAGGAGAGGCCGTCTATTTATATGATCAGAGCAGCTTCTCCTTATCCCTTTCCAGCACAATGGAGAGCCTGATGCTCAGCATAACACCGTATGAGGACTATATGACAGGCCTTTTCACTCTTGAGAATTTCAACGGTGCAAGAATAGGTTTGGAAGAGGGCATAGTCAATGCAAGGCTTTCTGGAAGAGGTGCGGATTTTGATTCTCTTGCATTCTCAGGACGCTTTGAGATCGGCTCCTCCTCTCAGGAGGAATACAAGGTTTCATCCGAGCTTATTATCAACAGCAGGGAGATCGAGGTCTCTAATTTCATCTATCAGGATGATGTACTCTCAATCATGATTGATCATGCCATGCTTTCAGCAGAGCTTGGAGAGCTTAGGCTGCCAATATCTCTTACATACGACATCGTGCATCCTGATAGGATCTATCCTGTTGAGCTTTCTCTTGATTTTATGCTTACTCTTGAGAAGGAAGATAACCTATATCTGCTTACAAAAGGATTATTGGAGGAAGATTTCAGCTCCATCAGGGGAAGCATGACGCTCAATGGAGTTAATATTGATAATACGCTTATAAGTAACAGGGGAAGCCTGGATTTTGATTTAAGAAACAATAGGCTTAATTTCTACGGCAACATGCTCAATGGATATCTTGATTACCGCAATAAGTATTTCGATATAAATCTGAATCTCGTTCCGATTATCAGGCTCAAGGCCGTGGGAAGCTACCTTAATGCGTTTGACATTGCCCTAGAGATAAGTGATTTCAGTCTATATAGTGCGAATCTCTTCATACTTCTTCCTGTAATTCCATTCACAGCCGATTCCAATGCGAATGGAAGGCTTAACATCATAGGAACGCCTGGAGACATCCACATGTATGGATCCCTTTGGTCTGAGCGGGTTGAATTTGATGTGTTCTGGCTACCTGGCGAGCATGTGACTGCGCATGACATATATTTCTCAGTCTGGGATAACAATATTGAGAGTGCTATTGCAAGCCTTAGTACGGTCAATACTTCGACTGGAGTGAGAGCCGATCATAAAGGTCGTCTCTGCTTCTATTTAAATGATGATCTGACTATCGATAACTATACTGTGGATGTGTATGTCAAAGAGGGAAATGAGATAAACTTCCGTCTCCCGATGCAGAGTCAGAATATCGACATAGTAGGGCGTGTAAGCGGAGATTTCCATCTTTACCAGAGAGGCATGGATTATATCAAGCTATCGGGAAACATGAATATCATGGATACGCAGCTCTCACTCGGTATGTACGACCTTCCATCCTGGATGAGTTCAAAAATCACTGTCGGCTATGATTTTAATATAAATCTTATTAGGAACAACACCTTCATATTCCCTCTCGGGGCGAATCCTATCTTAAGTGCCACCGCCGATGAGAATCAGTTCCTGCGCTTCTATTCGACCGATGATGGCATGCTTGGCGCAAGTGGTGGAATAAGACTGAGGGCTGGCGAGATATATTACTTCCAGCGTTCATTCTTCATAAGGGAAGGAGATATAACGTTCAGGGAAAATGATCTATCATCAATTGATCCTGTAATAAACCTCAGGGCTTCGCTGAGGGCGTTTGACTCAAACGGACAGAAGGTGGATATATATCTTGTTCTCAGAGAGGCAAGTCTTACAAATTTCACTCCGACATTTGAAAGCTCACCTGCAAAGGATCTTTCTGAGATAATGAGCATACTTGGACAGCAGATAGTAAGTAATCAGGATGGATCTAGTAATCTTGGCAGTGTCGTTAGCATTCTCACAACCGGTGTTGATGTGCTTCAGAGGATGGGAATTGTACGTCAAAGTGACAACAGTTTACAAATGTCCATAAGAAATTCACTAAATCTTGATACTTTCAGCCTGCATACTAATATAATAGGTAACTTGGTATACGATGCAGTTCTTTCGGGTCAGAGCAATTCCAGATGGAACGTCTCTCCTGTTGCCAGATATCTTGACGGTACTGCATTATATATCGGGAAATATCTGACTTCGGACCTCTATTTTGAAGCGCTTGCTCACCTGAGTGCGCAGAGAAATACCGCGGATGAGGATATTTCATCTTTCCTTTCCAGCGATCTCTCATTGGATGTAGAGATTTCACTGGAATGGGAGAACCCTTTATGTAGCGTGACCCTTTTCACACTACCAAGGAGTCTGACAATAGATGATGCGCTTAGATATATTGGTCTGTCGTTTACGAAGAGATTTGTCTTTTAGCGCCGATTCTGCTATTCTCTTCTAAGGAGCAAAGATGAGTTTGAGACAAAAAGCGTTTTTATTACTGCTTATTTTCATATTTACATGTTTTTCACTTTCAGCTGAATCCTCTGAGCCTGTCGCCTCTGAGACAGAGAGCCAGTGGTGGATTGGAATGCCGATTTCGGACTTTGAATATACCGGCCTTATTAATGTCGAGCCACGGACAGTTGACGAGGTGCTTTCTCCTTTCAGAAATGAGAACTTCTCAGACGAGGTTTTTACTCAGATCTATAATGCGCTATATGAGCAGAGCTGGGTTGAATATATCTCTGCAGAGGCTTTAAGGGGAGGCTCAACCGGTGCCAGCCTTGTAATAAGATTCAATATCGTTGAGACCCCTATGATATCCGAGATAAACATAGAAGGTAATGAGAATGCAAGTAATCGAGCCCTGCTTGACAGCCAGAATTACACCGTAGGCTCATTCCTAAGCAGTAATGATTTTTCCGTTAATGCATCTCTTGTCAAGGATTACTATCTCTCAAGAGGGTATAAGGACGTTACTGTTGAGTGCACTGGCACTTTCGATGCAGAGTCTAACACGGAGTCAATACTTTATAAGATTGTGGAAGGGGAGCAGTTCAAGATCAGGAGCATCACTTTTGACGGTGCTTCGGTTTTCACGCAAAAAGAACTTTCCGGCCAGATTGAAAGTCATCAGAGGAGTTTCTTCAATAGTGGAAATTTCGTTCAGGCAACCCTTGATTCAGACCGCGATGCTCTTTTGAATTACTATTATTCGAATGGTTACTCCGATGCTCAGATTACGGATGTCGAGATAGTTGACTCTACTGAGGAAGGGGATAAGACAAGATTTTTAAATGTAATCTTCCACATCGATGAAGGCCCGCAGTATTTCTTTGGAAATATAAGTTTCTCAGGCAATGAGGTCTTTGACGATGAGTATATCAGTTCGATTCTTGATATCGAACCGGGTGATGTCCATGATACCGTCACGCTCCAGCAGATGTACATGGATCTTTACAGCATCTATCAGAACAATGGATACTCTTCTTGCCAGATTATTCCTTATCCTACAGTGAATGAGAGTACTCATACTGTTGACTATGAGATTTACATCACGGAAGGAAATCAATCTTTCATAGAGGAAATCAGGATTGAGGGACTTACCAAGACAAAAGCATGGGTATTCGAGAGGGAGCTTACTATAAGCGTTGGCGACATCTACAACCGAGATGCGATAATCAGAAGCCAGCAGAACATATATAATACCGGTCTTGTAAAGAACATAAGGGTAGGCATGCTTCCTGGAGAAGAAGAAAATGGTATCATCCTCATTCTTGAGATTGAGGAAGGAAATCAGATGGAGCTCCAGTTCGGTGCTACATTCGGTGGAACGCTTGATGAGTTCCCGATCTCTGGATTCCTTTCCTGGTCTGATACCAATCTCTTTGGAACGGGCAGGGACCTCTCGATAAGTACGACTTTAAGTCCTAGTACGCAAGCCCTCTCCGTCTCATTAAATGATGACTGGGTTGGTTCTCACAGATGGTCAAACGGAGTCTCTTTCTCAGTAGAGAGATCCAGAAGAACTAATGTTCTTCAGAGAGCGCCTAACTCAGACTATTATGATGGATGGGACCGCTATGAGGAGACCTGGCCGCTCGGTTTTGGATCTGCGGATGAGTGGTATGCCTCAGGCCAGGATTATCCTAGCAGTGGTAATTTGATGGAATATGACTATTACCGTTTCGCAGTAGGATACAATACAGGCTATACTTTTACCTTTGATCAAGGTAATCTGACGATTGGAGGCGGTATCTCAATCGGACTTAATCACGCTGTCTATGATGAGAACCAGTATGATCCTTATGAGGAGCTTATAACAAAGTATCATGACGGATGGAAATTCTCCAACCGAATCTCCCTCTCTCTTACATGGGACGGAAGAGACCTTATTCAGAATACTACGAAGGGTTATGTGATCTCTGGATCATTTACATACGCAGGTGGATTCTTATTCGGACTTTCCAACTACAACAGGCTCTCATTAAGTGCCAGTGCCTACCATTCGCTCTTCCATACCGTAAACGAAGAGGAGAGGGAGAGCCATCTTGTTCTCTCCGGTACTTCATCGGTAAGTTTCATGCTGCCACAGTTCTGGAACGATGGTGATGGCTGGAAGTGGCATGAGGCCTCAAAGGGTGCGACGACATATGAGATGCTCTATATCGACGGTATGAATATCGGACGAGGATTTAATGCCGTTACGCATCTTTCGTTCTTATGGCATAACCAGATTGAGCTAAGCTATCCGCTTGTCCTCGATATCCTCAATGCAGAGGTATTTATAAGTGCCAGTGCGGTTACTCAGACACTTGAGGAGCTTCAAGCTTTCAGTAACATCGACTGGTATTTCGCAGCCGGAGCTGGAATAAGGCTTAGAATTCCAGGGTTCCCACTAGGACTTTACCTTGTAAAGAATGCGACCGTCATAGATAGCTCATTCTCATGGGATAATGACGGCTTGATCGGAGGCGTTAAGCTGGTACTTGCAATTTCAACCAGTATATATTGATTATGGAAAAAGATAATGAAGAACTGACTCCGATGATGAGGCAGTACAGAGATATTAAAAAAGAGCACCAGGACAAGGTGCTCTTCTTCCGTTTAGGTGACTTCTATGAGATGTTCAGTGATGATGCGATAGAAGTATCTAAATTGCTGAATCTGACGCTGACACACAGGGCGAATGTACCTATGTGCGGCATCCCATATCATGCGGCCAAGAACTATATTGCACGACTGCTTGAAGAGGGAAAGAAGATTGCCATCTGCGAGCAGCTCTCCCTTCCCGATAACCCTCGACAGCTTGCGGAGAGGAAGGTTGTCCAGATTTATACCCCGGCAACCGTAGTTGAGGACGAGTATCTGGACTCGCTTTCTTCTTCTTACATACTCTCCATTAATAAGGTCAAAAGGGATTTTTATCTTGCATATGCCGATATTACAAGTGGTGATTTCTTTATACGGACTGTATCTTTTGAAGATAACCTCTCATCTTTCAATGATGCACTGTATACTATCATGCCAAAGGAGATACTTGTTCCCGATGATCTGTACTTTACGAATAAGGCGCTTCGTACTGCCTTAGATGAGAGTGGCGCTATAATAACAAAACTTCCCACCTGGTATTTCAGCATGAAAAGCGGCAGGAAGGAGATTGAACGCCAATTCGGAGCATCGGCTCTAGAAAACTATAAAATAGATGAGAAGAATCCGATTCTAACTGCAATATCGGCACTTCTTCTATACCTTGATGAGATGATCAAGTCCTCTCTTCCTCAGCTCAGGAGCATCGAATGGGTAAGTGATAGGAAACTGTTATATATGAATGCCGCAACAATCAGAAGCCTTGAACTTGTTGAGAGCATGAAGGACAGGAAAGGGGAGTATACGCTCTTTAAAGCTGTAAACAGATGTGTAACATCCAGTGGGGCTCGTCTTCTTAAGAGCGAGATACTCAATCCTCTTTCTGATAAGGATGAGATTGAGCATAGGCTTGACTGGGTGGATCATTTCTTCAAGTCTCCTGAGGAGCTTAAAGAGGTAAGGGAAAGCTTGAAAGATGTCGGAGATCTTGAAAGACTATCTTCAAGAATGAGTCTTTTGAAGACCCTTCCAAAGGATTTCATCGCAGTCAGTGAAAGTCTTGATGTGATGTTCTCCCTCTTTGTAAAACACCAGCAGTACCTCTCCCTTGCAAGAAGTGAGGAGGATCTTGATTTTTCTGCTCTGATTAATTTTTCCGAAGAGATAAAGAGAGCGATAAATCCTGAATGCACAAATATTAACAACGAGGGAACGATAATTTTAACAGGATACGATGAGATCCTTGATGAATATAGAAGGATAATAACTGACAGTTCAGAGATACTGGAACAGTACATAGAGAAGGAAAAGGAGAAGAGTGGGCTGACCATCCTCAAAGCCGGTGAGAACAGGATAATCGGGCATTATCTTGAAGTTCCCAAAGGGCAACTTGATAAGGTTCCACCATATTTCATTAGAAAACAGACTCTTGTCGGAGGAGAGCGATATACCACCGATGAGCTGATGAGTATTGAAGAGAAGATTACAAGTGCTTTTGATGATGCTTCTCAGAGGGAAAAGGAGATATACAAGGGCCTTTTACGGCAGGCGCGGGATTTTTCACCTGTCATAGAGAAAGTCGGGAGAATTCTCAGCCGGCTTGATTTCTTTTCATCCCTTGCATTCCTTGCTCACGATATGGACTATTGCCGCCCCAGGATAAATACTGAAAGGATCATGAGAATCAAGGATGGTCGGCATCCTGTAGTAGAAAGATACATGGGAAAGAATGAGTTCATCGAAAATGATTTCTCAACTGAAAACGGACGTTTTGCACTTGTAACGGGTCCGAACATGGCTGGTAAGAGCACATATCTAAGGCAGATAGCACTTATAAGCATACTGGCGCATATCGGATCATTTGTACCTGCGCATAGTGCGGATATCCCGCTTCTTGATAAGCTGTTCTGCCGGGTAGGGGCACAGGATAACCTTGCAAAGGGCGAATCGACATTTCTTGTGGAGATGAATGAAGCCAGTCAGATCCTGCGCTCAAGCACGATAAACAGTCTTATAATTATGGACGAGATAGGACGGGGCACAAGTACAGAGGATGGAATGAGCATCGCTTATGCGATAATAGAGTATCTGAAAGGGTTAGATGCTATTACGCTATTCTCGACTCATTATCATGAGCTGACTCATTTTGATACCTATAACATGCAGCTTATTACTCTTGCTGTCCAGGAGAACAAGGATGATGTCGTTTTCCTGAGAAAAGCCATTAACGGTGTTGCAAACAGCAGTTACGGCATACATGTTGCAAAGCTTGCCGGTCTTCCAAGGTCGGTTTTAAGAAGTGCGCTTACATTCCAGAAGACGCATTTTGCGGACTATGAGATGAATGGAAGGCAAGGCGATCTTTTTATTGCAAACGATATAGATTTCTCCTCGGATAGCCAGATAATAGAGGAAATCAAGGATTTCGATATCGATTCTTCAAGCCCTATGGATGCTTTTAAATTCATCATAGAATTGAAAAAGAAGATTTAGTTATAATTTAAAAACTTATTGACAATGTGAAATGTAATACATAAACTACACATAGTTTCATTAAAGTAATTTAAGGGACCAATCACGGGTCCCTTTATTTATGACGGAGGACTATGCTTACAAACGACGCTTTTTCCAGCGTATTATTTCTCGACATCTCCTCTCTGATTGAACCGATGGGCTATAAGCTTGTCGAGGCTACAAAGAGCGAGCATAAGGGAAGTGTTTCGCTGAGAATTCTCTGCTATAAAGGCTCAGACGCAATTACGACTGAGGATCTGGAAAGAATTTACAATGTCGTCTATCCACGTTATGCCGTGCTCTGGACAAGGGATCTTGAACTTGAGGTATCAAGTCCGGGAATTAATAGGAACATTAAGGATTGCGGCGAATTCAAAGTTTTCTTAGGTAAAAGGGTAAAGGTTTACAGCATCTCGAAATCCTCATATGTTACCGGAGAAATTGAAGTAGCAGATGATGAGGCACTCTGTTTGAAATCCTATAAGGTAGAGGACTCAAATGAGAGCGGCGAGAAAATAAGAATTGAATATAATGATATTGCAAAGGCAAAATTGGATTATATTACGGAGGCTAAGGAGAAATGAGCTTGGATCTGACAAGCGAAATCAATGCGATGATTTCGGAAAGAAACATGAGTGAGGAGCAGGTAATCTCTCTCATTCAGGATATGATAAGAAGCGCATATAAGA
Organism: uncultured Spirochaetaceae bacterium; assembly: GCA_944390015.1. Classification (GTDB taxonomy): domain Bacteria; phylum Spirochaetota; class Spirochaetia; order Sphaerochaetales; family Sphaerochaetaceae; genus Ornithospirochaeta. The sequence goes on from CALXOL010000006.1 coordinate 64,810, forward strand.
AGAAATTTGGTACCGATGAGAACTGCCTTATCGAGTTTGATGATTCTATGAGGAAGATGAGCGTATATCAGATAAGAAAGGTAGTAAAGGAAGAAGACTGGTATTCTGAATTCACAGAGATTCCCGTAGAAGATGCGATTGAACTGACAGGAAGCAGTGACATTGCAGAAGGGGATGAGGTTAAGATTCTTCTTGATCCTAAGAATTTCGAGTCAGCGTCCGTACAGTCTGCAAAGCAGAGAGGACAGCAGATCGTAAAAGAGTACTTTAACGATAAGATTTATGCTGATAACAAGAGGAAAGAAGGTAAGCTCATTTACGGTGAGATAAAGAGAAGAAAGGATAACGGGGATTATGCGGTAAATATCGGTCTTGATATCGAAGCGAGCTTCCCTCTTCGTTCTCAGAGTCCAAGGGAGACGTATTCAATCCAGCAGAAGTATAAGTTCCTTGTAGAGCGTGTTGAGAAGGCCGAGTCGGCTGCAGAGCCTCGAAGAGGAAGACAGAAGGATAGGGAGAGGGGAGTTAGAATCTTCCTCACCAGATCCAGCAAGGACTTTGTCAGGGCTCTTGTCGAGAACGAGGTTCCAGAGATTGCCTCAGGAGATGTCGAGATAAAGAGTATAGCAAGACAGGCTGGAGTAAGGACCAAGATCGCCGTCGATACCAGAAAGAGCGATGTGGATCCAGTCGGTGCAGTAGTCGGTGCCAAAGGATTGAGAATCCAAGCTGTAATGACCGAGTGTGAAGGAGAGAAGATTGATATCATAAGGTATTCGGAAGATCCTCTTGCACTTGTCGCTAACGCACTTATTCCCGCCCAGGTACAGCGTGTTGTCGTAATCGATCCTGCAAGCAAGCACATCGTTGCTATCGTCGATGATAACCAGCTCGGTATTGCAATCGGACAGGGGGGTGTGAATGTAAAGCTTGCTAAGATGCTTTGTGACTGGAATATAGAGGTTAAGACTCCTAGTCAGTTCGCTGAGATGGAGCAGACCCAGAAAATCTATGAGAACGTCGAGGATCTCTTCAAGAGAGATGATACAGAGTCATCAGAAGAGGTTGAAGGCGAGCATAAGTATTCGAATGAGGATATCGGGATTGCTCCAGATGATACTCCTATCAGCGATATCGGGCTTGAGGTCTCGCTTGTTGAGAAGCTTCAGAAGAGGGATATCTGGTCCGTTGAGGAATTCTTTGAATATTCTGATGATGAGCTCAGGGAGCTTGGATTTACCGATGAGGAGATTCAGGAAGTCAGAAGCGTCGTTGTCATCGAGGAGGATGATGAATACTCCTTCGAATGTCCAAACTGTCACAGCATTCTTCCTGCAGGTACGACCAAATGTCCGAACTGCGGTGTAGAGTTCGAATTCGAGTAATATTTGATTTATAAGGATTAACATGGCTGAGAACAAAGTAGAAGAATTGAAGGCGACCGTTATAAAGAAGAGTCCGGTCGTACAAGAGAAACAGGAAGTTAAGGAAGAACCTGTTAAAAGAAAAATCGTCATTAAGAAAAAGCCTGTAGTTAAAATCAAGCTCAAAGAAGATACTGCACAGCAGAGTGAGATGCAGGAGGAGAGCAATTTAAAGCAGGAAGAGGAGAAAGCTGAGAAGAAAGTGGAGAGCACTTCTTTAGCCGAAGAAAAAGCTAAAAAAGAAGAAAAGAAGAGCGAAGCTCCTTCTTCTGAGAAGGCTAAGGAGGAGAAGAAGAACTATGGCACGATTATCGGGCTCAATAAGTTTGCTCCTCATAAGAGCGAGCAGACTAGTCCTTCAAACAGAATCTCTTCACCTCTTCATCACGGACCTGTCATCATAAAGAGTGCGAATCTTCCACCAGTTCCTGGACAGAAGACCGATTCCCCGCAGCCCGACCCATCTCGTCCAAGAGTGGCTGGAATTGTCGGAGGTCGTCCTGTAAACCAGAAGGGCGGCTATCCCTATAAAAGTAGGGATGCTCATCAGGGACAGGGAACTTTCAAGGACTTCAAGAAGAGGGATAACTCTCAGGTCAGAGCTGGGCAGAGCTATACTCCAAACCGTGATGGCCAGAATAAAGGCTTTTCCCGTGATGGAGCAAGAGGCGCAAATTTCAAGAATCAGGGATTCTCACGTCCAGGTTTTGCTCCTAAAGGTGGCATGCAGCAGCCGGCATTGGATTTAAACCAGAAAGGACCGGGAAAGCGTACCGGAGTTCAGAACAGGAAGAAGGATTACGATAAGAATACAAGAGAGCAGGCGGAGATCGATTTCCAGCTTCAGAAGAAAAAGAAGGAGGAGGATAAGCTTGCATCCGTTCCTTCTAAGATTGATATCATGGAGAATATCACAGTCAGCGATCTTGCAAAGAAGATGAATCTAAAGGCCAGTGATATCATCTCAAAGCTCTTCATGATGGGGCAGATGGTTACAATCAACCAGATGATTGACTATGAGACTGCTGCAATCATCGCAAGTGAGTATAATTGCGAGGTCCATCTTGTCTCCTTGTATGATGAGACCATCATCGAAAGTGAGGAAGATAAGGAAGAGGACATGGAGCCAAGAGCCCCGATTGTAACGATCATGGGACACGTTGACCACGGTAAGACCAAACTTCTTGATGCAATCAGAAGCAGTGATGTCGCATCCAGGGAGTTTGGTGGAATCACACAGCATATCGGAGCTTACAAGGTATCTGTTCCAGGAAAGGGAAACATCGTCTTCTTAGATACTCCGGGACATGCCGCATTCTCAATGATGAGAGCCCGTGGTGCCCAGGTAACCGATATAGTAGTTCTTGTCGTCGCAGCTAATGACGGTGTCATGCCTCAGACAAGGGAAGCTATTGATCATGCAAAGGCTGCTAACGTTCCAATCATCGTAGCTATAAACAAATGCGATCTTCCAGAGGCAAATCCTGAGCGTGTAATGCAGCAGCTTTCAGAGCTTGGACTCATGCCAGAGGAATGGGGAGGACAGACCCTTTACTGCATGATCTCGGCACTCAAGAAAGAAGGAATCGATGATCTTATGGACACGATTCTTCTACAGGCCGAGATGCTCGAACTCAAAGCCAATCCTCATTGCCGTGCAGTCGGTAAGATTCTTGAGTCCAGGATTGACCAGGGAAGGGGTACGGTTGCAACCGTAATAATCGAAAAGGGTACGCTTCACCAGGGTGACTACTACGTAGCCGGAATATATCCTGGACGTGTAAGGGCCATGTTCGATGACAAGGGAAAGAAGATACAGAGCGCAGGTCCTTCAGATCCTGTGGAGATTATCGGACTTAGCAATATTCCTTCCGCAGGTGATCCGTTCCAGGTCACGGAGGACGAGAAGCAGGCGAGAATGGTCGGAGCAAAACGTCAGGAGCTTGAGAGACTCGGAGATGGCGGAGGAAAGAACAAGATCACTCTTGAGAACCTTAATGAGAAGATCAAGGAAGGTGAAGTTACCGATTTCAACGTCATCATCAAGGGAGATGTGCAGGGTTCTGTAGAAGCGCTTCAGGGAGCTCTTGAGAAGCTCAGCACGGATGAGATCAAACTGCATGTGCTCAGGGCAAGTGCGGGTGCGATCATCGAAAGTGATATTACCCTTGCAAGTGCCAGTGATGCGATCGTCATCGGATTTAACGTACGTCCTACACCTAAGGCACAGGCTCTTGCTGAGAAGGAGAAGGTCGAAATCAAGAAATACAATATCATTTACGATGTTGTTGATGATATCAAGAGTGCCATGGAGGGAATGCTCTCTCCTGAGATTAAGGAAGTCGATATCGGTAAGGTTGAGGTGCGTGAACTCTTCAAGGTTCCTAAGATCGGTACTATCGCAGGTGCCTACGTTACCGAAGGAAAGGTCAAGAGGACAAGCCTTGTCCGTGTCATCAGGGATTCAATCCAGCTCAACAAGGATCTTATCAAGATCAGCAGCCTCAAGAGATTCAAGGATGATGCAAAAGAGGTCAACGAAGGTTATGAGTGCGGTATCGGACTTGAGAACTGGCAGGATCTGCAGGTGGGAGACGTTCTTGAGATCGTAGAGACGGAAGAAGTAAAGAGGACACTGGAAACAAATGAGTGAGTTCAGTCAGGAGAGACTTGAGTCGAGAATCAAGGAGATTGTCTCGACTCTGATCGTAACAGGTCAGATTAAGAATCATAACCTCAGCACTTTTACAAGTGTTACCGAGGTTCGCCTGGCAGAGGATAATGCTAATGCGACTGTATATGTTTCAAGCCTTCTTTCCGATGGAAGTCTTGAAAAATCAGTCAATGCATTAAACGGTGCTGCGGCATTCATCCAGTCTAGGATTTCAAAGAATCTGAAGACGAAGAACACTCCTCGCCTTACTTTCAAAGCGGACAGGAGCTATAGGGAAGGAGAGAGGATAAACTCCATAATCGATGGACTTATGAAGGAAATCCATGAGTAATTCGGATATCGTGCTTTTCGACAAGGAGGAGGGCATAACTAGCTTCTCCTCCCTTTATTCGATAAAGAGATGTTATGCCAAGGGAACGAAAGTCGGGCACGCAGGTACTCTTGATAAGTTCGCCTCTGGTCTCATGATAGTACTAATAGGTAATGCAACAAGGCTTAATCCTGTTTTCTCCTCTTTCGATAAGAGCTATATAGCAACTATCAGATTCGGAGAGGAAAGCGATACTCTTGATCCTGAGGGCAGGATAATCAAGACATCGGATCTTCCGGGTCTTGAAGAGGTTCTTTATGCCTTGGATAAGATCAAGGGTAAAAGCCTTCAACAGCCGCCACTTTATTCTGCTGTTCATGTTGATGGCAAAAGGGCCTATAAGGAGGCAAGGAAGGATAAGGAGATTGAAATGCCGTTTCGGCCCATCGAGGTCTATGAAGCAAGGTTCATAAGCTATGAGGATGGCCTTTTAACCGCTTTTTTCCATGTTTCAAAAGGGACATATATAAGGTCTCTAGCAAGGGATATGGCATATTCGATTAATAAGGTTTCCCGCCTTGAGAAGCTCAGAAGGGTCTCTATCGGGCCATATTCCATCTCCGATATTGGAAAATTTGACATGAAAGAGCTCCTAGAGCGTACTGATCTCTTCTCACATGTCTCTCTCAGTGTTAAGTATAAGAAGGAGATAGATAACGGATTTATCAGGCCGGATGCGGTTCTTTCTGATGATGGTGCTGAAAGGAGATTCAAATTCCTCAGCTTTGAGAAAGAACTATATGCTCTTGCAGAGCTTGTTGATGGCAGGATGAAGATAATAGCTAGGGTATAAGATGGAGATATATGATTTTAACGCTCTGCTGGAGAGCGGAGAGAAAAGAGAGACTCCAATGGTGATAGCCATCGGTGTTTTCGATGGGGTTCATAAGGGGCATCAACGCATCTTTGAATGTGTTCGCTCAGTTACGGCTCAGAGGAGGGGATATGAGAGCATGTGCATCACATTCAGCTCAAATCCTAAGAATAAAAACACCGGTAATCTCGATACTCTGAGGCTCAGAGAGGAATATGTCTCATCATTCTCAATTAATTCCTTTACTATTATTGACTTTTCAGAGAATTTCAGTAAAATTTCAGCTAGAGCTTTTGCCTCTGCGATAACGAGGCTGTGTAAGCCATGTGTCCTTGTCGTTGGAAGTGATTTCAAATGCGGTAACCCGAAAGACTCCGCCGACGGGGAGGGCATGAGGAAGATATTACACTCTTTAGGGTATGATATCGATTTAAAGCTTGTAGATTTTGTACTGTCTGAGAATGGAGAGAAGATATCTTCAACCCTTTTAAGGCAGCTCATTATAAAAGGAGACCTTGAGTCTTACTCAAGATTCTCCGGCCAGGATTATCATCTTGATCTTTTGACGAAACCTTCAAGATTGCAGGATGATGTCATGGAATTCAGCCGAGAGCATATCTCGCAGCTCCTGCCGCCACCGGGAGCATATGAGGGCGCACTGGTTGTGAAAAACGGTTTGACTTTTCCTATCGAAGTATCTATCGATTCGACTGTCATATCGTTTAAGTGCAGTGATGACTCTTGGCAGGTAGATTCATTATATATTACCAGGAGAAAGGTAAAATGATTACTAGTGAACAGAAAAAGGAAATCGTAGAGAAATTCGGTTCTAACAGTGCTAACACAGGGGACAGCAAGGTACAGATTGCTCTTCTCACGGCAAGAATCAACGACTTACAGGCACATTTTAAGGCAAATCCAAAGGATCATGCTTCAAGACGCGGCCTTTTAAAGCTTGTCGGACAGAGAAGAAGACTCCTCAAGTACGTACGTAACCGTGATATCAACGAGTACAGGAATCTTATTGCTGAGCTCGGACTTAGAAAATAAAGATGAAGTGCGGAAGGCCATCCGGTCTTTCGCATTTTTATGTATAAAGAACAAGAAAAGAACTTAAAGAAGGAATTAGTGATGTTTGATGTAAAAAAAGTATCCGTTCAGCTTGGAGACGGGGAACTGGTCTTTGAGACCGGAAAAATTGCCAAGCAGGCAAACGGCGCTGTATATGCGCATTATAAGGGTTCTGCAGTTGTTGCTACCGTATGTTGCGGAGAGGCACCATCAGAACCAATTGATTATGTCCCAGTAAGCGTTGAGTACAATGAGAAGTATTATGCTGCTGGAAAAATCCCTGGTGGATTCTTAAAGAGAGAGGGTAAGCCAAAAGACAAGGAAATTCTTGTAAGCCGTCTTATTGACCGCCCTATGAGACCTTTATTTGATAAAGCGTTCGGAAGAGAGATTCAGATTGTTCCAACGGTCGTTTCTTCCGACATGGTAAATACACCTGATATCATTGCAATCAATGCAGCAAGTTGTGCTGTTACTATCTCTGATATCCCGTTCTATGGGCCGATTGCAGCAGTACGTGTCGCACTCATAAACGGTGAATACGTAATTAATCCTACTTTCCAGCAGATTCCACTTGCCAGCCTCGATATCGTAGTCGCTGGAACTCATGATGGAATCACAATGGTTGAGGGAGGAGCAAAGGAAGTAAGCGAAGAGGACATGCTCGGAGCTATTGCAGCTGCTCAGCCTGTGATTACGAAGATCTGTGAGGCACAGATGGAGATGAGAGAGATTGCAGGAAAAGAGAAGCTTCCTCTCATGGAGATCGTAGAGGCCGATAAATCCTGGATGAAGGAACTTGAGGAGTATGCTTATCCATTAATCAAGGAAGCATCTTTTGTTAAAGGTAAGGCAAACAGGTATGCAGCTCTCGATGCGGCACATAAGAGCGTTAAGGAAAAGTTCGCAGATCTCATTGCTGAAGATGAGAAGAGAGATGATGAGGTAAATAAGCTTTTTGAGGATATGGAGTACAATACTCTCAGACATTCCATCCTCTATGATGGCCTTAGAACCGATGGTAGGAAGGTAACGGAAATCAGACCGATTACATGTGAGGTCGGTCTTCTTCCATCCACGCATGGATCAGCGCTTTTCACTCGAGGAGAAACACAGTCCCTTGCTGTTACGACACTTGGAACGGTACAGGATGAGCAGCTCTTTGATAACATCGATGGAGAAAAGACTTACTCTAATTTCATGCTTCATTACAACTTCCCTCCTTACAGCGTAGGAGAGTGCGGTAGACTTACAACCGGTAGAAGGGAAATCGGACATGGACATCTCGCACAGAGAGCATTGGAAGCAGTCGTTCCAAAGAAGGATAAGTTCCCGTACACAATCCGTGTCGTATCCGAAATCATGGAGTCAAACGGATCCTCATCAATGGCTTCCGTATGTGGTGGTTGTCTCTCATTGATGGATGCAGGTGTTCCAATTTCAAAACCGGTTGCAGGTATTGCAATGGGTCTTATCACAGAGGGTGAGGACTATGCTAAGTACGTAATTCTTTCTGATATTCTCGGAGAGGAGGATCATCTTGGAGACATGGACTTCAAGGTTGCAGGAACCAAGGATGGAATCACGGCCTTCCAGATGGATATAAAGATTGCAGGTGTAACCCCTGAGATTATGAGCAAGGCTCTCAACCAGGCAAAAGAGGGAAGGATGCACATCCTCTCAATCATGGAGAAGACTCTCGCAGCTCCTAGAGCTGAAGTTAGTGAGCTCGCACCTAAGATCATCTCATTCAAGGTAGCTGAGGATAAGATCGGTGCAGTCATCGGAACCGGTGGAAAGACAATCAAGGCAATCATCGCACAGAGTGGAGCCGAGGTTAACATCAATGATGAGGGTGAGGTAACAATCTATGGAAGGAACAATGCCGCAGCCCAGGAGGCGAAGAAACTCATAATGGCAATCATTGAGGAGCCGGAAGTAGGTAAGATCTACCATGGAACAGTTAAGAGGATTGTCGATTTCGGTGCATTCGTTGAGATTCTTCCAGGAAAAGAGGGCCTCTGCCATATTTCTAAACTCTCAAAGAAGAGAGTCAAGAACGTTACAGACGTTCTTTCCCAGGGTCAGGAGATCGATGTTAAGCTTATCGATATTGACAGGATGGGAAGACTCAATCTCTCATATATCGATGCCATTGAGGCAGAGAATAAAGAAGAGAAGACCGAGGAAAAATAATTGGCTGAGCTCAGATATAAAATAGAAGAGGGTGCTCTTACTCCTTCTTATCAGAGCACTGGAAGTGCTGGAATGGATGTAAGAGCTCATCTTGATGAGAGCACAGTAATAAAGCCTGGCAGGATCGCATTGATTCCTACCGGGCTTTATCTGGAAATTCCATCTGGATATGAGGTGCAGGTAAGAAGTCGTTCCGGCCTGGCCTTGAAGCATGGTATCATGGTGCTGAACAGCCCTGGAACGATAGATTCGGATTACAGGGGAGAGGTAAAGGTCATACTGATTAATCTTTCCGATGAGGATTTCGTCATTAATAACAACGACAGGATCGCTCAACTCGTGCTTACAAGGTACGAGAAAGCTGAGCTTGTTCGCTGTGAGGAATTAAGCGATACAGAAAGAGGAAGCGGGGGATTCGGGTCCACTGGAGTTTAAATTGGCCTTAAAAGGAAATCTAATTTTATCTAGATATGTTTCAAAAGAATTCCTCGTGAATTTCCTTGTCGCTTTCATATTCTTTTTTCTTATTTTCTTTGTTAATTCCATACTGCTTCTCGTTCAGCGGATACTGTTGAAAAATATCGATATTATGACCATGCTTCAGATGGTACTATTATCGATGCCTCAGTTTTTAATATACACTTTTCCTTTTGCTACACTGACAGGAGCCTCAATGGTTCTAGGAGACCTGGGTTCAAACAATGAGCTTCTCGCACTTAAAAGCAGCGGCATCGCTCAGATCAATGTTTTCAAGCCCATCATCATATGGTCTCTAATATTCTCTCTAATCACATTTCTTGTCTCAGACTATCTTCTGCCATGGACAAACATCGTATATAGGGAGCGCCTTACGATGCTTATGAGGGAGATGCCTACATTTGAGATTGAGGCGAATGGGACGAATACCATAGGAAACATAGTCATAGCTAATACGGATGTGGAAGATAATGTAATTCGTGATATTGTGATGATGAACAGTGACAGAAGCGAGGAGAATAAGAGTATAATCAGCCCTCAAGGTGAGGTTGAGATGATAGACCCAACCAGATTTATCTATCAGATAACGCTTGATAGGGCACAGATACTGCTGACAGACAGTACGGATATAAACACTTCCTTAATTGCAAATGCAAATAATGCGATCTTCTATCTTGATTTTTCAGACCAGGTCCCGTCCTTGACTAACACGGATCCTGTGAACCTCTCTTCCAACGTACTTAGATACAACATCAGGGAAAGACAGATTCGGGAGGATGAGGAGAGAAGGGATTTCTTCCAGCAGCGTGAGAATCTGAGGCTAAGATACTCCTCGCTTTTAAAGGAGAGGATGAAGGATGGCATTGCAGATATTACTGCTTCGGATGAGATTAACAGCTCACTCTCAAGGCTTACAGAAAAACCAATCGATTTCTATGCACAGTATTATAAGGCGGAGCTTACAAAGAAATATTCCCTTTCGCTTGCATGTTTCTTCCTGACCTTGGTCGCTCTTCCTCTTGGAACGATAAAAGTAAAATACGGTAAGCTAACAGGTTTCGCACTATCTTTGATAATCGCGGTATCGTACTGGTATCTGATGTTTTTCTCTCAGCTTAAGATATTTGATATATCATCTTCACCTTATCTTTTGATTCTCGCACCTGATTTAATCATAGCCGCTCTTGCGTTCCTGTTTTTCATCACCTTAAGGAGAGCCAGATGAGGATATTGACCAGATATACTTTAAAAAGCATTCTTCTTGTATTCTTTATCTCCCTTCTTATCTTTTCACTGCTTGTCATGGCCGTTGAGACATTCATGCACCTTGACTCCTTTATAACGGGAGACCTGGGCTTAGCAGAGATGTTAAGATATGCGCTCTCTTCTCTTTCCTCGTACATCATGATGCTGATAGCACTCTCATCATTGTTCTCAATCACATATTTTCTTTCATCGATGAGCGCGAACAATGAGCTGATAAGCCTATATACGGCAGGACTATCGAAGGTAAGAATCCTAAGGCCAATAATAATTCTCTCTCTTTTAATGACTTTGTTCTTTTTTTTCGTGAATGAGAGCCTCGTTCTCGAGTGGAAGAACTATAAGGATGTCGTCAGTCAGGAGTATTTCGGCATGTCCAGTACTTTTGACGCATCGAATACGGTGCTCTATGATGAAGAGAGCGGTTATCTTATCTATGCGGATAGATACAGCGATTCAAATAAAAGGCTTTATTCCCCTCTTCTCATAAAGAGCGAGGATGAAAACATCAGAGAACGTATTGAAGCCGATTATGCTGATTATGTTAATGACGGCTGGCATTTCTATAATGCCCGTGTAACATTAGTGCAAAATAATAATCTAGAATCATTTACAGAAAGAGAGTATCTGGATAAAGACTTCAATATTCCTGATGACATGTTCCGCCGACAGAATCTGCAACTTGAGACGATGGAACTTGATTACGCCTACGAGTATCTTAATCGATTAAAGAGCGTTAATTACGCATCATGGAGGGAGGGCATGACCGATTTTCTTAGACGGCTGGCATCCCCATTTGGAATACTTGTTCTCTCATTCATCGCACTTAGCCTGAATTATACATATAAGAAGAACATACTTCTTTTCTCCATAGTCCAGTCACTTATAATTGCTGTTGTATATTATGTTGCGGACATGGTATTCTCTATTGCAGCCAGGCAGGGTTCTATAAACGTATATTCCGTATTTATTGCTCCGCCTATAATAACGATAGCGTTAAGCTATCTGATATCACACTTAGGAAAAAGAATATGAGTAATCTTGATTTCACAGTATTAAAAAAAGATCCGTCATCCAAGGCAAGGACAGGAATCCTGACACTTCCACATGGAAAGGTTGAAACACCGATGTTCATGCCGGTTGGAACAAATGCCACAGTCAAGGCAATCTATCATGATAAGCTGAAGGAGATTGGATATAATCTTATTCTTGCTAACACATATCATCTCTATTTGAGGCCTGGCATGGAGGTCATGAAGGACTTCAAGGGTATTCATAACTTCTCTTCATGGGATGGCAATGTCCTCACTGACAGTGGTGGCTTCCAGGTATTCTCCCTCTCTGGCCTAAGAAAGATAGATGAGAAGGGCGTTGTCTTTCAAAGCCACATAGACGGCTCAAGGCACGTGTTCACACCGGAGAAGGTAGTTGAAACGGAATATATAATCGGAAGCGATATCGCAATGTGTCTTGATGTATGCACCCCTCCAGATATCGACTACAGGGCGGCGAAAGAGGCATGGAGGATAACAAAAAACTGGGCTGAAAGATCTATAGAGGAGCGTAACAGGCTTGAAGATTTCAAAGGGAATCTTTTTGGAATCGTTCAAGGAAATTTCTATTACGATTTAAGAAAGGAAAGTGCCGAGGTGATTTCAAACATGGATTTTCCTGGCATTGCGATCGGAGGACTCTCCGTCGGTGAAGAGAAGAGTAAGTTCATTGATTTCCTCTCTCATACGGCAGAGTACATAACGCTCGACAAACCAAGGTACGTAATGGGAATCGGAAGCCCCGATTATATCTTTGAAGCGGTGGAGAACGGTATTGACCTCTTTGACTGCGTACTAGCAACCAGAATGGCCAGGAACGGCACGGTATTCACCGATGATGGTCCGCTCGTATTGAAAAAAGCAATACATAAGTTTGATCATCGTCCTCTTGATCCAGAGTGTAACTGCACAGCATGTAAGAAGTATTCCAGGGCGTATCTGCATCATCTTGTAAAATGCAACGAGATGTTTGGAGGCATGTTGCTGACGGAGCATAACCTTACTTATCTTTATAATCTCATGAAGAGGATAAGAGCTAGCATAGAGGAGGGGACTTTCCTTTCTTTCAAGAAGGAGTATATCTCACGCTATTATGGAAAATAGGAGAAAGAATTTTCTTATTCCTTTGATGCTTCTTCTCAGCCATCTATTAGGGCTTTTGAGGGTCATACTCGTTTCATATAAGTTCGGCTCTACTACAGATGCGGATCTTCTCTCATATGCGTTCTCATATCCAAATCAGGCGAGAAAAAAGATAGAAGAGGGAACCGATAATCTTGCTCTTATCAGAAAACTCGGAGCAGAGAGGAATAGCGAAAGCGTATCATTCTTCATCCTTCTTTTCCATTTTGCTGCCCTAATTCTTCTTTGCATGCTCTCCTTTCCGATATCGAATCTTTTATTTCGTTTTTCTTCTTTTACTAAGGAGGCTGTGGAGAAGGGCAGTTACCTCTTACTCACCTTTCTTTGCTTTATAGTTCTTTTCAGCTATGGCAGCAATCTCAACGCTTATCTGCAAATAAGCGGTAAAAAACTCAGCTCCACCGTATTATCATCAGTGCCATCGGTTTTTTCAATCGTCTTTCTCATCTTATTCTCTGAGAAAATAGGGGTGTATTCGTTTTCGCTAGGATTGCTGACAGGTGGAATTGCATATTTTGTTATATCTTTCATATATGCACTTAGATGTGGGATGAGGATAAAGTTCACCCTCGATTTTGATGCTTCATTTACTAAATCCTATCTTGTCTCTGTTTTTCTTGTTTTATTATCTGTTGTAGAAATACTACCTCTTTTCCTTTCGTCATCTTTCATAAGTAAGGGAAGCATATATTTTTCAAATGCTTATTCCATTCTGCTTATGCCGAACATATTCATCATCGAACTTTTTACGATAGTAATATACCCGGAGCTAAGCAGATTAAATGATAAAGAAAGAAGCAAAAAGGCTCTTGATGCCCTTTATCAGCTATCCTTTATCTCTCTTTCAATTTTTCTTCTGCTTTTCTCATTCTCTAATGAGATTTCATATTTTCTCTTCTTTGGAGGTAAATATACTCATGAGGATGCAATGAATACGGCCGCATTACTCCGCCTTGCATCCCCATCTGTCTATTTTCTTTCAATCTTCTCTTTCTTTCAGAGGATGATGTTCTTATCCTTAAAAGGGAAGAAAATCATAGTATCGAGTATTTTGAAGATTGCATTAAGCTATCTGCTTTTATTCATTTTAAATGACACCATCTTCAAAAGCTCCTATATTCTTCTTCTCACTTCAGCATTCATCTTTCTTTTCATGCTGCTGAGTTCAAAGAACGTGAAAAAAGAGGTGAATGTGATTGTTAAATCAGCACTTGCGGCAATTCCTCTGATCCTGCTCACTGTTTTCAAGCTTCGACTGGATTTTTCTTTTTTTATTGAAAATAAGCTAGTGCTTTTAATTGTTTCTCTTGCATCAGGCGCTCTAGTATTCCTCTTTTCAGCTATGATTTTCATGAAAGTAGGAAAAAGGCTCCAGAATTGATTTCCCGGAGCCTTATTATATTAGATGATGACTTCTATCTTTAGAACGGTGTAATCGTAATCCTTGCCGTTTATACTAAAGTGTACCTCATCACCTTCCTTATGGTTTACCAAACTCTTACCAAGAGGTGCGTTGATATCTATGATTCTCTCCTCCGGTCTGCTCTCCCAGCGTCCTAGGAATGTGTAATATAGTTCCTCTCCGCTGTTATTGTCCTTAAGCGTGACCTTTGTGCCGAAACCGATAAGATCTGGAAGCACATCCTCTTTTCTCATGATTCTGACGGTTGTAAGGTCGTGAGTAAGCTCTCCGATCCTTCTCTCAAGCTCCCTCTTATGCTCTTTAGCATACTGGTACTCACTGTTCTCCCTTAAATCTCCAAGCTCACGTGCGGTATTGATCTCCTTAAGAATCTGAGGCATATCAACAGTGTTTATCTCCTTAAGCTCAGCCTGCTTCTTATCATAGCTGGACTCCAAGGTGAGGAAACCGGTTATAACTCTTCTAGTTGGGCGTTCGACAATCTTCTCACCTTTATTGAAGGTGATATCCGGCCATCTCTTCTTCAGCCTCTCTTCAAGTCTTATCTTTTCTTCGGTTTCAATACCGAGGTTCTGAGAGATGTAAACCTTGATATCATCCTTATCCTGGTCATCAGCCTGTTCAATCAGGTGGAATGCACCGTTTTCATCGATAAGGACTTTTCTAAGCGCGCTCTTGAATTTTTTCTGATCCTGAATACTGAATTGCGATGTGCTTGCAACATAAGAGAGTGCACGCAGAGCAGTAATGAGGATATCCTTACGGCTTTTTCCAATCTTCTTTAAATCCTCATCTTTCGCTTCCTGCAATAGGAAGATGAACGCAGCCATGTTCTCCTTATAAAGCTCAATAACCTTCTCCAGATATTCAAGATAATACTTTCCTTTAGCATAACGGCGGAACTTATCGATTATGTAACTGGGGTAGAGGGCAAAGATCTCCTGAATAACATCCTCAGCATACCTGTCTGCCTGGAAAACCCTATCAACAAAGAGTTTTCTCACAGTAGTATTCTTCATCTCCTCAAAAGCCCTTACTCTCTCCTTCAGGTCGATCTTCTTATAAAGCTCTTCAAAAGGCATCTCGATCTGTACGCTCACCGAGTTATCCTCACTGACGTATTCGAGTGCGAGAATAGAGGATAGTCTCTTTGAAAGGCTCTCATCCTCTTTTTTGATTATCTGAGAAAAATAAGATACCATCTCAAGCATAGCATCACCATCTTTTGCGATATCCTTATCCCTGCTTACATCAAGGAATTTATCGAGCTTATCATCAAAAGACGACATTCCCTTGAAGACGCTCAATGCCTTCTCATCGGGAGACTGAGGGAAGGACATGAGAATGTAGGTATCGGTAGGCCCTGGATTGGTCTTTACATACTCGTTAGTTCTCAGCTCATTCTTGATATCCTTATTGATATGCTGCCAGTCATCCTCACTAAGAATCTGCGGTACAACCTCGCCCTTCATCTCCTTCAGACTTATTCCCTTAGGATTTTCTGCAGAGTAGAGCAATGTTCTTACAAGCCAGGAGACTCCATCCTCAGCCATGATCTTTGCTCTGATTTTCTGAGCAGGAACCCCTTTCTTTATTGCCTTGATATTCTGATTCGTAAGGGGAGTGAGGGCATTGAAAGCACTCTCAAGAACTATCTTCTGAGGCTCCTCGTTACCCGAATACCTTACAGTGACGATGTTATTCGTAATATCCTCGATCTTTCCGACTCTTCGGGTAGATTTCTGATAGACGAAACTTCCCTTAGTGTATGCAATCTCCTTTTCAAAGCCATCGATTGAAGCTTCAATGTTGTTGCTTCGTCTGAAATCATATTTCTTCAAGCACTCACTAAGACGGCTTGATGAGCTGTAGCGCTCTTTAAGAACTCTTACGAGCTCTTCCCTCATACCTTCCTCAGAACCGTTGATCATGAGGATCTCCTTGATGACCTCTACGGTATCCTCGCTGTTCTTTCTGATCTCACTTGCCTTGTTTCCCTCGCTCTTAAGACGCTCTTTTCCATCCTTTAGATAGCTGAGAAGTTTTTTAAAGAGAACAAGAGCCATCTCCGGATCCTTTTCCTTCACACTTAAGGCATATTTGTAATAGAAAGCATATCCACTTCTCTCTAGATCCAGAAGGTTCGAGAAAGTTTTTTCTACCTTCGCATTATCCTCAGGAACCCTAAGGCGCAGAATAGCTCTCTGATAGAATACATTTGCCTCTTTCTTATCACCCATTTCCCTATAGTGCTCGGCAAGGCGAAGGATTATGTCCTTATCATTATTATCGCTTTTAACGTATTTCTCGTAATATCTCCACATGAGCTCGTCGTCCCCGTCCTCATGCGCTACATCTCCTAAGATCCTATATGCGATGCTGTTTGCACCTTTGGATATAATCAGGGTACCAAGATGCTTGACGACTTCCCAGTTTCTGGCATCATAGAAATTAAGCAGGGTATTATTAAGATCCATGTTGAACTCATGAGGCCTTGCCTCGAGCTTGATTCGACCTGCTATATAATGTAGGCATATGGAATAAGATGACTCCTGGCTGTACATGTCAACAGCCTCGTTTCTTAACTCATCAAGTGTCTCAGGTGTGCTCTTTTTTGTAAATATTTCCTTATCAAGAGCAAGAAAATCCTCTTTTTTATATTGCTGCAATGGGTTCTTACCCATGTTTTTCTCATTCTGCATTACAACTTTCAAATCCATTTCAAGACTCCTAAAAAAAAGAGATTATGAGAGAAAAAGAAAACCGGGCAGAAATCGGATTCTGCTCGGGATATGCTTTTTATCTCTATGAACAATATAGCATAAAAGAGGAGTAAAGGCAAAGAAATATTTTCAGTCGAACAATTTCTCCAAGCATGTGCAAATATTTCAAAATTTATGCTATACATATTCATATGAAAGAGAGAAGCGTCCTGATAAACCCATCAATCCTCGCATCTGATTTTTCAGATATAAGGAGCACTCTTGAGCTTATAAGCTCATTGGATCTTGATTATGTTCATCTTGATGTCATGGATGGCAGCTTTGTTCCTAACATCACATTCGGTCCGAAGTTCATTAAAGACATCAGAAAACATAGCGATCTTGTTTTTGATGCACACTTAATGATTGAAAATCCAGAAAAGTATGTTAGCGCTTTCTCTTCCGCAGGTTGTGATATCATAACCGTCCATAAGGAAGCGACAAGACATCTTAACAGGGTTCTCAATGCCATTAAAGAAGAGGGTAAGGAAGCCGGGGTTGCGATAAATCCCAGTACGTCCGTAGTTGAAATAGAAAATGATCTGAGCCTAGTTGATTATGTTCTGGTAATGAGCGTCAATCCAGGCTTTGGCGGTCAGGCCTTCATCCCTCAGAGCCTGAAAAAAATCAAGCAGCTCGATGAAATCAGAGAGAGTGAGGGTTATGAATTCAGGATAATGGTTGATGGAGGCGTAGGGCTAAGGAATCATCATGCCATCAGGGAGGCCGGTGCGGACATACTCATATGCGGAGAAGCCTTCTTCCGCTGCGAGGACAAGAGTGCTTTCATAGAGGAGATGGAGAGTTGAAAGCGGTTATTCAGAGGGTAAGGGATGCTTTTGTCAGTGTGGATGGAGAGGTTAAAGGTTCTATCACTCACGGTCTGCTCGTATATTACTCAGTAGAGTCAACCGATACTTTTGAAATGATATCTCCTTTTCTTGATAAGCTTGTGCGCCTTCGGATATTCGAGGATGAGCGGGATAAGATGAATCTAAGTCTTGATAAGATCTCAAAAGAGATACTCTTTATCTCTCAGTTCACTTTGGCTGCTAACTTAGACAGGGGTAACCGTCCTGATTTCGCAAATGCAATGGCCCCCCAGGAGGCTTTGAGATTTTATCAGGAGGCGATAAAAATCCTGAAGGATTGGGGCTATACTGTTTCATGCGGGGTTTTTGGAGCTCATATGCAGGTCAGTTATATAAATGACGGACCTGTTACATTCATCTTGGACTCCAAGGATCTTGCAAGATTCAGAAAGAGAAATTAAACAAAAAGAGAGCTTTCAGCATTAATATACATGAGGAAAATAATATGGCGAAAAGTACAAACGAGACATTAGACAACAGTAAGGCAAAACTGGATGCGCTTGAAGCGGCAAGGCTTCAGATAGATAAGCAGTTTGGAAAAGGCTCCCTGATGAAGCTTGGGGATAGCAGGGAGAAACTTGATATCGACGTTATTCCCTCAGGAAGCCTCCTTCTTGATGAGGCTCTTGGGGTTGGAGGATATCCCAAGGGAAGGATAATTGAGATATATGGACCTGAGAGTTCGGGTAAGACCACGCTCGCCCTCCATGCAATCGCAGAAGCTCAGAAGATGGGTGGAATCGCAGCGTTCATAGATGCCGAGCATGCACTGGATCCCACATATGCGAAGAATCTCGGTGTTAATATCGATGAGCTATGGATAAGCCAGCCGGATAACGGAGAGCAGGCACTGGAGATTACTGAGAGCTTAGTCAGAAGCGGTGCTGTGGATATCATAGTTGTTGACTCTGTTGCAGCCCTTACTCCTCAGGCTGAGATTGAAGGGGAAATGGGAGATAGCCACATGGGACTGCAGGCACGTCTTATGAGCCAGGCTCTCAGGAAGCTGACTGGAATATTATCTAAGTCCAATACCACAATCATCTTCATAAATCAGATAAGAATGAAAATCGGTGTCATGTTCGGTAATCCTGAGACTACGACCGGAGGAAACGCTTTAAAGTTCTATGCATCAGTCAGAATGGATGTCAGAAAGGCCGATACAATAGGAAAGAACAGCGATGACATCAGCGGAAACAGGGTTAGGGTGAAGATCGTCAAGAACAAGGTGGCCCCTCCATTTAAGAAATGTGAGCTTGATCTCATGTTTGGAACGGGCATAAGCTATGTCGGATCCGTGCTTGATGCGGCACTTAAGTACAACCTGATAGAGAAATCCGGTGCCTGGTACAGCATGAACGGAGAGAAAATCGGGCAGGGAAGGGATAAGACGGTTGAATATCTTGAGAACAATCCGGAAATCGTGAAGGAGCTTGATCAGAAGCTGAGGGCTCTAATGTTTCCGAAAAATGAAGAAGATAGCAATTGATTGTCTTTTTCTGATATAATCATGCTCTATGCAGGATAAAGACGGTAAGGATAGGAAGGAGAAGTGTGAGTTCACAACTGAGAAGTTCTCAGGGCCGATTGAACTTCTTCTCTTCCTCATCCAGGAAAACAAGGTTGACATCTACGACATTCCTATAGCTGAGATTACAGAACAGTTCCTCGCATACATACAGCAGCACAGTGCTGAGATCGAGGAGATTTCTGATTTCTATCATTTCGCAGCCGATCTTCTGTATATAAAAAGCAAGATGCTCCTGCCTTACGATGTAGAATTCGACGAAGAGTATGAAGATCCTCGACAGGAGCTTGTAGAGCGTCTTCTGGAATACCAGAAATATAAGAAATATACCGATCTTCTTACTGGAAAAGCAGCTCCGGACAGGTTCTATATTCCGCGCAAGGAAAATCCATTCCTTCTTCCTTATGAGGATGAAGAGCTCTTTAAGGATGTGACGCTTGAGAACCTTTTGATGACATACAGGACGCTTTTGGAGAAAGTTGTCCCGGCAAAGGTATTCAATATCTATGAGGAAGTATCAGTAAACGAGAAGATAGCCTACATGAATGAGCTGCTTGAAGATAATGATATGATTCTTATCACCGACATTATCGTCCACATGGACAGGGCAGATCATATAATATGTTCTTTCATGGCCATATTGGAAGCTACGAAATGGAAGATGATACTTTTGCGGCAGGAAGAGCCATATGGACAGATTTATATAACAAAGCGTCCACCTGATTGGGATCCTGAGATGGTTGACGAGTATGACAGGCAACATGACAAGCTCATTGACGGTAAGGCAGTTGAAGATGAGATAGTACCCGATGACTCAGGATTCATAGATGACAGCGATGATGAAGATAGTGAAGCCGAAGTGGAAGAATTCATCGGGGACGAGGAAGAGATAGATCTGGAGGATGATGATGAGTAAGACAGTTACCATGAGTGATAACGCACGGATAGTTGAAGTCATTCTCTACGTAGAGAACGAGGCGATAAGCGCTACCAAAATCGCGGAACTCTCAGGACTGAGCGAGAGTGAGGTAAAGGCCGCACTAAAAGAACTTAAAGAGCTTTCTAATGATTTAAACAGGGGACTCATGCTTGTGCAGGAAGATGACCAGTATCTTTTCTCTCCATGTCCTGATTTATATGACAGGCTTAAAAAGAGCTATGGAAGGAAAGTTGATAGGAGACTGAGTAGGGCAGCGTTGGAAACACTTTCCATCGTCGCATACGCTCAGCCGATAACAAGAAAGAAGATTGATAAGATAAGAGGTGTAAGTTCCGATACCATAGTTAGGATTCTACGAGAGAGGGAGTATATAAAAGTCTCAGGTAGGGATGATTCTCCAGGCCATCCATGTCTTTACTCAACAACGAAGAAATTCCTATATGAGTTCAATTTAAAACATATCACAGATTTACCTAAGCTCAGTGAGATCGATAGGATCAGATTTGAAGAAGAGCCAAATGCAAATGAGAATGATAACGAGGAGATGAAGAATGAGTGATTTTCCTATGCGCCTCCAGGCGTACCTTTCAAAGTGCGGTGTCGCATCCAGAAGAGCGAGCGAGGAGCTGATAAAAGCTGGTAGGGTTATGGTTAACAATAAGACCGTCAGAGAGATGGGTGTGAAGGTCAATGAGGATGATGTCGTTCAGGTTGACGGGGAGACCGTAGAAATCAGCGAGAAACTTTATTATATAGCGCTTAATAAACCAAGAGGATATGTCTGCTCGAATTACGACCCGAATGAAGAATATTTCGCCAGGGATCTTATCAACATGAGGGACCGTGATTTGCTTTTTAACGTAGGACGACTTGATAAGGATTCTTCAGGCTTAATTCTTTTTACTAACGACGGTAAATTCGCAAATGCCATGATGCATCCTCGCTATCAGGTTGAGAAGGAGTATGTGGTAAGAGTTGATAGGAATATTGAGATAGAAGATCTGAATAAGGCTCTTGACGGTATCTATATCGACATGCCAACACCTTACAGGATTAAGAGATATGATTTCATGCCAAGAACAAAGCAGATGATCAGAATCACTCTTACAGAGGGGAAAAACCGTGAAATCAGGAAGATCTTCTCATTCTTAGGTTATGATGTCAAAAGCCTTATCAGGGTTAGAATCGGGTGTGTCGAACTTGGAGAATTGGAAACCGGGGACTGGAGGAATTTAAGATCTGAGGAGATTAATGGTCTTCTTAGCGGAAAAAACTCCTTAAGAAAACAGGTAAGGCCATTGAAAACAAGGAGGAGAGATGATAATCGCAATTGACGGACCTGCGGGAAGCGGGAAAAGCACTATAGCCAGGATGCTTGCAAAGGAACTCGGATATTATTTTCTCAACACGGGTTCTTTCTACAGGGCTTACACCCTTGCACAGCTTGAAAAGGGATTGGATCCACGTGATGCGGACAGCGTTCTTGAGAATGCAAAAAAAATAACAATAAGCGTTTCAAACGGAGACATACACATCAACGGTGTGGATGTGGAAGATAGGCTTCACACCCCCGAGGTCGATAGATTCTGCTCACCTGTATCTGCCGATCCAAGGCTCAGAGAGTATGTGAACACGCAGGTCAGGGCGCTTGCAAAAGGTATGAATATAGTGACCGAAGGGCGCGATACCACAACCGTCATCTTCCCGGATGCGGACTATAAATTCTACTTTGATGCTTCTGCTGAGATCAGGGCGAAAAGAAGGTACGAGGAGCATCCTGATGGACCTGATTACCAGAGCGTGCTTGATGAAATAAACAAAAGGGACGAGAGAGACAGGAATAAAGCGGTCGGAGCCTTGAAAATTGCCGACGGAGCTATATATATTGATACAACTTACTTGACCATAAAACAAGTTTGTGAGAAAGTGTTAGAGGCTATGAATTCATAGCCAATTATTTGTAGTAGGAGCAATCGATGGAAAATGAAACTCAGATGACGCAGTACCTCAAGTCATTTGCTGGAATTGAAGACGGTCAGATCGTAACCGGAACTGTTGTGCAGTTAAATAACGAGTATGTACTTGTTGATGTTGGCTATAAGAGCGAAGGAAGAATTCCTGTAAGTGAATTCATTGAACTTCCTCAGATTGGGGACAAGGTCAACGTAACTATCATCAAGAAAGAAGGAGCTGGTGGCCAGGTCATCGTCTCTAAGAAGAGAGCGGAGGCTAAGGAGAAGGCTGAGACCCTGAAGAAGGCAGCTGAGGATAAGACACCTGTTCTTGGAAAATTTACGAAAGTCATTAAAGGCGGCTACGAGGTTGACCTTGGTGCAGATTATAAAGGTTTCTGCCCTCTAAGCAAGGCAGATGTCTTCCGTGTTGAGGATCCAGAATCCTTAATCGGAAAAACAGATTATTTCATCATTGACAAATTCCATGGAAGTTCAAAGATGAAGAGTGTTGTCTCAAGAAAAGAGTATCTTGAAAAGAAGATCCAGGAGAACAAGGATAAGTTCTTCCAGACCGTTCAGATCGGAGATGTAGTAGAGGGAGAGGTTAAGAGCTTCACGAGCTTTGGCGCTTTCATCGACCTTGGTGGATTCGATGGACTTCTTCACATTAATGACATGAGCTGGGGACATGTAACAAGACCAAAGGATTATGTAAAGAAGGGTCAGGTTATTCAGCTTAGACTTATCAACATTGATCCTGAGACACAGAAGATCAATCTCTCACTCAAGCACATGGAAGCAGATCCTTGGACAACGTTCGAGCAGAGATATCAGGTAGGGGATGTAATTACAAAGCCTATTACTAAGATTACTGCTTTCGGTGTCTTCATTGAGATTGAACCTGGCATTGAAGGACTTGCTCACGTATCCGAGCTTTCATGGACAAAGAAAGTAACTAATCCAAAGGAGCTTTATAACATTGGCGATGTAGTAAGTGCTCAGATTCTTGGATATGACCTCGATAAGAAGAGGGTAAGCCTTGGTATCAAGCAGCTTCTTCCTAATCCTTGGGATACTGTTGCTGAGGAATTCCCTGTTGGAAAAGTCTTCCAGGGCAAGGTTGCAAAGCTTACAAATGCTGGAGCTTATATAGAGCTTGGAAATGGAATTGATGGATTCCTTCACATTGAGGATGTTGCTTGGAACAGGAAGTTCAACCACATGAACCAGTTCTGCAAGGCAGGTGATGTGATTGAGGTCAAGGTTAAGAACGTTGATCCTGAGAACAGAAGGGTAAGGCTTACCATCAAGGATATCAGTGGAAATCCTTGGGATAACTTCAGAAAGAGCTATCCTAGGAACACCAATGTTACAGGAACAATTTCTTCAGTAACTGATTTCGGTGTATTCGTTAAACTTCCTGGAGATATCGAAGGTCTTGTAAGCAAGTTCAATCTTGGAAGTCCTGACGAGGATTATTCAGATAGCCTTCTTGAGTCCTATAAGGCAAGAATCGGCGAGCCTTTAACTGTAACTGTTCTTGATGTAAATCCTCAGACTCAGAAGATTAATCTCTCTGAAAAGGAGAGCATCAGGAAGAAGCAGGCTTCTGATTATGCCCAGTACATGGAAGGTAAGGAAGAGGATATCGATACCTACAATCCGTTTGCTGAAATTCTTAAGGATAAGAACTGATTATTTAAATATCCAACAGATGGGGAAGGGGAGACTCTTCCCCTTATGTTAGAAAAAAGGAAGTTAAATGAAAAAAGATAAGGAAATTTCAAGAGCAGAGAAATTGGCACAGAAGACAGATGCTTTTCTCGGTTCTAATAAAAAAATACTAGTCATTATACTTGTTGTTATTCTTCTTATTCTTGTTGGCGTTGGAATCGGTACTGCGATTTACTCAAAGAATATAAACAGCAAATATGATGAACTGTATAATCTTGAGCAGAGCTATAGTTCTTTAATCGTACTTGATGAGAGCAGCAACGAATACAATACGGCTGTTTCGGAATTTGAAAGTGAGGCTGAGGCATTCCTTCAGGGAAACAAGATAGATTCTTTCCTTGGTGCAAGAGCGACATTATTACTTGCCGATGTTAAATTCCTTGAAGAGAACTGGACAGAGTCTTATGAGCTTTATCTTGCTGTAGCTGAAGCACATGACGATGACTACTACGGTCCTCTTTGCTATATTAATGCTGCTGTAGCTGCAGAAAACAATTCAGATTCAAATGAAGCACTCAGACTTTACACATATGTATGGGATACTTATGGTGTAACATGTCCTCAGGCTCCTCAGGCACTCTTCAATCAGGCAAGACTTGAATATGCAAATGGAAGCACTGATGTTGCTCGCTCAATCTTTGAGCAGCTTACTAGTGAATTCCCTAATTCAAGTTACTCAGCTATTGCAGAATCCTGGCTCCTGATGTTCTAATATAGTTAAATATTCTATTTAGGAGGGAAAGAATGAAGAGAAGGGTAGTACTATCTTTTATTCTTTCCCTTGTTTTTTTGACCAGCTGTGGGGTTCCTAACTGGTTCTACATTTCCTCTGCTGATGCAAGAATTTCAAATTCAGGTACTTCAAATTCTTATACAACTATTTCTGTAAACAGTAAGTATGATCTTAATGTAGATGTATTTTTGCTTTATACAATTACAAACGCAACAGAGACAACGACTCCAACTGAGAGTCAAATTAAAAATGGTCTGAGATCTGCATTTAGAACAAGATACAGAATAAACGATGCAAATTCAAATAGGTTTTCTTCAAATAATCTATCCAGTGTAGCAGAATTTGAATATGCAAGTACTGAGCAGCAATTCAATCTTTATGCATTGCGGCCAAATGGAGAAAATGTTCCAACAAATACTGGAAGTTCGCCGTTATTCAGACTGGATAAAAGCGAAGGTGATAGCAGTCTAAATTTTAGACTTGATTATTCTTTTGTTGAAAACGGAGAAAGTAAATACCTTGAGGTGATTCTTTCTGATCAATTAAGTAATAACATAGAAAGCTTTGAACTTGCACGATTCAATTTATCTGATTTCTCGGTCAGTATGAGTCAAGACAGCGCTGATGACCACACTGGTGTTGAAGAAGGGAAATACTCTCTTTTTATTCTTCCCGTAATGTATATAAGCTCAAATAGTATCTCCAACACAGGATATCCATTTAATAACTTGATGCTTGTTACCGCATCTGATTTTATTAAAATAGAGATTTAATAGATTCTTATAAAAAATTTTCTTGACATCTTAGTAATACTAGATTATCAATAAAGTATGGATGAAGAGGCGTTTAATACATTCCTCTTTAGGAAGGCGCTTTAATTCCGTGCTCTCATGCGAAGTTAAGCTTCGCTCATATCTTGCCCTTAAAAGGGTACATTGCCTTAAGTGAGAGGAGCAAAGCCAAGCTCCTCTCGTTTTTTTTATTACATACTGTTTCTAAATACCAATACAGAATAGGGCTAGCAAATACTTTGAAATTGAAAGAATAGACATGTATAATACAAAATATTCAACCAAGATTTAAATCATTATAAAGTATTAAGTACATCTATATAATTAATAAATTGAATTATCAAATACTTTAAGATATTTAATAAATTAAATACTTTATAAATACAGTATTTTAATTAATGCATATTAATTTATAAAATGAAATATTTTTTATTACAGATTCTATTTTAAGATAGTTAATTTAATAATATGCTTTAAAAATATAATATAGATTATTTTAATATTTAGATTATTTAATTTTGTGAATATTTTTTTAGTTTGGTTTAGAAAATAAACTAAAATTTGATTTCTACAAAAATGTATATAATAAATATTCTGTCAACTACAGTATTATTTTCCTCAAATACTTATTCAATATCTAAGATATTCAAAAGGGCTTCCATGAGATCATCAAATGTCTCATCGAAATTTCCA
This sequence comes from uncultured Spirochaetaceae bacterium, assembly GCA_944390015.1. GTDB lineage: Bacteria > Spirochaetota > Spirochaetia > Sphaerochaetales > Sphaerochaetaceae > Ornithospirochaeta. Next base: position 90,725 of record CALXOL010000006.1, read on the forward strand.
GTGTACCATGGATCAGAAATATCCCTATCAAGCATTGGATGGACATTCTTAAGTGAATCAGAGGAAAACATCATTCTTAAATTTCTCAGGTTATTTGAATCCATGTAATAGATCTCATCGAAGGATTTAAGATCTTTATCGGTAATCTGCCTTGCTTTGTGCCTTACAACTGGGATTTTGTGTTGATTGAGCTTACTAATGGCCGGAGGATACATATAAGCTCCTATTTCCTCCCTGCTTGTAGCTGCGCTGTCAAAGTAATATGAAGATTCTAGATTATTTTTACTTACCAGGTAGCTGGCAATGGATTGGGCCATCTGAGATCGGCAAATATTACCATGACAAACAAAAAGAATTCTTCTCATAACAATATTATCTTTATTGATTTTGATTATTTCAATCGCTTTTTCCTCTTTTTCCCTACCCTATTCCCGTATTGTTATTTTATCTTTCATTATTAATGTACACGATTCTGTAATTATAAATAGAAACGCTATATAGAATGTATTATCTTTTTCCTTTATGGTATAATCTTAAAAGAATGAACATTAAATCTGTTTTAAGGAAAATATCATTACTTATCTTGTCTTTATTATTCTTCTGCTCTTGCTACTTTGAAATAAATTTCGGTGAGAAAGAGGATTTTTCCATTCCAGAGTGGTTGATTGGAGAATGGAAGGCGGTAAATACTTTTAATCCTGGAAGCCTGGAAGATATGTACTTTTTCATCTCTGATGAATCTATTGTTATATCTGATATAAATGGAGAATCGCATATACTTGCAGACCGTTTTAATACTAATTCTGCTTCTATTGATAATAAAAAATTTACTATTCATACTTTTGATACGAATGAAAATGTTTATTTGTTCATTTTAAATGATGAGAATTCAGTTGAGTTCTTCTATTCTTCTGATGATTATCTTACCCTTGAAAGAGTTGTTAAATGAAATCATAAATGGTATCTTTTTCTCATGATTAATTACGAACTGAAAAAAGCTTCTTCTCTTGAAGATGGATGCAGGAATCTATATGAGATAGTCTCGCTGCTTAGAAGCCCTGAGGGATGTCCATGGGATAAAAAGCAGACTAATAAAAGCGCTACGGAAAGCCTGATTGATGAGGCATATGAGTATCTTGATGGCGTAATTAAAAAAGATATCGCATCAATGAGAGAGGAAATCGGTGATGTCTTGATAAACGTATTCATGAATTTATATATAAATGAGGAAAATGGTGATTTTCCTCCACAGGATGCGTTAAATGAGGTATGTGAGAAGCTCTTGAGAAGACACCCCCATGTATTTGGATCATTGCATACAGAGAATGAGAAGGAAGCCCTAACACTTTGGAACAGTGTCAAGGAGAACGTGGAAGGCCATAAGGAGAAGAGCGATGACTTCTTTGAACATATCCCCTCCTCTCTTCCTCCGCTCGAACACGCTTATGAGATACAGAAGAAGCTTAAGAAAGTTGGATTTGACTGGAATGACGTTCAGGGAGTAATGGATAAAGTCAAAGAAGAACTTAATGAAGTAGAACAGGCTATAGCAGAGAATAATGAAGATCACATTGAAGAGGAGATTGGAGACCTGCTTTTCTCAATCGTAAATCTTGCAAGGTTCTTGAAAATTCGCCCCAATACTGCCCTGATGAGGACAAATAGAAAAGTCAGAAATAGATTTCAGTCTCTTTTTGATATCTGCATGAGCCGTAATATCCCGATTGATAAGGATCACACTGCGGAGATGAACGATGTATGGGAGGAAGTAAAAAAAGCAGAGAGATCATAAGGTACGTGTTCTTAGATCAACCTGGATTGGAAACACCTTTGCAGCACTATTCCAGTATAAGGATGCCATCTCAAGATTTCCAAGCGAAAAATAAAGATCTCCAATGTATAGACAATATGATGGATCTGAGGCTGTACCATAGCTGATTAAATTAAGAAGCATTTCCTGATCTCCTCTTGAGATGAGAAGAGGAATGGCTTCCTTCATCAGAGTTATAAAACGCTCAGATAAGGAATCTGATGAGTAAAGGGTCTCTAAAGATGAGACGATGATATCTGATGAACGCTTGGATTGGACTGCAAATAGAGCCTTCTCATAATCATTGAGATTCAAACTGATCTCAGTATAGAACTTCCTCGCATTCTCCTCATATCCATTGTTGATCATTGCTAAATAATAATTAAGATAGTCAGCACGGCCTAGCCTTCCATTCTCATAAAGGATTTCTCCTGCAAACAGAATTCGAGAGTAGTCATCACTTGTTCTAATTAGAACATCTGCGGCATCAAAATAATAGTTGGATTCATCATTATAAATCAGAAGATAAAGATAAGCGCAATCTGAAGCGCCAGAATAATCGCCTTCGTGGTAATAGGATGCAGCCTTATAGAACAAAGCATCATCCGAAAGCCTATCTTTCAGCTTTGAGTCAGCAAGAAAGAGAACATTATCATAATTACCACTCTGAAACTCTTTTAAAAATGAATCTTCTTTTTCCTTGCAGGAAATAAAAAGAAAAAGGAGAATGGCGATAAAAACTATTAATTTCCTCATAGCCATTCTCCTCCAAATATTAAAACCAGGCCTCCGATAAGCCGAGTTCTGTTTATGTAATCATCTATCTCGGACCATGGTTACCCATGGCCTCCAGCAGCCTACCCGCAACTATAGGCGGACAACCCAGTTGCTGCTTGGCCTTGCACCTGACGAGGTTTACCATGCCGGACTCTGTCACCAGATCCGCGGTGGTCTCTTACACCACCCTTTCACCCTTACCGTAAACGGCGGTCTACTCTCTGTTGCACTATCTGTAGCATTACTGCTCCTGGCCGTTAGCCAGCGTCATGTCCTGTGGTGCCCGGACTTTCCTCTAACCTGTAGCGATTACTTCGGAAACCTGGAAGAAATCAGAAATCCTCGAACTCCTCATCCATGCCCATGGACTCGTCGTAGTTATCACTCTCACCAGATGCACTTTCATCATGGCTGGTCGTCTTACCTTCGCTCTTCTGACTCTCAAGCTGTTCGAAAGTATAAGATCTCTCAACATCCTCATCAAGAGTCTCTTTATAAATTATTCTTGAGCAGTAAGGACAATATTCAATCTCTCCATTCTCACTCTTCATATCAAGGTCAATGACGAACTGAACGGGAAGAATAAGGTCACATCCCGTACAAACCTGACCATAGACAGGGACGATACCAAATCCATCTTTTTTCTTTACGATATTGGAAAACTTCTCATATAAATCATCTGAGATAACATCACCCTTGATTGCAGCACACTCCTCATCAAGTGTAGAAATCTCATCATTTATTGCAGAGATCTCAGAGTCAACCTTGCTCTTCTCCTGATTGACCTTTTCCTCAAGGGCATCAAGTTCTGTTTTCTGGCTTTCAAGTTCTTCCCTTACCTTTTCAAGCTCATTCGTCTTGCTGTTCCTCATTTTGAGAAATGACTGCTCACTGATTCTTGCTTCCTCAAGTTGTTTCGTCAACGCCTCGAACTCTCTCTGGGTGTTGATAAACTCCATCTGCTTCTCATATTCAATTCTCTTGTTGAAAGCATCATCATATTTTATTGCAAGACTCTTCTGCTCACTCTGAAGATTCTCGTAGAAATCAGATAAGGCCTGATATTTCTCCCTGACACTCTTAAGCTGTACTTCCTCTGCCTTTAAATCTGCAGGGATTGCCTTTATCTTATCTTCTAAAACGAACTTCTTCTGAAGAATCACCTGCAATTTCTTTAAACAATCAAGTTTCTCATTTCTTGACATAAATCAAAACTTCTCCTTGGACTATATGATAATAGCGAGTTTATTCAAATTTTTCTACTCATTCCAATCCTTAAGCTTCTTGCTTCTGGTTGGGAATCTCAATCTTCTTAAAGCCTTGGCCTCAATCTGCCTGATTCTCTCTCTTGTAACGTCGAAATAAAGTCCGACTTCCTCAAGAGTGAGGGCATATCCGTCATCAAGACCAAACCTCATCCTGAGAACCTCCTGTTCCCTCTCTGGAAGTTCGCTCAAGAGTTCCTTGATCTTGTCCTGAAGAAGGACGAATGCGGTCTGATTCGCAGGATTCTCGGCATCCTTATCCTCTATGAAATCGGAAAGCACGCTATCCTCTTCCTCTCCGACAGGTGTCTCCAAGCTTATAGGTTCTCTTGCAACACTCTTGACGTTTTTAACCTTGCTCTCTGGCCAGTTAAGATGCTCAGCGATCTCCTTATCAGTCGGTTCTCTTCCATAAAGCTGCATGAGCACTCTCGACTCTCTTACAACCTTGTTGATCTGTTCTATCATATGAACAGGGACTCTGATCGTCCTTGCCTGGTCGCTGATACTTCTTGTAATTGCCTGTCGAATCCACCAAGTCGCATAGGTACTGAACTTATAGCCTTTCTTGTACTCGAACTTCTCAACCGCCTTAATAAGACCGATATTTCCTTCCTGCACAAGATCGAAGAACTGGAGTCCCCTATTCGTGTATTTCTTAGCAATAGAGACAACAAGCCTTAAATTGGCCTTTATGAGGCGATCTTTGGCTATCTTGAGAATTCTCTGACCGTATTCAATGTTCCTTACGGACTCAAGAATACAATCAATACTGCATTCAAAATCATTCTCAATGTTCCTAAGCTCCTTCTCAGTAAGCTGAAGCTGCTTTATCTCCTCTTTAATCTGATCGGATGATAGCCCAAGCTCGGCTTCAATAACACTGGCCTTGCTTCTTGTCGCTAAATCCCTACCAAGCTGCCTGAGATCCTTCATATTCTGAATCTTAAGCTTCTTAGAGCTCTCGGCCTTCTTCTTTATACAGGAATTGATCTTGTTCTTGGCATCAATGAAGATGTTTGTAAGTTCATCAATCTCCTCCTGCTGTAGCGTGATATTCGTTACCCAGTCCTCGATTGGTATATACATACCGCTCTTGATGCTCTCAAGATCCTTATTCACATCATAGAAACGCTTTGCAAGGCTCTGCTCTTTTGATGCGTTCTCTTCCTTGATTTTCTTAATGAGCTTTGCTTTCTCTTTTTCAAGCTCTGATTTCTTTAACTCAGGATGCTCGCTTTCAAAGCGGCTCTCCATCTCCACAGCCTGTTTGGCAATCTCAGCATTAAGCTCTTCTTCCTCTTTTCTCAGTTTCTTTATCTGAGATTCCAAAGTACTCTTTAAATTACTCTTCGTGCGCTCCCTACAATATGCTATCCAAGCCTCACGAGATGAGAAATTCTCCCTGGTCTTTCCTTTGAATATCTTGGACGTCTCATCAGGGTGTCCTCCGAGTTTATTAAGAAGATTCTCCCTTAAGCTGAGCAGCTCATCATTCTGCTCATTGTCCTCTCCTGCAAGGATACATTTTGCCTTCAGCTCGTTATAATCCTTTATCTGCTTCGCAGTATCTTTTCCTAATGCATCCTTGTAATTCGTATTGTATCTTTTCTGAACAGAAAGAAATTCTTTAAGCTCCTCTGTTGAAAGTGGATCTTCGCCATCCTCCTCGATCTTGGTCTGCATATGCTTAATAACCTTGGTAAAGAACGAGATTAGAATACCGCTCTCCCTTATTACGGAATTTACGATATTGGCACCCCTCTCCATCTGCATTGCAAGCTCGACCTCCTGCTCTCCTGATAAGAGGCTCTCATTACCAATCTCCTTGAGATACAGCCTTATAGGATCATCGATTGTCGTCTCAATCTTTGAAGAAGCGTGGCTCTTATGGTCTATGCCCTGTTCACTGAAGTTTGAGATATCGATGAAACGCTCACTTACGGAATCGGACTCATCATCGGTGCCCTTCCATTCGTTAATGCCAGGCTCCTCACTCTCTTCATCGGAGAGGTCCTCTTCATCCTCGTCCTCATCCTCATCATCCTTTACTTCATCGGAGCTTTCCTCTTCCTCCTCATCCTCGTCATTGCTGACAAGAAGAACGTCATCGGAATCATCTGATGATATGAAATCATCACTCTCCTCGTCCAGGTCCTCATCACTTTCAAGATCATCATCCGAGAAGGCTCCTTCCGCCATATCCTCAGGACTCGGAATCTCAAAATTGTCGTCATTATCCTCGCTGTAGGTTACTCCGTCCTCCTGCAAGGCGTTAATGACTTCATCAAGATCTGATACGGGGGCCTTGAAACTTTTAATCGCAGAAACAATATCCTCGAAAGTTACAATCCCATTATCGTTATTAAGCTGGATTAATGATTGATAAAATGGCTGATTTTTTAAATCCTCATGTCCCATTAAAGCTTCTGTTCCTCGCTACTGTACAACCGGTTTTTCAACAGTGAAATATCCCTGTCATAATCCTTTTTCTTCTCCAGAAGCGCCATCATATCCTCAGGCTCAATCTGTGAAGACAATAATTTTATCTGTGAATTGAGTGATGCTCTTTTTTCTTCAAGACCTCTCAGCTCGATCCTGTCAACAATTTCATCCAGTACGTCTATGCAATCCGATTTGAACTCATCAAGCTCATAGGATGTAGATACGTAATTCTTAAGTCTTTCGTCGCTGATCAGTGATAAAAAAAGTTCTTTTGACTCAATATCGTCCCTTAAAGCGTTCTCAAGCGCCGTATAGAGCAGGCATGCGTCCCTGTCTTTCAAATCACCGAAATTAATCCTCATGCGGTACTGCTTGAACAATTTCATATTGTTTGCAAGGATCAACATGGCGTAAAGCTCAGGTGAGATGGCTGCGGTATTCAGCTGCCAAGTGCTCTTATTATTCTCCTCTACCTTCTCCTCAAATCTTCTCTTTGCTTCAGGAGCTTTAAGATTCTTCAAATCAGCTTTTACCGTCTCCTCGCTAACGTTAAGCCTCAGTGCAAGATCCTGGATATAGGATTCGAGTTCTATCGAGGACTTCGTAGAAGAAAGGAAACTGGAAAGAGAGATTAAAAAGTCAGACTTCCCCCTCGGCGTTCTGATATTATAACTCTTTAAATTCTTTTCTACAAGATATTCATAAGCACCCTTATAAGGCTCATAATCAGCAATGAGAGCTGACTTACCGCCCTTCTCAAGAGCCTCAGACGCATCCTTATATTCGCTTAACCTATGAATTCTTATCTTGAATGACAGGGCGTTCAGTATTCCTATGACCTTATCAGTGCTCTTCTGTCCGGCCTCATCGCTATCAAACATTAAATCGACCGTGTCGGTATATCTCATGATGAGTTTCGCCTGATCTTCCGTGAATGCGGTTCCAAGAGAGGCCATCGCCGTGTTTAGGCCTGCCTGATGCATGCTTATAACATCGAAATTCCCCTCACATATCAGGGCAGATGAGTCTTTCTTCTTTAGCCTATCAAGACTTTCATATAGGCCGAAAAGATTCATTCTCTTCGAGTATATCAGGGTATCTGGCGAGTTGATGTACTTCGGGGCTCCTTCAGAGAAAGAAAAATCACGGCCGGAGAATGCTATCACCCTACCCCTGTAATCACGGACGGGGAATATTATCCTGTTTTTAAAAAGAGGATATGGGAACTTATTCTGACTGAAGAGTCCGCTTTTTTTCAATATATCGTCGCTATAACCTTTCTTTCTAAGAAAATCATAAAGGAAAGTGGAATCCTTAGGGGCAAAGCCAAGACGGAAGCGACTAATCATCTCATCGCTAATACCCCTTGCTCTTATATAGCCAAGAGCATCTTTTCCCCTTTTATCCTCAACAAGGATGTAGCTGAACGTCTTTGAAAGACGCTCGTGGAGGTCAAAAAGAACAGCACTCTCATCCTTTCTTTTCGCATCTTCGGTGCTGCTCTCTCTTAACTGAACGCCGGCTTTAGAGGCAAGGTACTCGACCGCCGCAGGGAAATCAAGATGTTCCATTTTCTCAATGAAGGTGAAAATGGTACCGCTCTCATGACAGCCAAAACAATAATAAAGCCCTTTCTGGTCATCTATCTTGAAAGAAGGAGTCTTCTCCATGCCGTTTGCATGAAAAGGACAGCGAGCCCAGAAATTAGAGCCCTTGCGCTCAAGCTTGGCATACTCTCCTACAAGGTCGGAAAGCCTGATCTTGTTCTTAATCTCTTCTATGGTCCTGTCAGAAAAGCGCGGCAAGGAAATCCTCCATAAATAAGTTAGTAAAAGAAAAGAAAATAGTAAAGCGTTAACTCTTTTTAAAGATGATGTATGGCTCACTATTGCCACTCTTCATGATCTCATGAACTTCCTTATTGCTGTAAAGCCTTCCCTTCCCGATACCGGGACAGCTCTCCATTTCTTTCTCCCAGGCCTCTTTGCTATCGGCAATTCCCTTCCAGAACGGGTATGTCCTGCATTGAAGGGGTCTCTTCTCATACACCCTGCACCCATTGTCCGTAAGGAAGATGCAGTCAAAATTATCCTTTTCTTTCAAAGAGACAAGGTAATAGAAACCGTAATCGACTTTTCTGCAGTAGATATCAATAAACTCTGTCTCTCCTAATCCAAGTAAATTAGAGAGATCCTCAATCTCACTCTTAGAAAGGAAAACGTAACCTGGTTCCTTAGAGCAGCAATAAAGACAACGTTGACACTCGAATCTGTAATCCATAATAACAAAAAAACTCCTTCCATTTCTGGAAGGAGATGGAGAGAGAAGGATTCGAACCTTCGAAGGCAGAGCCGTCAGATTTACAGTCTGATCCCTTTGGCCGCTCGGGAACCTCTCCGTAAGACCTCTGTATTTTTACAGTAATTTGAACTTTTAATCAATAGCTTTTTGAAAAAAAATCAATTTCTTGAACTATAGTGCATGTGGATACTTTTTTTCCAGGTACTTAAGTACTGGAGAAGGAACCATTTTTGAGATATCAGCACCGAATGCAACCATCTCCTTTATCTGAGAAGAGCGCAGAATGATATAGCTCTGTGCAGTCGGAAGAAAGATAACCTCAAGCTCGGGATAGAGCATCTTATTAGTCATTGCGATCTCAAATTCGTAAGAGAAATCCTGTTCGCTCCTGACACCTCTTATCATGACTGAACAATCATGTTCCTTTGCAAAATCGACGCTAAGACCGGTAAAGCTCTCAACGTAGACGTTATCAAGATGGCTGATGGATGCCCTCATCATCTCTACCCTCTCTTCCGGTGTAAAGAGACAATCCTTATTGATGTTATGAGCGACAACGACATAAAGCTTGTCGAATAAAGCGGCACTACGCTCGATTACATTGATGTGCCCAAGTGTCGGAGGATCAAATGTACCAGGAAAGAAAGCAATCTTTTTCATACTTTGAGCTCCTCAACATACTCCTTCATTGCTGAGAATGCCTTCTCATCCTCAACAGGTATCGTCTTTACTATTGAATAATGCCCCTGCTCATCCTTCTCTACGACTGCGAAATTACCCCTGCCAACATAGCTGATGGTCTGATTATCCTTGAGCGTCTCATTTGAGCGAATCCTTTTAAGCATGCAGTCAAAGTGTATGTACTGGCCGTTTGGTAGCGAGAAGGACTCTGCTATGCTCTGTATACGCTCATTACAGTCTGGACATACGGGAAGCGGCTCTTTTACAGTCCTTGAAGGAGTAACGGGTATGGATGAATGGAAAGCATGGCTTTTGGGTACCCCTGTTACCTGGTTTATATTGTTAAGTCCTTGGTATTTATCCCCATCCTGGGCCTTTTTCTTCTTCTCTTTCTTATTGCTAGGGTATCTATACTCTTTCTTCTGCTTATTATTCTTTTTCATATATTTGAATGATAGATTATTTTGCTTTATAAATGCAATAAAAAAGCCTGCTATCAAGCAGGCTCTCATATTTAGGCATTCTTCTTCTGAATGAGCTCTTTAACCTTAGCGGCCTTACCGACCCTGTCTCTGAGGTAGTAGAGTTTAGCTCTTCTGACCTTACCTCTCCTGACGACCTCAACATGATCGATACGTGGGCTGTGAAGAGGAAAAATCCTCTCAACGCCAACACCGTAGCTGATCTTGCGGACTGTGAAAGTCCTTCTGATTCCAGAATTGTTCTTTGCAATGACAATTCCTTCGAATACCTGAATTCTCTCTGTTGTTCCCTCAACGATTTTGAAGAAAACCTTAACTGTATCACCAACGGAGAAGTTCTCCGCATTCTCTTTGATCTGCTTTGCTTCAATAGCCTTAATAATATCCATTTTACAAATCCTCAATACCAAATTCTTCTATAATCTTTATCAGTTTTCTACGCATCCTGAGGCTGAGAGAGGCTTCAGAAAGCATATCAGGTCTGCTACGCATCGTCTTAGCAATCCTGTTATCATCACGCCACGAGCAGATTAAGGCGTGATTGCCAGATAATAATACACTAGGAACAGAAGAGTTGCAATACCTTTCAGGCCTAGTATATTGATCATATTCAAGTAAGGAGGACTTAAAGCTCTCATCCTCCAGACTGTCCCTGCTGATCACCCCGTCAATCAGGCGGAAAAGAGCATCAATAATGACAACACTTGCGCTCTCCCCGCTTGTCAGAACGTAGTCTCCGATGGAAAACTCATCATCGACATAGTGATCTATTATCCTCTGATCCATTCCCTCATAGTGTCCGCATATGAAGAGAAGATCCTCCTCTCTGCTAAGCTCTGAGGCAATCTCCTGAGTAAAAAGTCTTCCACTAGGACTTGGGAATATGATACGGCTTTTGCTGCTCCTCTTATCAAGTATTGCCTTTTCCAGAGGTTCAGGCATTAAAACCATGCCAGCTCCGCCCCCATATGGAAGATCATCTACCTTGTTATAAGCACCACTTGAATAGGAGCGGAAGTTCACTATCTCATATTCAATGATTTTTCTCTCTACCGCCCTCTTCATTATCGAAGATGAGAAAAAAGGTTCGACCATCTCGGGAAAGAGTGTAAGAATCGTGATTTTCAACTCAGTATTTCCTTCATCTGAAGTCTGATGCAACCATTTTCGGTATCAACACATTCAACGAACGGTTTCATATTGGGAACGAGATAGGTCTTACCATCCTCAGCTTTCACATGAAGCAGAAGAGCCTGGGAGCCTTCGGAGGTATCGACGACAACCCCGAGTCTCTCATCCTTGAAAAGGACGTTCATTCCGTACAAATCCGCTATGTAGTACTCCCCCTTTTCAAGCTTAGGTGCTTTATCCCGGGTGATATACATGACAGAGCCAGAGAGTTCTTTTGCCCTATCCCGATCCGGATATTCATTAAAACGCATCAGAACAGCGTCCTGATGCATCTTAGTGTCCTTAACGGTAACATTAATCCTTTGCTTATTTCTAAGCTCGAGTATGGCACTATCGAGCTTAAGAAGATGCTCGTATTCCCCACTGAGAGAATAAATCCTTAAAAAACCTTCAACTCCATGAGGCCGACCGACAGTCGCCGTTGCAAGAACATTTTTCTTTTCCATCAGTCAAGAATCTCCAGGCTCGCCCTTCTGCCGTCCTTCGTGGCACTGGCACTCAGAACAGTTCTGATTGCCTTTGCTATACGGCCCTGCTTGCCGATTACCTTACCGACATCATCCTTTGCGACATGCAGCTCAAGAACAACGGATTTCTCCCCTTCTACCACATTGACGCTTACTTCTTCAGGATAATCGACAAGGCTCTTGACCATGAATTCAACGAGTTCCTTCTCCATCAAAGCCTCCTTTGGACGTTAGTCCTCTTTGCGGCTAAGATTGATTCCCTGGGAATTGAGAAGATCCTTAACTGTAGGGGAAACTGTAACTCCCTTCTGAATCCAGCTCTTTACCTTAGCAGCATCAAGCTTTACCTGCTCCGTCGGATTAAGTGGCTGGTATGTTCCTACTTCGTCGATTGTGATACTAGTGCTGGCTCTTCTGTTGTCCATCACTACCACTCTGTAATACGGTCTCTTCTTTGAGCCGAATCTCTTGAGTCTCATTGTTGTGCTCACGGTTTACTCCTTATACTACATGAAGGTCACATGCCTAACTGCTTAAGCAATGCGGCCTGGTATTTCTTATTTCCTGCAAGCTTCTTCAACATCAGCTTGCTCTTTTCAAACTTCTTCAAAAGACGATTCACATCGGCAACGCTCGTTCCGCTTCCCTTTGCAATCCTCTTTCTCCTGCTTGGACCGATAATCCTGTAGTTTCCCCTCTCAAATTTGGTCATTGAGCGGATAATCGCCTTCTCAACTTCCAGTTCCTTAAGATCGATATCATCTTCACTGATATTTCCCTTAGCACCTGGAATCATTTCGATAAGCTTATCTACAGAACCCATTTTATTCATTTTCTCAAGTTGCTCAAGATAGTCCTGGAGATCGAACGTGTTCTTCTCCATCTTCCTGGCAAGTTTCTCAGCCTCAGCCTGGTCATACTGCTCCTGAGCCTTCTCTACGAGAGATACGATATCTCCCATGCCGAGAATTCTGGAAGCGATTCGCTCTGGGTGGAAGACCTCAAGATCCTCGGCTTTCTCTCCCGTTCCAATGAATTTAATCGGTTTGCCGACAACACTTCGGAGGCTAAGTGCGGCACCGCCACGGGTATCTGAATCGAATTTAGTAAGCATTACACCTGTAATGCCTACCTTCTCCTCAAATTCCTTTGCAATCTCAACGGCCTGCTGACCGGTCATCGCATCGGCGACAAAAAGTTTCTCATCAGGATGCACCGCATCACTGATGTCCTTGATTTCCTTCATAAGAGCATCATCAAGATGCATTCTTCCAGAAGTATCTATGATTACTGTGTCAATAAGGTCATGTCTGGCTTTGCTGACCGCATCCCGAGCAACCCTAACCGGATTCTTCTCCCCTTCAATCTTGAAAAGAGGAACACCGACTTTTTCGGCAAGAATCTCAAGCTGAGTAACGGCTGCAGGACGAACAAGGTCCGCAGCGACGAGCATCACATTCCTGCCCTCTTTCTTAAGCCTGTAGGCAAGCTTATGGGCGGCCGTCGTCTTACCAGAGCCCTGAAGACCCATCATAATGATTATGCTTGTTGTATCTTTTCCTTTAAGATTAAGATCATTACCGCTCTCACTAGACAGGAGTGCGACCATCTTGTCATAGACGATCTTCGTGAACATCTGTCCCGGGTCTACCGCTTTGAGAACCTTTTCTCCCATGGCCTCTTCCATGGTGGAGTTTACAAAGCGACGTACGACGCGAAGATTTACATCCGCATCAAGCAAAGCCTCTTTAATCTGCTCAACCGCCTCACTGATGTTCTTCTCACTGATCCTACCCTTACCTGAGATGGTACGAAGGGCAGATGATATCTTATCCGAAATACTATCAAACATATGTTTCCTTTCTCTAAAAGAGACAACGTTTAATTTTATACATAAAAAGAGGCTTTACTGTCAATAAACTTAAAACAAAGAGGTTAATTTACTCCAATCATGAATTTAACTATTTTGCATTGACCAAAAGGCTGTTATCCTATTCTAAAGGAGTCATTTATGAATTTGGAAAACCTAAAAACTCAGGAAGATGTCTATGATTTCATTGGAGAGCTTGCAATAGCCCTCTATTCTAAGAAAATCAGGATCTCTCTCGGTTCTCTTCGCTCTATCCTACTCGATAAGGGAAAGGACTACAACAATAACCGTGGTATGGCCACAGGAGTGGCAGCCGCATACCGAAGGTGGAAGGATAAGGATCCTGTAGTGTATCATGCGATTGCATATACATACACGGACAAGGATGGAAATCTCGCATGGGACAAGAGAGAGGAATAATCCAAAACTGACTGTTACAACAATCCTCCAGAGATGGAGGATTTCTCTTCAGTCGAAATCCTTAATCTCCTTCTCGTTCTCATCAAGGATGACAGGCTCACCCTTAATCGACTTAACCTTATAGGATACGGTCTTGGAAACTCCCGCCTCCTCCTGAGTGACTCCGAGCATCGTATCACCTGCGGTAACTGTATGCTTATTATGTGTGATAATAATGAACTGGCTTTCTTTTCCGAAATCCTCAAGAACGGAGATGAAGAATCCGATGTTCCTGTCATCAAGAGCGGCATCGATCTCATCGAGGATACAGAACGGACTCGGCTTTACCTTGTATGTAGCAAATAAAAGTGCAACTGCAGTCATACTCCTCTCCCCTCCGGAGAGAAGGGACATGCTTGTAAGCTTCTTTCCAGGTGGCTGAGCGAAAATATCTATTCCTGTCGTCAATACTTCCTCATCGTTTTGAAGGCTGAGCTCTGCCCTTCCTCCTCCAAATAGGCGGGTGAACATGGACTGGAAATTAGAAGATATCTCCTTGTATGTCTTTAAAAAGAGCTCCTTACTTGTCTCCTCAATCTCTGAGAGAACCTTCTCTAGATCGCTTTTTGCCTTGTAAAGGTCATCGAGTTGTTTTGTATAGAAGTCTAAACTTGCCTTAGCATCATTGAACTCATCTTCTGCAAGATAGTTGATGTTACCGGCACTCTCCCTCATCTTATTTATTTCTCTTAGTTCATTTTCCACGAGAGTCTGCTCAAGCTCCATGTCAAAATACTCTTTGAACTCATTGAGATTCCTGTTATACGTCGTATGGAATGAGGAATACACATCCCCTATCTGCTCATCGGCATTGGAGATATAGAGCTTGTGCATCTCGACATCCTTCTTATTCTGGTCGATCTTAGCAAGCATCTCTTCCCTCTCATTGCGCATCTTCTGAAGTTTCTGCGCCTGATCGGTCAAAGAGGAAGAGAGGAAGGATGCCCTGTCATTTACTTCATTTAGCTGTTTCTGGACGCTCTCCTTCTCCCTATCCTTCTCTTTTAGATCCTCATTGGCACGCTCTATCTTGCCCTTTACGACATCAGCCTGCTCTAAAGAGTCCTCAAGCTCGTATTTCCTCTCCTCAAGCATCCTAGAGAGGGAGTTCTTCATTTCCTTGTTATTATCAATATCAGAGAGTATCTGGGCTCGTTGCACGTTGAACTGAGCGAGAGTGTCTTTAAGCGATTCTACATCAAGGCGAAGTCGATCGTTCAAATCCCTGGTATTTGATATGAATATCCTGTTCTCCTCACTTTTTTCCCTGACGCTCTTTTCCCTCTTCTCAATATCCCTTTTCTTAGAAATCAGACCTTCGGGAGAGAGCAGTACGTCTATAACCGGAGGAATTGATGCCTTATATGAGAGGTATGAGTTTTTAAGTCTTTCAAGCTCAGAGAGGATTCTCTCATAATCGCTCTCCTCCTTCTGACGTGGAAGGCTATCGGTTTTGAGGCCTTTGATATAATCAAGGCGTAGCTTAACGAAAGCAGATAGGTCGGATAAAAGAGAGTTGAAGGTCTCATCGGCAGCTGCTCTGCGTTCTGCTGAGAACTCCGTACTGGTATTCTCATCTACTTCGTTGATAAGCTGCTCGATCACATCCTTAAGCTCATCACTGAGTTCAAGGAGCTCTTTTGAGAGCCTTTCATTCTCTTCTTCCCTCTCTCTGATTTCAGCGCTGTTTTTCTCTATCTTACCGTTTGATGAGTCAATCATCTCACCAGCGGTCTTTATCTGAGCATCTATCTCCTCAAGCCTATCGGAAGCATCACTGATTCTCTCATCGAGCTCATCGAATTGCACCTGCATTTGAGAGACGGTCGAAGAAAGGGTGTTTGCCCTCTCTCTGAATCCCTGTTCCTGGACTCTCAGCTCCCTCATCCTCTCTTCTATATAGCCGATTGCATTAGTTATGTTGCTTATGTTTCCAGCAAGCTCAGTGCTCTTTACCCTTAAATTGGATATCTCCTCGTTCTTCGCCCTGAAATCGGTCATCTCCTCTTCAAGAGATGCAGAAAAGCCGTCAAGCTTGACACTAAGCTCCTCGGTCTCACTATTGAGTTTGTCTATGCTCTGGTTTCTGAACTCTTTAAGAGATAACAGTGTTTTAACCTTACATACGCTAAGCTGTACCTCAAGCTCAAACCCTCTCTTTCCAAGTTCCCTGTATTTCCTTGCTTTCTCTGCCTGATCCTTTGTCCTGTTATAGGTTCGCCTGACCTGACTTACGGTGGTCTCGACAATGGCAATGTTCTCTTCTGTCTTTAAAATCTTGTTATTGGCCTCATTACACTGCTGTTTGAACTTGGATATACCGGCAGCTTCCTCGAATATGTACCTCCTGTCCTCAGGTTTCATACTGATTATCTGGTCGATTCTTCCCTGTTCAAGAACGCTGTAAGCACTTTTACCTACTCCGGTATCCATTAAAAGCTCCTTGATTTCCCTGAGCTTGCAGCGTTCCCTATTCATATAGTACTCGGTATCACCAGAGCGGAATATCCTTCTTTTAATCTCAATTTCTGCGGCAGGATGGTTGAGTTTACCGTTTGAGTTGTCTATCGTAAGAGCGACCTCTGCGAACGGCATGGGCTTACGCTTATCGTTTCCATTGAAGATTACATCCTCCATCTTACTAGCCCTAAGCGTCTTAGTCCCCTGCTCACCCAATACCCATTTAATGGAATCCACTATATTACTCTTACCGCATCCATTAGGACCGAGCAGAGCTGTAATTCCCTCTGAAAAATCAATATGGGTTTTATCAGCAAAGGATTTAAAACCATAAATATCCAGGCATTTTAAGAACAAGATGTTTCTCCTTGAATTGAAAGCTAGAAACAAATATAACAGAAAAGGGAGTGAAAATGCTAGCTGGACTTTTCAGTGAGGAAGAACTGATTGATCAAAGGATTATCGCAGGAGCCGATGAAGCGGGACGAGGCCCACTTTCAGGCCCGGTAGTTGCCGCATGCTGCGTCCTTCCCGATGACTTTCCTTTCGATATCCTTAATGATTCCAAGAGGATGAATGAGAAAGAAAGGATTGAAGCTGAGAAGATCATAAAAGAAAAAGCAATCGCTTATTCTGTTACTGCAATCAGTAATGAGGTAATAGATGAGATAAATATCCTCAGTGCAAGCCTGCTTGCGATGCGTCTGAGTTTTCTCAAAGTCAGAAGGAAGACAAAAGTCGATCTGCTTCTCGTGGATGGAAATAAGATTCCTGATGTGCCTATAAGCGTTAAAGCTGTAGTAAAGGGAGATCAGAAAGTTGTCCAGATAATGGCGGCAAGCATCCTTGCAAAGAACGAAAGAGACAGGATAATGCTCCTTGCTGATGAGCTTTTCCCTGGCTATGGATATAAAAAACATAAAGGCTATCCTACGAAGGAGCATGTTGAGTGCATAAAAAAATACGGGCCAAACCTTATAACCCGTACTTCATTCCATCACAAGGACCTAGTGGATACTACTGCTGATCTTCTGTAGAATCCTCACGCTTTGAGAATCTGGGATTCTTCCTGCTTCCATGCATCCTGATGTAATCAAGGGATTTCTGCATCTCTTTTACGAAATCACCCATATCCTCCTGATAAACAAGAATGGACTGTCGCAGGAAACGTCCCTCCGTGTCAGTAGGTCTGCTTTCTACGATGTTTAGATATAAATCTCCATAAACATTCTCTTTGACATTGAAAAAATACGTCCTGTCATCCTTTATAAGCCTGGATGAGAAGACTTCTCCACGCTCTCCCATAACGGGCCTCCCAAAACTAATTTATCTACTTTTATCACAAATAAAACAAAATGTAAAAAGAAAACTCCCTATCTAAGGGAGTTCCTAGAGCGTCCGACGGGAATCGAACCCGCATCTTCAGCTTGGAAGGCTGAGGTAATAGCCATTATACAACAGACGCATATT
>CALXOL010000007.1 GCA_944390015.1 uncultured Spirochaetaceae bacterium
GTTTGGGTACTGTGTTACGTTAGATATATCTCAAACGAATAAACAACTTAGAAATATGTTTGATTGGTTTGGGTACTGTGTTACGTTAGATATATCTCAAACTAAGTCCATCAGAATAAGGAATAATCTTAAGTTTGGGTACTGTGTTACGTTAGATATATCTCAAACCTCTCTGCTTGAGATATACATACCTATTGCGTTTGGGTACTGTGTTACGTTAGATATATCTCAAACTGCTCTTGCCACAACGAAGCTCGTTCCGTTGTTTGGGTACTGTGTTACGTTAGATATATCTCAAACGAAGAGGCTATAGAGGAGTATCAGGAGGACGTTTGGGTACTGTGTTACGTTAGATATATCTCAAACTAAATATTCTCTATCCGTTTGTTCTTCCTTAGATTGAAATGCTTTGAATTCGGGGGCTGGTACAAAAGAAAAGCCACCTCACTTACGAGATGGCCCTGATTATTTTGTTATCTGTCGGAATAATGGTCGGCACAAGAGATTATTTCTACGTACTCACCCCTTATCCTGTTTACAATCCTGTTCTTGTCGTCTATCCTTCGGCTCCAATACCCAGAAAGGTCGTTTTTCAAAGGTTCGGGTTTTCCAATTCCTGTGGCTTGTCCGTTGCGGATAATATCAGTTATGAGCTGGTTTATCCTGCGTAACGTTTTCTTGTCCAAAACCTGCCATTCAAGATATTGGCTCCAAGACGGCTCGTTCCATACTATTTTCATGCCTGTATCAGTTGGTGGACTTCACCCAACCCTCTTTCCATTTCATCAGCACTTTTACGAATCCTTTTCAGATTCTCTGGGTCATAGAAAGGGTCGATTGATTTCGGAATGTCTCCTTCCTTCCTGATTGCGTCGAAGTACATCCTGACTGCTCCAGACATGCTTATTCCTGCCTCAGACAGAATCTTCTGCACTTCCTCCTTCTCCCTATCATCGACATTTATTGTTATCTTACACATACTCGTTTCCTCCCATTATGATAATATTTCCCAACAGCCGCTAAGTCAATTAAATACCTCCTAACGCAAACGTATCAACATAATAATTGTTTGAGCAGAGAGTGATGTTGATTTCTCTAACAAGCGTTGTTTTATGTACGGAATTTATATATAAATTAAGTTATGTAGCTGGGAGGTTTTATGACGCTTAGGGAGTATTTAAGAGGTAAGAAATATCCAGGAAGGTTTATTCTTTGTGGAAGCAATTCAAAAGGGGAAGTAGTTCTTTGCTATGCGATAATGGGCAGAAGTGAGAACAGCAGGAATAGGATCTTTGTCATGGAAGACGGAAAGCTTAAGACAAAGGCTTATGATGAGGGCAAAGTCGCTGATCCGAGTCTTATAATCTACGATGCTAAGCTGGATAACGAGGATTACATAGTTCTTGCAAATGGAGACCATAGTACTACCATAATGGATGCACTCTGTGATGGGAAAAAATTAGAAGATGCTCTTATAGAGAGGACATATGAACCTGATTGCCCTAACTATACACCAAGAATCGCCGCTCTCTTTAATAAGAAAGATCTCTCATATTCCCTTTCTATTATCAGGAAGAATGAAACTGAAGAGAAAGCAGATAGGATAATTTACTCCTACTTACCCGAAAAGGGAATTTGCCATGCGATACACACATACAGCGATGATGGCTCTCCCCTTCCCTCCTTCAATATTGATCCCCCTTCTTTTTTAATCCCTGATGACATCACTCTTTTAAAGAACGCCATCTGGGAAAGCCTTGATGAAGAGAATAAAGTCAGCCTCTATGTAAAAGTCGGTGATAAAGAGGAGATAATCAACAAGAATGAATGCCTCATCAATCTAAAATACGGCTGTAATCCAAACCAGAAAGATAGCAGTATCAGCACACCTTTTCCACTCCCAGTCAAAGTTCTTAACGGAAGACCGGGCTATATCAACCTTCTGGATGCCTTAAACGGCTATCAACTGGTAAGGGAACTGAGAGAAGTTACATCCCTTCCTGCCGCAACTTCTTTTAAGCACGTATCCCCTGCGGGAGCTTCTGTCTACTGTCCTTTGAGCGAGAGGGAAAGGAGGATGTACTTTGTAAAAGAAAGTGAAGAGCTCTCAGATCTCGCAGTTGCTTATATAAGAGCTCGCGGAGCAGACAGGATGAGTAGCTTTGGAGATTTTATTGCTCTTTCAGACGTATGTGATGAGGCAACGGCGAAAGTCATATCAAGGGAGGTATCAGATGGTATCATAGCTCCCGGCTATGAGGAGAAAGCTCTTGAGATTTTAAAGGATAAAAAGAAAGGAGCGTATTGCATCCTATCCATCGATCCAGAGTACATACCAGATGATAAAGAGATAAAAACAGTATATGGGATATCATTTGCACAAAAACATAACGACTACATCCCATCTGAAAAGGATTTTGCGAATATTGTAACTGAGAAAAAGAATCTGAGTGCTGAAGCGATCAGGGATCTCATGGTAGCCCAGGTTGCATTGAAATATACTCAGTCGAATTCCGTGTGCTATGCAAAAAATGGACAGACCATCGGGGTTGGAGCAGGACAGCAGTCCAGGCTTCACTGCACAAGACTCGCAGGAGGAAAAGCCGATTTATGGAATCTCAGGCAAAGCGATAAGGTACTCTCCCTTCCTTTTAAGGATAAGCTTTCAAGAAACGATAAGGACAACATCATCGAGCAATACCTCTCAGATGAGCCGGAGATAGATCTTTTCTCATCCTGGAGCGATTATTTTAAATCATGCCCAGAACCTTTTAAGGAAGAAGAGAAAAAGGCATATTTAAAAGAAGTCAAAGGTATCAGCCTCTCAAGTGATGCATTCTTCCCGTTCCCTGATAACATTGAAAGAGCAGCCAGAAGCGGTGTCACATACATCGCAGAGCCAGGGGGATCCATCAGGGATGATGATGTTATAAAAGCTGCAAATGAACATGAAATGGTAATGTGCTTCACAGGCATCAGGCTATTTCACCATTAAAGAGGAAGTACACTCTTCGGTCTTTTTACGATATTTAGCTGTTTAAACTATCATTATTAATTTATCGATAAAGGTTTACCTTAATGTGAAAAACGGTAAATTATCTGTAAAATCGACAGATTATTCCTTTTCAAGTCTTTATCAAGATGATAGAATTTTGGCTGGATATTTTATTAGGAGGGTGCAATGATCCATGTAATTGAAGAGGCTAACCGCTGTCTGCAGTGCAAGAAACCCATGTGTACGACCGGTTGCCCTATTTCAACAAATATCCCGACAATGATCAGGCTTTTCAAGGAAGGCAAGGTCAAGGATGCGGGACAGATGCTTTTCGAGAATAATCCACTTTCCGTGGTATGTTCCCTGGTATGCGACCATAAGAAGCAGTGTGAGGGGCACTGCGTACTCGCACGTAGGGGACAGGGAATTCACATCTCAAGCATTGAAAACTATATTTCCAATGCCGTTTTGGACACATTGGAAGTTCCAATGGCTCCAAAGAACGGCAAGATGGTGGCTGTCATTGGGGCAGGACCTGCCGGCATCACGATTGCAATCGAGATGGCTAAAAAAGGATATAGTGTTACGATTTTCGATTCCAAGGACAAGATCGGAGGAGTTCTCCAGTATGGAATTCCTGATTTCCGTCTTCCAAAGACAATACTGGCACGCTATAAGAAGAAACTTGAGGCGATGGGAATCCTCGTACGCCCGAATACTACAATAGGAGGAGCTCTCGTCATCGATGACCTCTTTAGAGACGGATATAAGGCTATCTTCATCGGAACAGGAGTCTGGAGGCCGAAAAAACTCGCAGTTCCAGGGGAGAGCCTCGGAAACGTGCACTTCGCAATCGACTTCCTCGCAAATCCAAGTGCATACAATCTCGGAGAGGACATCGCAATCATCGGTGCTGGAAACACGGCGATGGACGTGGCACGTACAATCTTAAGGAGCGGACACCACAACGTCACAATCTATGCACGCAGAAATAAGATCGATGCATCCGAGGAAGAGAAGGACTATGCAGCCCTTGACGGTGCGAATTTCGAATACTGCATGAAGGTGGACCATATAACACCGGATGGCCCTGTCTTCAAGAAAAATATCGTCGATGAGGAGGGAAACATCGTAGGAGAGAGCGAGGAGTTCTATCCCGTTCATGCTGATAACACTTTCATCGCAATCAGCCAGGGACCTAAGTCAAAGCTGGTAGATACCACAGAGGGTCTCAAGCCTTCAAAGAACGGCCTGCTGCTCACAAATGAGAAGGGAGAGACGACACACCCTGGAATATTCGCCGCAGGAGATGTCGTACTTGGTGCAAGAACAGTTGTAGAAGCAGTTGCTTATGCAAAAAAGGTTGCAGAAAGCATGGATGAATACATCAAAGGACTTAATGACTGATTCTTAATGACGAGAGCCGAGGAAAAAACCTCGGCTCTTTTGCTATACAAAGAAAAGGGAGCTCTGCGCTCCCTTAAAAATACTCCTTTCACTCCCCTTTTGCGAAACTCACAATTGACTCTACGATGGCATCGATTCCAAGCTCGCTTGAGTAGACAAGATGGTAGCTCTCGCTCGTACCCCACTTCTTACCGGTATAATGGTTATAGTAGTTCGCCCTCTGCTTGTCCATCTTTGTCAGATACTTCTTATAATCCTTCTCAATCTCATGATAGGTATCACGGACACGCTCAATCCTATCTTCTAGCGGAGCATGGATGAATACGTTAAGAACATCCTTTCTCTCCCTGAGAACATAGTCCGCACAGCGTCCTACGATAACACAAGGCTCCTTATCACTGACCTCTTTTATCACCTTTGACTGGGCGATATAGAGCTGATCCTCCAAAGGCAGGTTCCTGCTGTCGATATACATTCCGTAGAAGAATGACTGGATTCTCCTCATGTCAGTATCCTTGACATATTCCTCGGCAAAACCACTTTCCTTCGCAATAAGCTGAATCAAGAGCTTATCATAAAGTTTTATTCCTAGCTCCTTCGCAACTTTCTCAGCAACAGTTCTTCCTCCCGAGCCATGCTGACGTCCTATTGTAATAACTGGATATCTCATAGCAACCTCCTTAAGTAAATATATTTTACCCCTCAAAAAGCTAAAATGCAATTTCATATCCTTTTACACGTCCTATTTATGTCGTGCAAAAATATGAATTACATGATTATCTCATTTAGATAAAATAAGTTATTTTGTTAAAATATTTTTAAGAAAAATTTAGAAGACAATTTTGTTTCCCTTCACTACTAGAGGGAAAAAGAGTGGCAAAACAATGGAGATAATAAATACTATTTTATCGATAAATTTTTATAAATTATTATTCTGAAAAGAATTATTTTGAGAATTCTAAAATTGCATGCTACACTTAGGTAAACAACAGGAGGCCATTATGATAGAAGCTATTTATGATACCAATGCAAGAGAGTTCATCGAAAGCTGGCTGAGTGCTGACATGCATGACCAGTATAAGGTTTTTGAAAGCTTGGTTCCCTCTGGTGCGAAGATTCTGGATGGAGGATGTGGCAGCGGAAGAGACAGCCTTTATTTCCTTCAGCACGGTTATGTAGTAGATGCTTTCGATCCATCAGATGAGATGATCAAATATGCCAGTGAATTCACAGGATTGAAGGTAAAGAAGATGAAATGGGAGGATCTGGATGCCAAGGAAGTCTATGATGCGGTATGGGCCAGCGCATCGCTATATCATGTAGCCAGACCTGACATGGCTCCGACTTTCAAGAAGATAGCCGATGCACTTAAGAGCAAGGGAATACTGTTCGCATCATTTAGGGATAAGGAAGAGGACTTTGTTGACAGTGAAGGAAGAGCACTCACATCCTTTAATAAGGAGACTCTGACCAGTTTCCTCTCAACCCTTGGCCTATTCGATATCGTAGCCCTTTCAGAGAGAAAGGACACAAGGAAGAACAAGCAGGATGAGATCTGGCTCTTCGCACTACTTAGAAAAAAGATTTAAATCATTAACAATAAAAGAGTTGCAACAAGAGCAAGGATTATGGCTACTATCATTGAGGTACGCTTAAATCCTAAGAAGAACGCAACCACGACTCCCCCTAGCCCCGCATACCAGGAAGATGCAAAATCCGTAAGGGCAAGGGGGAATATTAATGACCCCAGAGCCGCAGTAGGTAACAGAAGCATTGCCTTCTTCACACTCTTAGGAAGTTTTTCCAATGAACTTATGTACTGAGGAATGATCCTTGCGGCCATCGTCACAAGTGAGCAAAGTAGAATCATGAGAATCTTATTCATTATCAAAAACCTCCTCATCGGTATAGATGAAACAGGCGAAGATGACAGAGATTATCATGCTGATGATGAAACTAAGGCCTGTTGAGAGATCAAAACCCAATATGAGCAGACTGTTGAGAGCGGCAGAGATTCCGACTACAGCAATGGCCTTCACATTTCTGCTCACCTCGTTTCCGAATAGGGATGCGAACATCGCATAAATCGTAATAAGTGCAGCATGCTGGACAATCTCAGGAAGGATGTTGCCGACAAGATATCCGATTGCGGTACCGCTAACCCACCCCGAGTATGATGTCAGCATGAGTGCAATCAGGTAGCTGTAGCTGAGCTTCTCTCCTTTGAAGGAGGCCACGGCAAACGCCTCATCAACGGTTCCAGCTCCTACGAAGAAACGCCCTATTATGCTTTTCCTATCCTTGAGACGTTGATTGAGAGAGGCACTCATGAATATATACCTGGCATTAATGAAGAACACGGATAGCACGATTTCCAATAAAAACGCACCACCGTTATAGAGGTTCATCATAAGAAACTGTCCGCTTCCTGCAAAATTCGTGAGGCTTGTTAGCACGCCTTCCACAAAAGTGAATCCACTGGAACGGGTCAGAAGACCAAACGCAAGTGCCGTCGTAAAATATCCGAGAAATATTGGACTGCCGTCCTTTATCCCCTCTTTTATCGCTCTCTTATCCATAGCCACGGTTTATATTAGGCGAATAACGAAAGCACTTCAAGGCTGTGGACGAAAGAAAAACAACTATCTAAAATAAAAGAGATGAATATCCTAAGTGTTGAGAATCTTGAGAAGACATTAAAGGACGAGCCTCTTTTCTCATCCCTCACTTTCGGGCTTGAGAAGGGGGAGAAGGTCGGCATAGTCGGAAAGAACGGAGCAGGGAAAAGCACCCTATTAAAAGTACTTGCAGGGCTATTATATCCCGATGAGGGTACTATAAGCGTCAAAAACGGTGCTGATATATCACTTCTTGAGCAGAACGTCTCTTTCAGCCAGGATGACAGCATTGAGGATTTCTTCTTCTCCTCCACATCAGAAAAGATAAGGAAACTGAAAAAGTATTATGTTTCTTTATCGGGAAATAACAGCAAGGAACAGATGAGGCTCTTTGAAGAGGTTGAAAAAGAAGGTCTCTTCAACATAGAAAGAAACTACTATGCCCTACTCTCTGATTTTGGCCTGCCCTATTCAAAAGATACAAAAGTCGCCCTTCTCTCGGGAGGAGAGCAGAAGAAGATGGCCCTATCAAGAGCATTTGCCGCAGAAAGCGACATAATCCTGCTTGATGAGCCTACGAACCATCTTGACATCAGGACGATAGAGAAGATGGAGGAGATGCTGGGATCAGAGAAGCTCAGCGCTATCATCGTCACTCATGACAGACATATCCTGGATAGCGTATGTACAACCATATTCGAGCTGGACAGATCCTCATTCTATCGCCATCCAGGCTCTTACTCATCATACCTTGAAAGAAAGGCAGAACGCCTTGTCATGGCACAGAAACAGAAGGAAAGGATGGAGAGCGTACTCAGGAGGGAACTCAAGTGGCTTCAGCGTGCTCCCAAAGCAAGAACAGGTAAGGACAAAGGAAGGATCGAGAGAGCGGAAAAGCTGAAAGAGGTACAGAGTACTCCTGTATATGAGAAAAGGATAAGGGAGTTCTCCAGCGAGAAAAGAAGACTTGGCAAAAAGATTCTTGAAGTCGATTCCATAACAAAGAGTTATGGAGAGAAGAAGATATTCTCATCGTTCTCGTTCATCTTTGAAAAAAACATGAAGATCGCACTTGTCGGAGACAATGGATCGGGAAAGAGCACATTCCTGGATGTCATCACAAAAAACATCGCTCCCGACAGTGGCTCAGTTGACATTGGGGTTAACACTGTATTCGGCTATTACGACCAGAAATCGAGGCTCCTAAATGAGAACAAGACTGTTATCGAATACATATCAGATATCGGGGAGAACATAGAAATAAATGAGGATGAGAAGGTAAGTGCAGCTCGCTTTCTCGAGCTTTTCGGATTTCCCCAGGCGATGCACCGCTCTCCCATATCGATACTTTCAGGAGGAGAGAAAAGAAGGCTTTACCTAATCTCCCGTCTTGTTGCGAATCCCAATTTCCTGATTCTCGATGAGCCGACAAATGATCTTGATATAGATACGATGGAAAGCCTTGAGGATTACATATCATCTTTCGCAGGACCTGTTCTCATCTGTTCCCATGATAGAACCTTCCTGGATATCACGACCGAGACGACACTTTATATAAAGGATGGCAAGATTCAATACTTCGCAGTTCCCGTCTCAACATTCCTCGAGGAGGAAAAAGAGAGGGAAAAAGCAGATAAAAAGAACATTGAGATAACAAAAGCTCCAGAGCAGAGAGTAAGGAAAGATGAGAAGAAAAAGCTCTCATTCAAAGAGCAGAGGGAATATGAACTCCTTCAAAAAGAGATAGAAGATTTAGAATCTGAAGTTGCCGCAATTGAGGCATCATTCTCAACAATCGACTCAAGGGAATATGAAAAACTACTCAAAGCCCAGAGGGACTATGAGGAGAAGAATAATCTGCTTGAGTCCAAGATAGAGCGCTATCTTGAACTCGATGAAAGAGCTTAAGAGTTACTATCATCAATCAGCACGGCATCACTGGCTTTAGTGCTTATGTGCTTTCTCAGATATGGAGTAAGGCCTAGAAAAGTCTTTTTAAACTCCTCTTCGCTCTCTTTAAGCGCTGCCTGCCATACAGGAGCAAAGCCAGGGGAATTCATTATAAGGCGCTCTGCAGCCGTCTGATAGACATCAAGCCTCTGGATCTCCTTTCTCCCTGGTTTCTGAGCCATCGTATTAAGACTGATCCTGAGATTCTCATTCTGCTTTTTTAGCTCCGCTATCTCATCTTTGAGCTTTACAATGCCATCACTCTCAAGCTCCATCCTGTCCTGAAGCATATTCTTATATTTCTCAACCTCTTTCCTTGACTCCTTCTTCTGGGAGGCATTCCTGGAAATAAGAACTATTGCAAGGACGAGCGCTACAGCAAGTCCAACTATAAGACCAACTAGAAAATCATTCATGTATAAAGTTTAACCAAGAAAAGGGAAAAAGAGAATAAGAAAGTTTGCTGAGTGGAGATTTGAAAACAACTTGCTTATAAAATTCTAAGCGGGCATTATTTCTATCTATGCGTTTCATCAAGAATCTGAGTACGGTACTTTTTGAAATCCTATAACTAGCAATGAAATTCATAAATTATACAAAGTACGTTCGAAATTTTATTGTTAGGATTTTTCTAAATCACCACTTCCATTTTTTTCTTTTTCAATCTAATATATCAATGCAAGATTGCCCAGGTGGTGGAATGGTAGACACAAAGGACTTAAAATCCTTTGGCCGCAAGGCCGTACGAGTTCGAGTCTCGTTCTGGGCATCTTTTTTTTATTATCCGACAATCCTCTTCTTCCAATGCCCTGTAAAATAGAAGAATATTGAGATTACTGTTGCTACAGACCATCCTATAGGCCAGCTGAGCCATATTCCTACAGTTCCCAGATATCTTGAGAAAAGCCATGAAAGCCCTACACGGAGTAGAAGATCTATGAAAGTATCTGCCATGAAAGGTTTCATGTCCCCTGCTCCCCTTAGAACCGCATCACTAATATTCTTGACCGCTACCACCAGATAGAACGGGGCAACAATCAAAAGGAAACTTCTTCCAGTTGCCATTGCAAGAGATGAGGCATCATCAAGAAAAACCCTCAGAACAAGATTCGAACCTAAAGTAAAGAGCAATATAATCGGTATGAGCATGCACTCTGTGAATGCGATGCCGACACGCCAACCTGATTTCACCCTCTCATATTTCGCAGCTCCGATGTTCTGGGATGTGAAAGAGCTTACAGCATTTGCTAGTGTCGTAGTACTTGTTATTACGAGATTGTTAAGCTTTATCGCAGCACTGTAACCGGCGATTACCGCACTTCCAAAACTGTTTATGATGGTCTGAACAAGTATGTTTCCCACACTAACAAAGCTCTGCTGAAGGATAGAAGGAACTGCAAGGTATACAAACTTAAAAAACATCCTTCCATCGAACAGCTTACCCTTAGCCAGACCCTTCGTCATCGAAGATATCCTCTTAAAAAGCACAGCGTTTGCAAGGATACAGCTTACCCCCTGACAGATGAATGTAGCCCATGCAACACCATCAACTCCCATTTTGAAGGCTGTTACGAAGAGTATATCCATGAAGATGTTAGCTGTCGAAGAGATGGCAAGGAATACAAACGGAGTCCTGCTGTCGCCAAGGGCGGAGAACACCCCTGTTGCTAGATTATAGAAAAAGAGGAAAATCAAGCCATATATATAAATATCGAGATATAGAGCACTGTCTGCGAATATCTCAGAGGGTGTGTTAATCACCTTTAGTAAGCCATCCGTACCAATTATTCCACCTATAGTTAGGATAACTACCAAAACAAATGTCGATATATAACTTGTTGTAATTGCAAGCCTTACATCATCATACCTCTTTGCCCCAAAGAACTGTGATACGAGGATGCTAGTACCCATGTTGCAACCAAATGCGAATGCAATGAATATCAGGGTTATCTCATAGCTGTTTCCGACAGCGGCAAGTGCTTCCTCGCTTATGAACTTCCCAGCCACCAGGCTGTCTGCAATGTTGTATAGCTGCTGGAATACCATCGAAAGTAGCAGAGGCAATGCGAATTTAATCAGTATGGGTGCGACACGCCCCTCTGTAAGGTCTTTGTTCATAGCATGCTTTTTATAATTCAAAATTAAAACTTGGTAAAGAATCAAAATTATGCAATCATCTGTTCTATGGAGATTCTAGATTCACACTTCCACCTATATTCAATGAAAAAGAGAGGAATCGATACAACACTACCAGAGAACCTGATAGGAATCGATGTTGGAACTGACCCTTACGACTATGAGGATAGAAAGACTCTTATCCCCTCCTCTGTTGATTACTCCCATGCGGCGGGTCCCTGGTGCACCTCAAGGGAGGATTACACGGATGCTGAGGACTTTGGTAGCAGAATAAGGGATTGTTTTTCCAAATATAAGGGAACCTTTCTGGGTGAAATCGGGCTTGACTACCATTGGATGTACGGGACAAAGGAGAAGCAGATTGCACTTTTTATGGAGCAGCTAGAGCTTGCAAATGAACTATCAGTGCCAGTAATCATCCATTCACGTGATGCGGATGAAGATCTTGTCCGCATTCTCAAAAGCCATGACTTCAAGACCTCTGGAATAATGCACTGTTTCTCTTCAGACAGAGCTGTAATGGAAATTGCCGTTGAAAGAGGTCTTTACATCTCATTTTCTGGAAACGTTACATATCCCTCCAATCGGAGTATACAAGATGCCGCGATTCATACGCCTGCAGATAGGCTGCTCTATGAGACGGATAGCCCGTATCTTGCCCCCGTTCCATTTAGAGGAAAGCCATGCAGGCCTGAATATACTCAATACACATCTGCTTATATTGCAGAATTGCGGAATACGGATGTAAAGGATCTGAGAAGCACAGCCATCAGTAATTTTAAAAATCTTAGATCCCTGTCTAAAGGTTCTCTCTTATAATGGCATCCCAATCAGGGGAGAACACCAGGACAGGCTCAATCGTCTCAAGTGCCGCTGCATCAAGATATGTGAGTGCAAGTTGAGGGCCTTCCAATGATCTTATGAAGCCCACCGTCTCCTCAAGACTTGTTGTTATTATCAGACCGTCACCTACCCTGTTTTTATATACACCGTAATCGGCCTTACGGATCTCGCCTTCATATGAGACATCATTTACACTCAGCAGAGAAGATCTCAGAAAGCCAAGCAGGGCCACTTCATCCGGATCCGTGGAATCATAAAGATAGATGACACCGTCTCCAAGATTTTCAATATAAGGGGCAATCAGGGATTGAAGGTCGTACGTTACATCATATACATTATTATAATCCAATCCGATTACGGAATGATTAATTATTAAATCAGCTTTATTTAAGATATCATCCTCTGCTTTTTCGCATATTCTTGTTCTGTAAGAGAGATTAATAGGAGCGGGCTTTACTAGATTGGAAACATAGAGAGAATCCGCATCTCCCGTAAAAAAGACGACAAGAGGACGAGTGAAATAGAATGCCAAGAATACAAGCATGAATACTAATAAAAAGATTAGCAAAGCGATAAAACCTTTCCGTTTTCCCATAAGGCCATAATCTCATTATATATTGTAAATTGCAACAAGCTTGTTGCCTTAAATCCGCATATTAAGTAAAATATTATCGATTACAAAGCTAAGGAGGCTTTTCCAAATGGTAAGCTATAAGGAGTTAGGCCTTGTGAACACAAGAGACATGTTTGCAAAGGCAGTTAAAGGCGGATATGCAATTCCTGCATACAACTTCAACAACATGGAGCAGATGCAGGCAATCGTACAGGCATGCGTAGAGACAAAGAGTCCTGTTATTCTTCAGGTTTCAAAGGGCGCAAGGGACTATGCAAACATCAACATCCTCAGGAACATGGCACGTGGCGTAGTTGAGTACGCACATGAACTCGGCTGTGACATTCCTATCGTTCTCCATCTTGACCATGGTGACAGTTTTGAGACATGCAAGAGCTGCATCGATAACGGATTCTCTTCCGTAATGATTGATGGATCAAGCCTTCCATACGATGAGAACGTAGCGCTTACTAAGAAAGTAGTAGAATATGCACACCAGTTCGATGTTACGGTCGAGGGAGAGCTCGGAGTCCTCGCAGGAATCGAGGATGAGGTTCAGAGTGCTGTAAGCCACTATACAAGACCTGAAGAGGTAGAGGACTTTGTTTCCAAGACGGGAGTAGACTCACTGGCCATCAGCGTTGGAACGAGCCATGGCGCTTATAAGTTCACTCCGGAACAGTGCACGAGAAACGCTGAGGGTATTCTCGTTCCACCAGAGCTTAGATTCGACATCCTTGCGGAGATCGAGAAGAGACTTCCTGGATTCCCAATTGTTCTTCATGGTTCATCATCCGTGCCTCAGGAATATGTAAAGATGATTAACGAGCATGGTGGAAAGCTCAAGGACAGTGTAGGTATTCCAGAGGAGCAGCTCAGGAAAGCAGCAAAGAGTGCCGTATGTAAGATCAACATCGACAGCGATGGACGTCTTGCTATGACAGGAACCATCAGGAGAATCTTTGACGAGAAGCCAAGTGAATTCGATCCGAGAAAGTACCTTGGACCGGCAAGAGAGGCTCTCAAGCAGATGTACATGCATAAGAACATCGATGTTCTCGGTTCCGCAGGTCATGCACTTGACTGATTGCATTCAGTATTCTTACACGAGGCAGGAGCAATCCTGCCTTTGTTTTTTGGAGGAGAGATGAAATTCGCTTTTCTGATCATGTCCAGTCATGAGATCGACTCGACAAAAGAAAGAGCAAGCATATGTGACGGGGAGTTCTCCATCATCAGCGTAAACGATATAGAGGATGCGAGGAGGACCGCATTGGAGCTTGAGAAGGCTGGAATCGGATGCATAGAACTCTGTGGAGCATTCAACGAGGAGGGATGCAGAGCCGTCATTGAGGCCACGGGAGGAAGGATTCCCGTAGGATACGTGACACACCTTGAAGAACAGGATGAGATTTTCAAGAAGACTTTTGGCTGATTTACACATAAAATTAGATATAACCATTTTGACATAATATACTTAGTGTGCTAATATCATACTCTGTGTGTGAAAAACACATAGACTTTTAGCTGAATTTAAGGTTTTGACCTTTTCAAGGAGTATTCTTGGCTACAAAAGATTTGAGGATTAATCGCCAGATTAGGGCGCGTGAAGTTCTGGTAATC
This sequence comes from uncultured Spirochaetaceae bacterium, assembly GCA_944390015.1. GTDB lineage: Bacteria > Spirochaetota > Spirochaetia > Sphaerochaetales > Sphaerochaetaceae > Ornithospirochaeta. The sequence continues at coordinate 14,186 of CALXOL010000007.1, forward strand.
GATGAAAATGGTAACCAGAGAGGTGTTATGGATGTACGCTCTGCAAACGCACTAGCAGAGGAAGCAGGACTGGACCTGGTAGAAGTAAGTCCTAACGCAAATCCTCCTGTATGCAAGATTCTCGATTTCGGAAAGTACCGTTACGAGATGGAGAAGAAAAGCAGGGAAGCGAAGAAGAACCAGGTTGTCGTCAAGATTAAGGAAATCAGGATGCAGCCTAAGATTGAGAAGCATGACCTTGAGACTAAGAGCAAGGCCATTACCGAGTTCCTCCAGGAGGGAAACAAGGTAAAGGTCTCAATACGCTTCAGAGGAAGGGAACTTGCTCACCCGGAGCTTGGAAAAGCTGTTCTCGATAGGATTCTAGACATCCTCAGCGAGAACGCAGTTGCCTATAATCTCGATAAGGCAGCACTGCTTGAGGGCAAGATGATGAGCATGACGCTCTCTCCGATGAAGAAAAAGATGTAAATAACCTCGTATGAGGTTTATAATACGATGTATGTAGGGCTTTCTTGTGCCCTACAGCACTAAAGGAAGGTAAGAAAAATGCCTAAGATGAAAACAAGAAAGTCCGCAGCGAAAAGGTTCAAAGTAACCAGCTCCGGAAAGGTTATCATCAAGAAGATGGGACTTCGCCATATTCTCACAAAGAAGTCCTCCAAGCGTAAGATGAATTTAAGACACGCTGGAGTACTTTGCGAATCAGAAGCTAAGAGAGCAAAATCAATGCTCCCTTACGGCTAAGGATAAGGAGAAGAGAATATGCCAAGAGCAGTTGACGGAACAAGACGTAAGGACAGAAGAAAAAAGATTCTTGAGCAGGCCAAAGGATACTACGGCCGCAGAAGTACGAACCATCGTGTAGCAAAAGATGCCGTAGCAAAGGCAGGACAGTATGCATACCGCGGCAGACACGAGAAAAAGAGGGACTTCAGAAAGCTCTGGATTGCAAGAATCAGCGCTGCTGTTAAGGCTGAGGGACTTAATTACTCTCAGTTCATGCACGGCCTAAAGCTTGCGAACATTGAGCTAAACAGAAAAGCTCTTTCCAACATGGCTATTGAGGACAAGGCTGCTTTCTCAGCTCTTTGTGGCCAGGTTAAGAGCACTCTACAGTAAGACTTTTATCCAAAAGGAGGGTAGACGATGAATCAAGTAGAAGAGACGAAATTGGCTGCATTGCGCATTATGAAGGCAATGACTCTCGTAAAACAGTTAAGAGAGTCATACAGGGAGCTACAGACAAGGTTCAACATGGTTGAAAACCATAACCTTGAGTTGCAGGATCTCATCAACAGGGTAAGTGCAGACCAGAGCGCTGTCGAAGAGGCCATCGAATCTGCCCTCGAGGGACTTGAGTCACTCGGAGATCTCGAGAGCTTCGGAACTCTCGATCTTAATGAGCTCGAGGATGCTGAGGCATTCACACTCGACGGATCGAATGCTGAAGAGCTCGATACTTTCGAGGATGAGAATCTTTAAACCTTATGAATGACGGGTTGTTTGATGCAACCCGTTTTCTTTTAGAAAGAAATCTGTTAATATGAATATAGCCCATATTGGTCCGGCTACCTCAGGCCTCTTGGAGCAAATCTTATTATATGGACTGTGGCATAGCATGGCAGCATTGATCCAACTCCGTAAGGGTTGAAAGGAACAGAACGCCAAGGCAAACTAGCAGTCCCCCTTGAACCTTAGTTCAAGAGCACGTAGCTTGCCGGCCTTATGGGTCTTCTGTTATCCTATAAATTATGGAAAATCACGAATTAAGTAGAATCAGGTATATCAAAGTCCCTCAGAATCTGAAGCTATCAGAGGGAGCGTTTAAAATCGACCCGGAAATAAGACTCCCGATCCAGATAAAGGAGGGGAAAAAGAATATTGAAGAGGATGATCTCACTATTGAGGCGATCGTAGCTGGAATGCTAACTCTAATCGCATATGATGAGCTGAATAAGGACATAGACTATTACAAGGCATTCGTCAAAGCGGTAGAGCCTGATATTGCATCGAACCTAAACACGGCAGCAATAGCAAAACAAGAGGCGAAAGACTATGACTTTGCAGAAGAACTTTTCCTTTCTGTCTATCACCTTGAACCTCAGAGTGCATCGTGTATAAATCTTGCAACCCTATATTCCTACATGAGCGTCAATGAAGAGGAGAAAAAAAATCTTGATAAGGCGGATGAGTATCTTGCAAAAGCAAAAGCCACGCTGCTTGACGGACTCAGGCGCTTTGGTGAGAACGAGTGGATCCTAGCCGAGCTCGCTTCTTTCGAAGGATTTCTGGGAAATCTTGAAGAAGCGAAAGAGTATTCTGAAAGATATCTGCTTGTTGCGAGTGAAGGGGAAAGGAAAGAGGAGATAAAGAAGTTTCTCAAGGAAGTCAATCAGCACCTCGAAAGTGACAATGCTTTCAAAGAGGCATACGACTACATAATGCTTGACATGCCGGACAAGGCAATCAGCGCAATTGACTCCTTCCTTGAAAAAAACAGTGGGATCTGGAACGGATATTTCATTAAGGCATGGGCACTGAGGAAAGCAGAGCGGTATGACGAGGCGAAAAAATGTCTTTTAAAATGTCTGGAACTCGGAGAGAGCAACACCGATATATACAACGAGCTGTCGATATGTGAACTGGAATGTGGCAACAAGGAGCTTGCGAAGCAGTATCTGAATACAGCAGTTGATCTCGATGGGACGAATCTGACTGCCATGTCAAACCTGGCATTCCTCCTGATTGAGGATAAGGAATATGATGATGCCAGATACTATCTAGAGAAGGCAAGGAACGTAGCAGCAGACGATGAGATAATTAAGAACCTGATTAAAAGCTATGAGAAAGCCACAGGGGAGAAGATCGGTGATAAAATCACTGAAGAAGTCGTTAATAGCGATGAAGATGAGAGCATGGAGGAGATTTTAGAGGAACTTGAAAACACCCATGACCATCATGACGGATGCTCATGCCATCATCATGATAAAGGTGGGTGCTCTTGCCATCATGGGCATGAAGAAGGACATTGCTCCTGCCATCACGAGGAATAAAAGAATGCAGATCATCTCAAAAAACGAAGAAGATACGAGAAAAGCTGGAAGAGTCTTCTCAGGCAGTCTGATAAAAGGAGACGTAATCTCTCTCAGAGGAAGTCTGGGAGCGGGAAAAACTGTTTTTGCGAAAGGCATAGCAGAGGCATTGAATATCGAAGAGGCAATCGTCAGCCCAACATTCACAATCGTCCAGGAGTATGATGGAAGGCTCAAGATGTATCATCTCGACTTATACAGGCTCTCTGGAGAGGACGAATTTGAATCCATGGGAGGAGAGGATTTCCTTTACCCAGACGGCGTAACACTGATTGAATGGTCGGAGAAGATAGAATCTATGCTCCCTGATTCTACGATATATGTTGAAATAACGATTTTAGAAAACGGAGACAGGCTGATAAAAGCAGAAGGAGGATGCCATGAATATTCTCTCGCTTGACACATCCACCGATGTGCTATCAATTGCTTTAAAAACAGAAAACAGCTATGAGGAGCGCCTTATTAACGGCAATTTCTCACATTCTGAGAATCTTCTGGGCGAAATCATTTCCCTGCTTAAGAGAGCAGGGCTTGAACTGAAAGACCTGAATCTCCTGATTGCGACAAAAGGTCCTGGATCTTTCACAGGCCTACGCGTCGGCATTGCAAGTTTAAAGGGAATCAGGGCTGCATGCGGGGCTAAGCTCGTGACAATAGAAACCCTTAGGGCGATGGCATATGGGATAAAAGATCTCTCCCCCTACCCGATTCTCGCCTGCATTGATGCGAAGAAGAAGAGATTCTACTATTCTCTTTTCAGCTCGGACGGAGATGTTATCTTGCCGGTCATGGATGCAGATCCGAGTGAAGTAATCTCCATTGCAAAAGAATATGAGAAGATCATAATCACAGGAAAAGACGCACCACTCTTTCTTTCAAAGCTGGAAAGTGAGGAATTAAGAGAGAAATTCATAATTGATGAAGGCTCTCCCAGAAATATCGCTTCAGCCCTCATAAAGCTCGGACTGATGAAGTTTGAAGAAGAGGGAGAAGACGACATCGGAGACGGCCCGCTCTATGTCAGAAGAAGTGATGCGGAAGAGGCTCTTATCAGGAAAATGGAGGGAGAAAATGACTAAGACGGATGTACTTGTCATCGGTGCTGGGCCTGCAGGTCTTTCAGCCGCAGCATATGCAGCAAGAGCGGGTTATGATGTGATTGCCATCGACCAACTATCGCCAGGGGGGCAGCTTCTTCTCATCGATGAGATTGAGAACTACCCAGGACTTGCGCTTACAAACGGATATAAGCTTGCAGAGGACATGGAAAAGCAAGCCACATCATTCGGTGCAAAAATCGAGTTTTCAGCCCTAATCGGCATAAAGAAAGAAGGAGAAGGACGATTCATCGCACAGACCGATTCCGGAGAAATAGAGGCCAAGGCTGTAATCATCGCAACGGGAGCAGATCATCGTCATCTTGGTGCCAAAGGCGAAGAAGAGAACCAAGGGCGTGGTGTCAGTTACTGTGCGACATGCGACGGACCGTTCTTCAAAAATAAGGATGTCATTGTCGTCGGTGGCGGAGATACAGCTCTAACGGATGCAATTTATCTGGCAAAAATCACACGAAGCGTCACCATTGTGCATAGGAGAGAGGAATTCAGAGCGCAGAAGGCACTTCAGTACAAGCTCAATGGTTATGACAACATAGCAACTAAACTTGGACACAACGTCGTTGAGATAATCAGCGACGGAAGAAAAGTAACGGGTGCGAAGCTGGAAAATGGAGAGATACTTAACGCTGATGCCGTATTCATCTTTGTCGGAATAGTACCCAATACCGCGCCATTCAAATCCTTTGTAGCCCTCGATAGAAACGGTTTCATCATCACTGATGGAAAGATGGAGACGGACGTAAAGGGAGTATTCGCTGCCGGTGATGTCCGCACAACTCCGTTCAGACAGGTGACTACCGCCACATCGGATGGTGCAATAGCAGCACACAGTGCTGATGAGTACATATCGAATCTATAATTTTTTTAGATTTTAAACCGAATTTAAAAAACATTTCTTGACTGTTGAATAGGCATGGTTTCTAATTATATCTATGAATGTCTTGATGGTATCGAGTGAAACTGTGCCTTTTTCAAAATCAGGCGGACTTGCGGATGTAATCGGAGCCCTGTCTTTTGCTCTGGCGAAGACGGGAACAAACGTTAAAGTTCTCATGCCTATGTATTCATTCATAGACAGGAAGGGATTCAAGAAAGGCGTGAAGTTCAACGTCGAAATGCTTGGCGGCAAAATAGAGGTATCCACATGTTCTAAAACTGTAGAGAAAGTGGAATTCATCGGTCTCGAGCACCCCTATTTCACAGAAAGGAAGGGAATCTACGGCGATACTTCATTCTCCCCCTACTCTGACAATGCGGAGAGATTCGCACTTTTCTCCCTTGCAGTACTTCCATATTTGAAAGAATCAGGTTTTGCCGCTGATATCATACACTGCCATGACTGGACGACTGGCCTTGTTCCATATATTGTCAAGCTCAATACAAAGAAGATAAAAACCGTATATACGATACACAATCTCGCATACCAGGGAGAGGCCAGCAGATATGATGTGCTTTTATCAGCACTGCCACTGACTGGCGAGCTCTTCTCCGGAGAGGGCCTTTCATCACGCCTGAATATGATGAAGGCGGGAATAACATACGCAGACAAGGTTACCACGGTCAGCCCCACTTATGCGAAAGAAATCACGACAAAGGAACAGGGATGCTCTCTTGAAGGGCTTTTGAAATCAAGGGAAGAAGATCTTGTCGGAATAATAAACGGAATCGACTATAAGGAGTGGAATCCAGAGAAAGATGCTTATTTTACTCCGGGCTTCTCATCTAAGAACCTGAAGAACAAACAACTGCTTAAGAAAGCGGTTCTTAATGAGTTTAACATAAAAGAGAATCAGGATCGCCCTCTCATCTCCATGATAAGCAGACTCGCTGACCAGAAAGGATTCCATGAGCTTTTAAGTGGAAGTCCATGTCTGCTTGAATCAATGCTCAAGAAGGGGAATGCGAACTACATTATAATCGGAACAGGCGATAAGAGGTTTGAGGACAAGATAATGGAGCTTGATGCGGCATATGAGAATTTGAGTGCACGCATCGTATTCTCAAACGAGGTCGCACACAGGGTGGAAGGGGCTTCGGATTTCTTCCTGATGCCTTCACGCTATGAGCCTTGTGGCCTTAATCAGATGTATTCGCTTCATTATGGGACGCTTCCAATCGCACATGAAACCGGTGGTCTAAAAGATACGATAATAGACATAGGGTGCGACAAAATCAACGGACAGGGATTTCTTTTCTCGCAGATGAATCCAGAGGAGATAGAAAAAACCATGGACAGGGCAATCGCATTCTATTATAACGCACCGGCAGATGAGATTGAGAGTGCCCGTAAAAGAGGTATGAGAGAAGACTTTACATGGGTGAAGTCTGCTAACTTATATAACGATCTTTATAAATCAGTTGCCAGATAGGGAGGAGCATATGAAGAAAGGCAATAACGTAGTAGCCATTGTTCTTGGAGGAGGAAGAGGTACTAGATTATATCCTCTTACAATGGAAAGAAGTAAGCCAGCAGTACCGTTCGCTGGAAAATATCGTCTTGTTGATATCCCAATTTCAAACTGTATCAACAGTGATATGAAGAAGATTTACGTACTGACACAGTTCAATACCGCAAGTCTTCACAACCATATCGCACACACATATACATTCGACCAGTTCACAAACGGTTTCGTAGAGATTCTCGCAGCTGAGCAGACCTATACATCAGAGAGCTGGTATCAGGGAACCGCAGATGCCGTAAGGAAGAACCTTAAGCACTTCTCAGACCAGAATGCCGATTATTATGTAATCCTTTCGGGCGACCAGCTTTACAGGATGGACTTCAGGGAGATGCTCGACAGGCATATCAAATCAGGAGCTGAGCTCACAATCGCAGCAAAGCCTATCAGCAGAAGTCAGGCTACGGGTCTTGGAATCATCGGATGTGATGAGCATGGCATGATTAAGAAATTCTACGAGAAACCGGCAAAGGATCTCGACATCTCAGAATACAAGGTACCTGCAAAGCTCATGAAGGATCAGCTTAATCAGCAGGTTACAGACAAGAACGAGTATCTTGCATCAATGGGTATTTATATCTTCACAGCAAAAACGATGGAACAGGCCCTCAACAATGATAAAACCGACTTTGGAAAGGAGATCATTCCTGAGATCATCAAGACACGTCCAGTTGCCGCATATCTCTTCGATGGATTCTGGGAGGATATCGGAACTATCAAGGCGTTCTATGAGACAAACCTCAACCTTGCATCTGAGAAGCCCGCATTCAACTTCTATGATGAGGATATGCCTATCTACACGCATAGAAGACACTTACCGGCAACGAAAGCCAATTTCTGCAACATCAGCTGCTCTCTTACAAGTGAGGGAAGCATCATAACGAATGCATACATCGTAAACTCAATCATCGGTGTAAGAACATTCATTGAAGCAGGTGCAAGCCTTGACGGAGTATACTGCATGGGAGCCAGCCGCTATGAGACTGAGGCGGAAAAGGCTGAAAATGCCAGAAAAGGTATTCCTAACATCGGTATCGGAAGAGCAACGATTATTAAGAGGGCGATTATCGACCAGAACGTAAGAATCGGAGCGAACTGCAGAATCGGTATCGATAACATCGATCGTCCTGAAGGGGACTTTGAAATGTACTCAGTACATGATGGAATCATCGTAATCAACAAGAATGCGGTAATCCCAGATGGAACGGTAATCTGATTGAGTACAGAGAAAAAAATGAGAGCCTGTTTTGCGCAGGCTCTTTTTCATGCAAAAGCGAATCCGAAGACCCGCATAACTGACTGCTCCCACATGCAAGCAAGTGGGGTTCCTGTGAATAGGCTTATACCATATCCGTACACCATTCTCAGGCTTTGGGACTAAGGTTGCCACCCAGAGCACCTGAACTGCCGGACAAGCACTGCACTCAGCACATTAGCGCCCGGCTTCTAACTTTTCAAAACCAAGGAAAGACAGTCAACTTCCCTATGTTTTCAACATAGCATGCTTTTCATCCCATATGCAAGCATATTGGGTTTTCATAACGCTATCAGCAGATAGTCCTTATCCAGCCCTCAGGAGCCTCTATTGTACCCTCCTGGATTCCGACAATCGTCTCTCTAAGCTTCTGTGTGATCTTACCCATCTTCTCACTTCCACTTGGGAATTCAACCGTACCACCTTCGTAGTCTACGGCATACACAGGGGAGATGACGGCTGCTGTTCCACAGAGTGCGCATTCCTCAAACTCCTTAATCTCAGCAAATGGCACTACCCTTTCCTCAACCTTGAGTCCAAGATAATGTTCTGCGATATATACAAGACTTCTTCTTGTGATAGAAGGAAGAATCGTATTGCTCTTAGGTGTTACGACTACCCCGTCCTTCGTGATGAAAAGGAAATTCGCACCTCCTGTCTCCTCAACATTGGTTCTTGTCGCAGCATCAAGATACATGTTCTCCGAGTACCCCATATCCTTTGCAACATGTCCAGGATAAAGGCTCATCGCATAGTTAAGCCCTGCCTTTATATCCCCTGTTCCATGAGGAGCTGCCCTGTCATACTGGCTCAGCAGAAGCCTGATTGGCTTTATTCCACCTTTGAAATACGGACCGACTGGTGTACAGAATACCCTGAACTCATACTCAGGAGAAGGAGCTACTCCGATTACAGGTCCAGACCCGAATATGCATGGTCTGATGTAAAGTGTAGCACCTGAACCATATGGCGGAACCCATGCGGCATTTGCCCTGACAACCTCATCCACAGCTCTCAGGAACATCTCCTTGCTTATGTGTGGAATCATAAGGCGGTCTGCTGAATTAATAAGGCGCTCTGCGTTAAGATCAGGACGGAAAGCAACGATTTTACCTTCCTTCGTAGTATAAGCCTTAAGCCCCTCGAAACATGTCTGTGCATACTGGATTACACCTGCGCACTCACTCATAGTGCACATAGGATCCTCAGTCAGAGATCCTTCATTCCAGGCCCCATTCTTATAATGAGCGACGAAACGGTAATCCGTAGGCATGTAGCTGAAACTGAGATTACCCCAATCTAAGTTCTTCTTCTCCATAATGGCCTCCTTAAACTTAAGAAAAAGATAGAACTAAAGAAAGTTATTTTCAACTAGATAAGAGGCAATCTTGCTATCAGAAGGTGCAAAATCCAGAGAAGAAAGCAGCCTGCTATCGGCCATAAGCAGCTGTGAATGGAAATTGAGGATGAAATCAGGCTTTGGAATGTCTATTAAGAGCGCCTTTAGATGGTAAAGCACGCCCTTGTTCTCAAAGTCGTACGAGAATATCTCATCGCCGACTATTATATCGACACCAAGCTCTTCCATGTACTCACGGCTCAGAGTCTCCGCCACAGTCTCACCATATCGGTTCTTTCCTCCAGGGAACTCCCATTTTTTCGATATGGAGCCGCCTTCGACCCTTTTTGCGACTAAGACTCTAGAATCCTTGATGAATATTCCAGCAGTTGTTATTCGCTCATTCTTTTCCATCTCTCCTCCTTTATAAGATTATAAACGAAGGGAAAAGAAAATGGAGAAGAAAAGCGATGGAAAAGAGGACTCCTTTCTTAAAATATGGATTTGAGCTCAAATCGGTAGTAACGATTACAAATGGCTCTACTGAAGATGAATCCAATTTCCTGACCTCCAAAAAGAAGAGAAAAAGAGAGAGGGACGGAAATAAATCCCCAAGAATCATCGGCCCCGGATAGAGCGGGAATAAGAGCATGAGAAAGGCCGTTAGCATTGTAATGATACAAAGAATCATTCTCGCCCTATCATTCTTTCTCAACCAGATTTTAAAACGCAGAAAGAAGGAAAGCTCCGTACGAAAAACCTCAAGAAAAGAAAGGAGAGCTGCGACAGCAAGCAATAAAAGGGATAGCGGATATAACTGTATCATCTCATTCTCCCGACTTCAGAGATTAAATCAAGCGAATCGTAATAACCTAACCTCTCATGGGCACGCCGTCCGCTCATCTGATGGAGGATCACGGCATTTATCGCGGCCTCCTTACTCGTCATGCCAGAGGCAAGAAAAGCCCCTATTATTCCAGCAAGGACATCACCACTTCCCGCAACACCAAGGCTGGGATTGTTTCCAATACAGAAATACCTCTCATCCAGACACGCAATCTCAACGATGCTCGATTTCTTTACGACTACCGCCTCAAGTTCTTTTGAAAGTGATACTGCATCATACTCAATTCCAAGTCGTCTAACAAGTCGGTTAAACTCTCCGATATGAGGCGTTAAGATCGCCCTGAGCGAGAACTTATCCCCTTTTTCTATCATGGAAAGAGCATCGGCATCCAGGACCATGCGACCATCGTATTTTAAAAAGCTCCTATCACAATCTGAGCCCCACCCCGGACCTGCCAAGAGCGCAGAATATGGAGCATAGTCCAATTCTCCTCCTTTATAAATCAATGGAGGATAATAACAGGCTATGTCACTCAGCTCCTTTGCTGAGTTCAGCGTAACAAGCCCGCACCCTGCATGGAACGATGCCTTCGCACTTAAGATAGGTGCTCCCTTATATTCGGCAGAACCCGCCTTTATAAGCAGATGACCCCTCACGTTCTTATAATCGGAAGGCCCAAATGAACGGGCAGAATAATCGTCATCCTCTAGAAGAAAAGAATCAGGGGAGAAAGATGAGATCTCCTCATCTGGAAAGCCTGGGTTTTCAAGAATCAGTCTTGCTGAACTTGAGAGGACATCCTCCTCTTTCAACATCGTAAAAGAGATAGTGACATCGGCTTTGAAATAATAGGCAGAGCAGACATCCAAGGCGACCTTAAAAGCCTGAGTATTGTTTATCCTATCGAAAAAATCCTTGTCATGAGAGCTTAGCGGAGGATGAAACGATACTCCATACACGGCATCTATAATCACATCAAAACCTTCGACTCTTGTGGAAATTGCCGAAAGAGGGACACGTTTTCTTAGTATTCTGTTCTCCTCACTTTTAGCCTCTGATCTGTAATAGACATGAACATCCTCTCCTCTTTCTCTCAGAAGGAGGAAGAGAAATATTCCATCTGCTCCATTATTGCCAGAACCTACCAGGATGAGAGTACGCTTTCCTCTTATCTCATCACCGATGGCATTTAATGCGCATCGTGCGGCATTCTCAATCAGATCAAGGCTATTTAGGGAGTACTTCCTCCTCATTGCCTTATCAAAATCATTTACCCGATTTGCCTTATAAAGTCTCTTCATACTACTAGGACACTACTGGAGAACGTAGAGTTTCTTCCCATCCATGGTGAAATCAACACGCTCAGATCCATCGATGAAACTGGACTCGATGCTATGACTATCTCCGGAAACTGATGCATCAAGGTCTACCTCGTAATAGTCCCCTTCATCCACCTCTTCATACACGACAATCCCAGATAGTAGGCTCTTTCCTTCCTCATCTATCGGGTAATCATCATAGATGACTCTGAAGCCCTCATCCGTTGTAATCATATCAACCCCATCACCACCGATCAGCCATCCAACAAGTGCAAAACCCGTGATTTCCTGAAAAAGCTCAGATTGCTCCACACTCGCCTCCCTGGGCAGAGAACAGAACACGAAAACAATGACGATCAGAATAACAACACAGAGAAAAAACAGTATTTTTTTCATATCTATCCTTTTTCAACATTTATTATATTAAAATAGATTATCCGAGAGCGAACGAAAGTCAAGAATTTTGCTCTGACATAATTAGCCATTTCCCTTGACTAGGAGAATGAATTAATCTATTTTTGATAGTGCCGGGGTGGCTTTTTGCCTGAGATCATACCCGTCAACCTGATCTGGATAATACCAGCGTAGGGAGCGACTTGTATAAACCTTAAAACCTCCCCCGCAATACTCTTTATGGAGGTTGAGATGAAAAAAATTCTCATACTATTACTTGTTCTACTTACCGTCTGCGCTTTTAGTTTCGCAGAGGGAGTTAAGGAAGAGAGCGAAAACGTCGTAACCGTATATGCCTACGACTCCTTCGCCGGGGACTGGGGTCCTGGAGCTGAGGTCATTCCAGCTTTTGAAGAGGCAACAGGAATCAAAGTCAATCTTGTAAGCGCAGGGGATGCCGGTGAGATGCTTTCAAGAATCATAATGGAGGGAGATGACTGCCCTGCCGATGTCGTACTAGGTATTACCGATGACCTTGCATATAGGGCCTATGATGCCGATATCCTTTCTCCATATGACAGTCCAATACTCGATACGATGGCCGACCATCTTAAATTCGATCCTGAAAACCGTCTGCTTCCTTTCGATTACGGCGTGTTCTCATTCGTAATCGACAGCGAGAGTGATATCCCTGTACCTTCTTCCCTTGAAGACCTTACCAGCGAAGTATATAAGGACAAGGTGATACTAATTGATCCTAGGACGAGCAGTGTCGGCTTAGGACTTCTGATGTGGACATATAATGTTTTAGGAGAGAAGAATTATCTTAGCTGGTGGAAAGCGATGAGGGATAATATGCTCACCATGGCAGATGGATGGTCAAGTGCATACGGACTCTTTACGGAAGGTGAGGCTCCTTTGGTCATCAGCTACACGACAAGCCCTGTTTACCATGTACTTAACGAGGATACCACCAGATACCAGGCCGTAATATTCAGCGAGGGCCATCAGGAGACGATCGAGGGAATCGGCATACTCAAAAATGCAAAGCATAGGAAGAATGCTGAGACATTCGTGGATTTCGTCCTTACAGAGGGGCAAGAGGATATTGCGGTGCTCAACAGCATGTATCCGGTAAACAGTACGATCAAACTGCCTGACGCATACGAATGGGCACCAGAACCTGAAATCCTCTTTACAAGCGATAGCGATGTAGTGGAAAATCATCTTGATGATATCCTTCAAGATTGGATCGAGGTGATGACAAATTGAGTAATAGAAAGGCGAATGGAATATACAGAGGACTAGCATTTCCCGCATTAATAGTGCTCGTATTCTTATTTGCCTTACCACTTTATTTTACTTTCTCAAAGGCTTTTGAAGGCGGATTTGACACACTTAAGTCCGTCTTCACCAGCCCCTATTCATACCGCTTAGTACGTTTTACCGTAGTAGAGAGCCTGTTGTCGGCTTTCATCTCATGTCTCATAGCCCTTCCTTTCGCAGCATTTTATGCAAGCTATGATTTTAAGCTAAGAAAGCTGACACTGACCCTTTCAGCACTCTCCTTTACCATTCCTTCAATACTTGTCGTACTGGGATTCGTAATCTTTTACGGCAATAACGGAGTGCTGAACAACATGCTTAAAAGCATATTCTCCCTCGAAGAATCTCCTATAAGAATTCTTTATACTTTTCCTGCAATCATACTTGCACATGTCTATCTGAATCTTCCCGTGGCTTTCAATCTAATAACGAACGGATGGACAAGCTTGGCGAGAAGCGAAGAGATGGCAAGCTATACATTGAAGAAAGGGAAAATGAAGACGTTCCTATCCATAACCCTTCCAAAGCTGAGAGGGGTAATAGCAAACGCATTCGTAATCATATTCCTTTTCTGTTTCTCATCTTTTGCTATCGTGATGGTCCTTGGAGGAAGCCCCGAGTACTCGACGCTTGAGAGTGAGATATACAGGAGGGCACATATCTCTCTTGACTACAGCGGAGCAAGCGCCCTCTCCATCTTCTCATTCATAATAACTACGATAGCCCTCAGCCTCTCTTACATCGGGAGGAGAAAGGAGAAGATGGAAAGAAGAGAAAGCGCTCTTAAGAAAATCAGAAAAAAGAAAGGAAAGGCACTTGCAGCCCTGATGACACTTGCAATGCTCCTTTTCATCCTTCCTCCGATGCTAAGCATACTTTACCGCTCATTCTTCGACAGAAGGGGTGATTTCTCTCTTGAATCCTGGAATACGATATTTAGTGCATCATCGTTCCTCTCCGCGATATTGAACAGCCTCTTCATCGCCATGACTTCCGCTATTCTGGCCACCGTTTTGGCAGAGAACATAGCAATGTACTCGGTAAAGTGCAAGAGCAGGATCGCACCACTTTTCGCAACACTTCCTCTTGCAACAGGAAGTGTCACATTAGGGCTTGGCTATAATTTCCTAGCAGCTAAGATCGGGCTCTCAAGCATATATACTGACTATCTGCTGATACTCGCCACTCATCTCGTACTCTCTATTCCTTTTGCCATAAGAACCATGCTTCCAGGGGCGAAAGAGATACCACAGAGGGTCAGCGAGGCTTCATACACACTGAAAAAAAGTGCATTTGAAACATATATGAGAACCGAACGTCCATTGCTTAAAAGCTACAGAAGAAAGGCGTTTATATTCGCATTCGCACTCTCGCTTGGGGAGGTAAATGCAACCCTTGCACTGGCAGGAGGAAGGATTACGACTCTCCCTATCCTGATATACCGTCTTATTGGAAGCTATAACTACCAGGGAGCCAGCGCCCTTGGCAGCGTATTATTGATTCTCGCATTCATCGTGTTCATCATGGGAGAGAGAATTGGAAAGAAGGAAGGAACATGGAATATCTCGAGATAAACAACCTGAAAAAGAAATATGGTGATTTTGAACTGAATGTGAATTTCAGCGTGAAAGAAGGTGAGTTTCTATGCCTCATCGGACCTTCAGGCTCAGGAAAGAGCACGGTCCTCTCCCTACTCTCCGGGCTTGAGGATGCTGACGAAGGGATGATCGTCCTCGATGGGGAAGATATAACTCAAAAGACGACACAGGAAAGGAACATAGGGCTGGTATTCCAGGATTACGCACTCTTTTCCAACATGAATGTAGAAAAGAACATACAGTATGGCATGGATAAGAAGCACAAAAGCAGTAAGGAGATAAAGGAACAGACTGAGCTGCTACTGAGATATGTCGATCTCGAGGGTTATGGAAAAAGGAGTGTCTCAAGCCTCTCTGGAGGGGAGGCTCAGAGAGTCGCCCTAGCCCGCTCACTGGCTTCAGAGCCGAAAATCCTGTTGCTTGATGAGCCCCTTTCCGCCCTTGACGCACCTTTAAGAAAAAGGCTGAGAACCGTAATAAGGGACATACACAACAAGACTGGGATCACCATGATCTATGTGACACATGACAGGGAGGAGGCTTTTGCAATCTCTGACAGGATAATAATAATGAAAGACGGGAGCATAGCCGCTGACGGCAGTCCCGAAAGCCTTTACAACAGACCTAACAACGCATTCACAGCCTCATTCACAGGGGATGGAACACTGCTTGATGCCTCGCTTTTCTTCCAGAACCAGAGCGGACTGATATTCTTCCGCCCTGAGAGTGTGATAATCTCTGATGAGGCGTTAAACCCAGAGATGTATCCATCCTACCTTGTCATAAACAATGTACAGATCACAGGAGTTGAATATACGGGATCTCATTACCTCTTATGCGTGGATTATAATGGTTCATACATACTCGCCCTCTCCCTTGTAAAACCGAGCAAAAGCGTTATAAGCCTGCTTATAAACGAGGAGAGTATCACGAAAATTTAACACGAAGATACTTTTTTGCATTAAGAATAAGGAGGAAATATAAAATGAAGAGAATCTCTTTATTATTCTTGACCTTATTTCTTATTGTGCAAGGTGCGTACTCACTGTCCTACAGCGCATACTTATCACTGGACACGGGGTATCTTCTCACGAAGATAAAAGATGATGAGATCATGCGCTCAAGCTATGCGCTCTCTATCGAGGCCGAACCATTTGGACTCAGCTTCGGAAGAAATACGATAAGCATACCTATCATGCTATCATTCTACTCATCAAGCCCTGAGTACAGGTATTACAGCCTAAATGCGCATAATGATTACGGTATCGCACTGGCATACCGCTATGCATTTACAGACCTTTTCACCCTGAAGACACAGGCAGGACTGGCATACCGCCACTACCCGGATATAGATGCATCTACGATATCGTTTCTCATCTCATCATCAGCGGAGTTTTACCCCGCCCATTACACGGCGATAGTACTGCCTCTGGACATCTTGATTACGAAAGATGAAGTGGCCTTCTCAATCGGACTAGGGTGTCTTGTACGATTAGGAGGTGAGAGATGAGAAAGTTTGTTATATTTTTAACTTTACTAGTATCCCTTACATCCTGCGAATATTTCATCTCTCCGGGAATACAGGTTGAACCGAAGCTCTACATGGTTGCAATCGGAGTCGGGTATGAAAGACATGGAACTATAAATGAACTGAAGTTCACAAAAAATGATTTGGAGGATCTTACGGGACAGATCAGGAATCTCGTCGATGGAAAGATGGAATATGAGATATTGAGATTCTCCGACTGCTCTGATAATGAAGATGAGGCATTCGTCTTAAAAAGGGAGGCAAGCCAGCATAATGGGATAGAGACCCTTAAGTACGGGAAAGAAGATTTCTGTAATCCTTATGCGTTCTTCGACACATTGGCAGAGGCATTTACGACGATGCCGGAAAAAGACGATATCATCATATTCTATTATGCGGGACATGGGGATGAGGAAACAGGAAATCTCGTATATTACTACGATTCTCTTTCAAAAGATTACCAGACGATATCACAAAGGGAGCTATTCGATTCATTCCTCTCCAGATGGCAGGCAAGGCGTCTTGTCATATTGGACTCATGCTTTAGCGGAAACTTCATTGAAGAGGGAGATCTTGCAAGTACCCTTTTCTATAGTGGAAAAGATAGCGAACTTACATTCAACCTCTCATCATCCCTATCATCCTCTTTTACCTCTTTAAGCTTGGGCAATAAGGCAAAACCGGATGTATTCGTCATCTCAGGCTCGGGATACGTGCAATCCACATATGAGAACGTTGCAGGCATAGAGCACGGGATTTTCACATACGCACTGCTTAAATACCTGGATTATGATGAGGAGATGGACGAGGCATCATTCACAACCAAGTTCGAGGGGAGAACCATCAGCGTGAAGGACTTATACGATGGGATAATCAAGAATTTCCCTTTCAAGGAGTTTTACAGGATCAGCACACCAAACACCACCCCGTCAAAACTTGATATGACGGTATTCGATTTCAGATAGCCTTATATCTGGCAATCTCATCACGTACGGCCGCGGCTTTCTCGAATTCAAGATTCTTGGCATACTCGAACATCTGTTTCTCAAGGTCGCGGACGTATTTCTTCCTGTCCTTCTCAACAAGGAGGTTATAGCCGGCTTTTCTGATTTTGATATCGTCTTTCGCCGCTTCCTCTTTCTCATGGCTGTCGCGTTCTATGATATCCTCAATAGCCTTCTTGACGGTGGTAGGAGTTATCCCATGCTCCCTATTATATTCAATCTGTACCTTACGCCTGTGCTCTGTCTCCTGGATGGCCTCCGCCATGGCATCACTTACCCTGTCAGCATACATGATAACCCTGCCGTTTGAATTTCGTGCGACCCTTCCTATCGTCTGTATCAGCGAGGTTGCAGAGCGCAGGAATCCTATCTTATCGGCATCCAGGATGGCGCATAGGGACACCTCTGGCATGTCCAGCCCTTCCCTAAGGAGGTTTATGCCTATCAGGACATCGTACTTACCCTTCCTCAGGTCCCTGAGTATCTCAACCCTTTCAATCGTATCCACTTCGGAATGCAGATACTGTACTTTAAGCCCTAATGATGATAGATAATCAGTCAGGTCCTCGGCCATGCGCTTGGTAAGCGTCGTGACGATAGTCCGCTCACCCATATCTATTGTCTTCCTGATTTCAGAATAAAGATCCTCCATCTGACCTTCGGTACTGCGTACTTCAATCTCAGGATCGAGCAATCCTGTAGGCCTGATCAGCTGCTCGACAATCTGGGAAGACTCCTTTCTCTCCCTCTCCCCTGGAGTTGCGGATACATATATCCTCTGTCCGACTTTTTGATCGAATTCATCGTATTTCAAAGGACGGTTATCCAATGCAGAGGGCAGACGGAAGCCGTAATTTACCAGATTGAGCTTCCTTGACCTATCGCCCTCATACATCGCTCCTATCTGCGGAAGAGTGACATGGGACTCATCTATGAAAGTTACGAAATCATCTGGGAAATAATCCAAAAGGACTGCGGGGCGTTCTCCAGGGGCACGCCCTGAAAGCGGACGGGAATAGTTCTCTATGCCAGAGCAGTGTCCGGTCTCGGAAAGCATCTCCAAGTCATATTCGACCCTTGTCTTTATACGCTCGGCCTCAACCAGCTTTCCAAGGCTCTTGAAGTACTCTATTCTCTCCTCCTTCTCCTCGTTTATCCTCTCTATGCCTTTTTTAATATAGCTGTCGGGAAGGACGAACTGCTTTGCCGGATAGAGCGTTATCGAGTCCATTGACTCATATTTCTCACCACTGACGGGATTAAACCATGTGATGTCCACTATCTCATCCCAATCCAGGCTTATCCTGAATGCGGTCTCCAGATATGCAGGATAGATCTCAATCACATCACCGCGGCTGCGGAACGTGCCACGCTCAAGAGAGTATTCATTTCTCTCATAAAGCATCCTCGATAGCTGAGCGAACTCTTTTTTATGGTCAAACACGTCTCCCGTATTGTAAGTATGAACCATATCAGTAAGTGCTACAGGGTTTCCAAGTCCATATATGCATGAGACAGTTGCGACTACTATCACATCCCTTCTTTCCAGCAGTGAAAATGACGCTGCCAGGCGAAGCCTATCAATTTCATCGTTTATATCCGTCTCCTTCTCAATATAGAGGTCTTTTCCCGGAACATATGCCTCAGGCTGGTAATAGTCGTATGTCGATACGAAATATTCAACGGCGTTCTCAGGAAAGAAGGTCTTGAATTCCCTGTATAACTGGGCGGAGAGCGTCTTGTTGTGGGAAAGTATCAGCGTCGGCTTCTGTATCTTCTCGATAAGCTTTGCCATGGTAAAAGTCTTTCCCGAGCCCGTGACTCCTTTAAGAGTCTGTGCCCTGTCCCCATCGAGATATCCTTTATATAAGCTCTCTACAGCCTCTCTCTGGTCTCCCGCCATATCAAAAGATGAGACGACCTTGAAAGGCTTTGATTTACCTGTCTGGAAGTTAATCTCATTCATCTTATAATCCACCCCGCAGTATCGTCCCCCTGCTCAACGAGGACCGTATCCAGTACTACATAACGGCCATTCCTATATACGGTGATCTCCACCGTCTCCCCACTCTCAGAGCCAAAGAGAGAGAGGAAATAATCCGCATAGCCGTTTATCTGCTTGCCGTTTATCTCAACAATCACATCACCCGAAAGATAGACCGTACTGTCCCCATATAGTGCCTTCTCCGTTCCCCCTTTCAGTCCTGCCTTTTCGGCATTTCCACCGGCTATCACCTGGCTGACCATCAGGCCAGAGTGAATTGGAAGATTAAGATACGATACGATCTGCGGATTCAATTCCATCAATACGGCATCTATGACACCTCGTCTGATACTTCCATTCTCTATGATCTGGGAAGAGACCCTCTTTACAGTCTCCGCTGGAATAGCGAAAGAAATTCCCTGGGCACTGCCCGTTGTCGAATAAATCGATGAAATCAAGCCGATCATATTGCCCCTACTGTCTAAAAGAGGCCCTCCACTATTTCCAGGATTAATGAAATTGTCCGTCTGTATGAGATTCGGGATTATCATACCATCCGGTGTGAAGACAGAGCGACCAAGTCCTGAGACAACACCTGCGCTCATGCTCCATGTATATCCGTACGGGTGCCCTATTGCGATCGCTCGGCTTCCTATGACTGCCTCATGCTCTGAAAAAGATATAGGTACTAAATCATCCCTCTCTGTTTTTATGACTGCAATATCCGTAAGGCTGTCAGAACCGATAAGAACCGCTTCCATGCTGAGTCCATCATAGAAATTGACCATTATTTTCTCATCATCCCCAAGCACATGCTTATTCGTGACTATGTATCCGTCTCTGGATATTATGATACCAGAGGCCTGACTCTCATCACTGAAATTCGCAGAGCTGATTATCTGAACCGTAGATTCCTTAGCCCTCTCATATGAAGCTATGTCAATAAGCTCACTCTCCTGAAATGTCCATGCCCCACGTCCATTTAGATAGAGATCGACATCCCCGTAATTCATACTCTCCGTCGGAATACCTGCAAGCTGGAAGAGCCCCTCCTCCCCTTTTTGATCAATCACAGCCTCAAGAGCACTTCTCATCTCCTCCAATCTCGCATTCTCATATATACTCCTGGTCCATAGCCCCAATAAAATAATCAAAGCTATCAAGATAATGGCAAAAACTATCAATTTAATCTTATCTTTTGCATTCTTCTTATCAGTCACAACAATAAAATATCACAAAAAGGGTTTTTTGTGTTTTACTATGGAATTGAAATGTGTGAAAAGAAGTTGAATGCCACGGCGTGGGATAATGAGGCCATGAGAGGGAATTACTGGACAAGACCGGTATCTGAAGAAGAGGTTTCCAAGGCGAAAAACGGGGACCTTCGAATCTGGCTGACCCCATCCAAAATGGTAAAGAAATCATGGATTTCCGGAACAAAAGGTAAGAAAGTCCTTCTTCTCGCATCAGGAGGAGGTCAGCAGAGCGTGCTGCTCTCTGCCTATGGAGCGCATATACTGAGCATAGACATATCAAAGGAGCAGATAAGGAGAGATTTAGATACTCTGAGAAGATTCGGCCTTGATGGAGAGGCACGAATCGGGGATATGTGCGATTTAGGAGATTTAGAGGACTCTTCCTTCGACTATGTGTTCATTCCCCATTCCATAAACTTCATATCAAATCTTGATGATCTTTATTCAGGGGTATCCAGAGTACTGAAAGAGGGAGGGCATCTTCTATTCGGCTCGGCAAATCCAGTGCTCTATATTTTTGATGAGAAGAAGGAAAAAAGGGGAAAGCTTAAAGTCAAATACACTCTGCCATTCTCAGATGAAAAGAGTAAGAGTAAAAAAGAGATAAAGAAGATGATAAAGGCAAAGGACACGTTTGAATCCAGCCATACGCTCTCTTCAATTCTCTCCCCACTCTTTGAAAAAGGATTCATCCTCGTAGATTTCTACAGTGATGAATCATTGAATGAGACTGTCGATTCCTTCATCCATGATAGTTTTCTGGCCTTCAATTTCGCTAAATGCCGATTCTGACCGTGCTGCCATCCTTCAAAAGGAATACCGCCTTGACATTATAATGTCTTACAATATCAGCTGCTTTATCAGAGCCAAGAGCGAAACACGCGGTAGAGAGCATATCGGCAAGCGTAGCATCTTCCGTTATGATCGATGATGAGACGATATCCGAGGATGCGGGATAGCCGGTCTTATAGTCCAGGATATGATGGTAGACCTGTCCATCCTGTGCTATAAAATACCGCTCATATCCACCACTTGTGACTACTGCCGAATCGCTGCATTCGACGGTGGTGTAATATCCTCCCCTCTCCGTATCGGGATTCTGAAGGCCTATAGTCCATGCTCTTCCTGAGGGATGAGTGCCTACGGCATATACGTTACCACCAAGGTTTATTATCGCACTCTCAACCCCGTTTCCCTCAAAATAAGAAGCAAGCACATCCGATATATACCCCTTACCGACCGCTCCGAGATCTATCGCCATACCCTCTTTTAAGAATCTTACGCTTTTCTCATCCTCATCAAGAGAGATGTTCCTCCAGTCAAGAAGAGGAAGCACCTCCTCTATCTCAGAGGAAGAAGGTACCCTCTCATCCTCGCTTCCAATTGCCCAAAGCCTTACAAGAGGACCGATTGCGAGATTGAACGCACCAAACGTGTATTCCGTCACACTATAAGCATACGAGAGTAAGGAGAAAAGCTCATCAGAAACGTACACATCCTCTTGATAAGCATTCCTATTCACATTTGAGAGTTCACTATCCTCATCATACATGTCGATCATGCCTGCAATCTCTTTCATGAGATCAAAAGCACCCTGTACGAACTCCTCGTCCTCAGCCTCATATACAGTGATGGAACAGATGGTATTAAGATCAAGGGATGTAAATACTCTTGCCTCATTTTTCTCACATGATGGAAAAAGAAACATCAAGAGCAATAGAGGAAGAAGAAATCTCCTCATAAAGCACCTAGCATCTCTGATATGAAATCATCCGTAAGGTCATATCTGGAGATATCCTCTCCATCGGATGGAAGAAATCCGGCTCTCTCAAGATATACCATTATCGAGGCAGAGAAAGAATCATCACTTAAATCCTTTGACAAAGAGTAGCTATTTACCTTCTCACCCATCCTATATACGTCTACGCCATCATTCCTTCTTAAAAAGACCAGTTTTGCTCCATTTAAAAGAGTCTCACTCGCAGAATCTTCTTTTGTTATAAAAAGATCCGTATAAGGGCAAAGGGTCTCAATACCACGCTCGGCTACAGGCCCCTCAGCCTTTTCATTCAAGTCCACGGCGATGAAAGGGCGTGGAGAGAGGAAAAGAACCTGATCTATCACGGCACTCGAGGCGGGATTGAAACTGAGTATTCTTGAGCTCAAATGTACAGCCTTTATATTCGTATGAACGCTCAATGCCGACTGTAGGGACTGGGAATTCAGAAGAGCGGAAGCACTATACTGATGAAAATCAGAGACGCTGCCATCAGAAAAAGAGATGCACACATTCGTCTTAAAAGGCAAGCGCACGATATCCGGATCAAAGAGGATCTCATCTTCTACTAAGCGTTCTACGATGAGAGAGCCGGCCTTATCGGAGCCAAGTGAACAGAAGAGAGCGGGGAAAAGCCCTTTTTCAGCAATGTTTTTCGCCACACGATATCCGTATCCGGAAACCTCACATCTAAAATCGCCATCCTCCTTCTCATATAATGAAAGGCAGGCATCACCCATTATAGCTATCATGTCTGCTATACTAGCTTGAATAACGATTCCTCTCAAGTGTAGTATTCCTTTATGCAGATAAAAAAGACAGACTGGATAGGCCGTCCTGAGAAAGTGATGGTAAGATCTCATAGCCTTACATTCAAGACAGATAAAAGGTGTGCAGTACTTTATACTCTGGAAGAGACGGGAGAGCTGAAACTCATAAAACACAATAAAAGCGTCTCTTTTCTGATGTTACATACGAAAAAGGACCGCATCATCATCTCAGACGATGTTATTGACGCATCTTTCTTCGGCCTCAGGGAGAAAATCGAGATTAAAGCTGGTGACATGCTCCTGGTAAAAAAAGAAGGAAGTAAAATAACCTTCTCATCCGACTCTTTCAAACTCTTAGAGATAGAGAACGAGGCATTTGCTTCATCTGCATCCTTTGGTTTTCTCATAGAAGGATCAGATGAAGAGGTCTTCCTGGAATTCTTTTAATGAGTATTATTTTCATCTGAAAACTTTACGCAGCCTCCCCTAAAATGATAAAGTAAGCCATCCAAATCTAAATTGCCCTTTGAAAGGCAAGTAAGGAGAATATCATGGAAGAGATAAAAGAAGAGAGACCTCTAAATTTTATTGAGAAAATAATTGAGGACGACCTTAAGAACGGAAGAGTACCCAACAATGAAATCGTTACGAGATTTCCACCGGAGCCAAACGGGTATCTTCACATCGGACACATCAAGAGCATCTGCATCAATTTCGGCCTTGCCCAGAAGTACGGAGGACGCTGTCATCTCCGCCTTGATGACACAAATCCTGCAAAGGAAGAGACGGAGTACATCGACTCAATAAAGGAAGACATCAAATGGCTCGGTTTTGATTGGGGCAAATACGAATACTACGCCTCAGATTATTATGACCAGCTTTATGAGATTGCAGTCCGCCTCATAAAAGAAGGAAAGGCATACGTAGACTCACTCTCAGCAGAGGAGATGAAGGAATACAGGGGAACTCTTACTGAACCAGGAAAGAACAGCCCTGACAGGGATCGTCCTATTGAAGAGAATCTAAGACTCTTTGAAGAGATGAGAGAAGGAAAATACCCGGAAGGCGCCTATACCCTTAGGGCCAAGATTGACATGGCAAGTCCAAACATCAACATGCGCGATCCCGCTCTATATAGGATTAAATATGCAACCCATCCTCGTACCGGAGACAAATGGTGCATCTACCCGATGTATGATTTCACACACCCGATCTCCGATGCCATTGAAGGTATAACGCACAGTATCTGCACCCTTGAGTTCGAGGATCACCGTCCTGCATATGACTGGGCGACCAGCATCGATGGAATCGAACATACTCCACATCAGTATGAGTTCGCCCGTCTCAACATAAACTACCTGTTGATGAGCAAAAGAAAGCTGCTTTATCTCGTAAACAACAATTTCGTAACCGGCTGGGATGACCCGAGAATGCCGACTGTAAGCGGAATAAGAAGAAGAGGATATTCCCCTGAGAGCATGAAGGACTTTGTAAGCCGTGTAGGAGTAGCAAAGGTAGAAGGCGTTGTTGACTATTCACTTATGGAGTTCTGTGTACGCGAAGACCTCAATAAGAGAGCTAAGAGACTCATGGCGGTTCTCGATCCCGTCCTTGTCATCATCGATAACTACCCAGAGGGCAAAGTCGAGTATTTCGAGGCTGAGAACAACCCGGAGGATGAGAATTCAGGAGTACATAAGGTCGCTTTCTCAAAGAACATATTCATTGAGAGAGAAGACTTCATGGAGAATCCTGTCAAAGGATACCACAGGCTTTATATCGGAAACGAGATCAGGCTTAAGCACGCCTACTACATTACAGCAACCAGCGTAGATAAAGACGAAGATGGAAAGATCATCGCAGTACATGCGACATACGACCCGGAGAGTAAGGGTGGTACGACAGCAGATGGCAGAAAAGTCAGAGGTACGAGCCACTGGGTATCAAAAGACCATGCGCTTGTTGCAGAGGTCAGACAGTACGATAAGCTCTTTAAGGCTGAGAATCCCGGTGCTCAGACAGGCAACTACCTTGATGATCTCAATCCGGACTCACTCATCGTCATTGAGAAGGCCTATATCGAAGAAGAGGCTGCTAATGCGAAGGTCGGAGATTACCTACAGTTCATACGTAACGGATACTACTGCGTAGATAGTAAGGACAGCAGGCCTGAGCATATGGTATTCAACCGCACCTGCACGCTCAAAGACAGCTGGGCGAAACAGAAAGCAAAGATGGGACTTTGAAGAATTAATTCACTTTGATGGGACTTCTTCGGAGGTCCCTTTCCTTTTTCCTCCTATTACGGTAATATCCTCTGCTATGGTATCTGCACTGCTACTAATAGTAATTTACATATCATTCATCTCACTCGGGCTTCCAGACAGCCTTTTAGGGGCCTCATGGCCTATGATGCATCAAAGCCTAGGCTTTGATACCTCATCCCTGGGATATATATCATTTACCATCTGCATCGGTACGGTCATCTCTTCCCTATCCTATTCAAAGCTCTCATCAAGATTCCGCACGGAGCAGATCACATTGGCTTCCGTTCTGCTTACTGCGCTATCCCTTTTCACATTCGCATTCCTTGCAGATAAATACACGGTATTTCCAATAGCACTCGCACTTGGAATCGGGGCAGGGAGTGTCGATGCGGGGCTTAACTACTATGTCGCACTTCACTATAAGGCAAGGCATATGAGCTGGCTGCATGCGTTCTGGGGGCTTGGAACGACTTTCGGACCTACAGTGCTTGCACTTTTCTTCTCTCAGGGAAAGTCCTGGAATGATGCGTATTTCATAATGGGCGCAGTACAAAGCCTCATAGTTCTGATTCTTCTCCTCTCGTTTCCATTATGGAAGAAGAATGAAAAAAACAGCCTGCGCTCGGAAAGTCATAATGATACGAGAACAGAGAATGCAGATACGAAAAAGGGTGTTCTGAGGATAAAAGGAGCTAAATTGGTGCTCCTATCTTTCTTCCTGTATTGTGCGATTGAATCCACAATGCTCAACTGGAGTGCCTCCTTCACTGTCTTCGCAAAGTCCCTTACAGAGAGCCAAGGTGCGCAAATCGCATCCTTCATATACTGGGGAATGACAATCGGACGGCTTTTAACCGGCATATTCAACGAGAAGACAGGAGACCGTTTCATGATCTCCGTGGGACTCATCCTCTCATTGACTGGAGCCATACTTCTTATTATATCGACATCTTTTTCCATGATAGCCGTATCCATATTCCTCATAGGTCTTGGTTTTGCTCCTGTCTATCCATCCCTTCTCCATCAGACCCCAGCGATATTCGGAATGGATGACTCACAGAAAATAATGGGTTATGAGATGTCATCCGCATATATCGGATCGAGCCTGACACCATTTCTTTTCGGGCTTTTTACAAGAGTAACAGGTGTGGGAATACTACCTCTGGTCCTTCTAATCTTTGTGGGCTTTGAGATAATTGTGGCGATGCTGAAAAGAAGGCTTTATCTCTAATTAAGCAAGCAGTATTTCAAGCTCGTTTTTAAGCTTCCTAAACCTGGGATAATCCTTCATGGACGGACTTTGAAATGGGTCTGAAAGGAAATGATCCATCACATCGGCATCCTTTAGCACCTCATCCATTGGATCGTGCTCCTTCTTTTTATCACTATGATGCTTTATTGCCGAAACGACAACATCAATCTCCTGCTGAGTAAAGATATTCAACGATTTCAATACTCCGCTGGCTAAGATGGATCCGTGCAATGCATGCTCTCTCCTGTAATGGGTAAATGCATAAAGATCATGCAGGATACCAGAAATATATGCCAGCTCTGGATTCAAAGAGCGACGGGATGCAAGAAGAAATGAGAATTTTGCAACAGCGGTAAGATGGGCGACAGCCTCCATTTTCTCAACATCATCCGCGATTTCACCCAGAATCGTGAAAGCCATATTCTCAACCGCATGAATCCTGTCCATGTTCAGCATACTACCACATAATATGCATCTTTGTTAACAAAAGGTGATAATTGAATTTTTCCCGAAAAAAATGTATTCATACATTCCGATGGAAAATATTGCGTCTGATTTAGATTATCTGAAAGGTACCTCAATCGAGAGGAATATCAGGAATATTGAGGATTTTTACCGCGACGTGAATGAAAAGCTCTCCGCATTCTCTTTAAAAGAAGGGATACGATGCCCTACTGGATGCGGCATGTGCTGTGAGAGATTCCTCCCAGATGTTTCAAAGCTTGAGAGCCTTTATCTCGCATATAACATTCTTCTTTCCGAAAGGAAGACTGAGATAATCAGAAGGCTGAATGAATCAAAGGAACAGAAGAACGGCCCATGCCCGCTTTATGATGGCGATAATGATTTTCATTGCATGTGCTACGATGCACGCCCTTTGATTTGCCGGCTTTTCGCTTCATCATGCTTTCCTGGGAAAAACGGTGAGAGTAAATTCGCATTATGTCATTTGAACACTGATTTCAAAGGACCGGATAAAGTGCCAGCTGATGCTCCCGTAATGGGCGTATTCGGACAGAGGATGATTTGCTTAGAAGACAATGACAACATAACCGAATTTCTTCCGCTCCGAGTCTTAAAAGACATATCGTTGATAGAGTTTTACAGCAGACTGAAAAAATAATGCCGCATTTCTGCGGCAATTTCCTTAGTCATTCTTCTTCTCGTCACGACCCTTTGTTCTTCTGAACTCATCATAGCCATATGGAACAGGGGCCTTCCTTGCCCGGCGTGGCCTATCCTCGGAATATGATGGTCTCTCCCTTCGATCCTCAAATCTTCTTGCTCCTCTGGCTTCATCATCCTCTCTTCTGGGCCGATCATCATATCTTCTAGGACGCTCCTGATAATCCCTTCTAGGGCGATCATCG
Source organism: uncultured Spirochaetaceae bacterium (assembly GCA_944390015.1). Taxonomy (GTDB): domain Bacteria; phylum Spirochaetota; class Spirochaetia; order Sphaerochaetales; family Sphaerochaetaceae; genus Ornithospirochaeta. The sequence goes on from CALXOL010000007.1 coordinate 42,143, forward strand.
CGATCCCATCTTGGCTTTCTATCATAATCCGGTCTATCGTAACTCCTTCTCTCAGGCCTCGCATCGCTAAATTTTCTGCGTGAAGAAAAGTCATCGTCCCTTCTTCTCTCACCGTAGCTTCTTCTTTCATACCTGTCAAAGTCACGTCCATATGAAGGGCGATCGTCGAACCTTCTTTCCTCACGTCTCGATCTTTCATCGCCATCAAAAGATTTCCTATCCTTGAAACTCCCCCTCTCAATGCCGTAACTTCTTCTTGGAGCTCCGTAATCTCTTCTCTCTTCCCTTCTCTCTTCTCTCTTAACCGGCTTTTTTTCCCTTTTCCCGCCCTCTTCTTTCAGGCTGAGCATCTCAAGACTATCATCGTCAATAATCCTTTTCATCACTTCTCCCTTAAATTCTTTAACCTTCTCAAGACGGAAAATGCGCAGCGTACTTCTCTTTCTGGTAAATCCGAACGCTCTGAACTCATCCGTCATCTCCTGTGTCTTATAATATGCTTTTATCTTCCCCTTATCGAGATTGAAAGAGGAAAGATTCTCACTGAAAATAACTACCCCGCCATCATTCAACAGCTTCGTAAAATTATAAAGATAGAACAGATAGTCCTTCTTCAAATCGAAATCATGCGCCTTATGCGAATTGGAGAAACTTGGAGGATCGAAAATGATTACATCCCATTTCCGGCCATCCTTAACCGCTTTCTCAACATATGCCTCAGCATCGGAGGCAATAGTCGGATATTTATCCTGATCAAAGAAACCATTGGCATCCAGATTCTCTCTTGCCCATGCAGTATATACATTGGAGAGATCAACACTGTCCACTCTCTCTGCTCCCCCATATGCGGCATACACGCTGAACGATCCCGTATAGGAGAAAAGGTTAAGCACCTTCAGCCCGAAAGCCGACTCCTCCAAGGCCTTCCTGGTCTTTGCCTGATCAAGAAAAAGGCCCGTATCCACATATTTTAAAAGCTCCGTCTTAAAGAGATGGGAGTTCTCCTTGACATCCACGATAAGGCTCTCATCCCCTTTCTCGTGCTGCTCCCCGTTAGGACGCTTCTTTCTCTCTTTGTATATGACCTTATCGCTCTCAACATACAGAAAGCGCCTTACAATATCGATAACCTCAGTTCTCTCCGCATCACTAAGCGGCTCATCACCATAATCGAGAATCCTGGCATATGGGCCATACAGGTCCACGCTTAAATCCAAGCCATCAAGATTCCTGTCATAGATGCGGGCGACAGTAGAATCGCTTTCTCTCATTAGCCGCCTGGCATCAAGCCCGTTATGCTTCAAAATCTTGGCAAAATCTTTTCTTAAAAACTCCTGCATATCTGTGTCATCATAACCGTTTATCTTCTCTTTGTATATGGTATTATCTGAGGCTTTGAATTACTTTCATCCCGCATAATTTTTAAATTCTTCTCATAACTCTTTTATCGTGATTAACAAAAGAAAGAAATATGAGAGCAAGAGAAGGAAAATAGTATAAAATAATACAGCATATCTATGATATGATATATTATCTTTTGAGAAAAAAACTGGATATTGTTTATGCAACTTGATAACGAAACACTCAATTTCCTGAAAGAAAGGGAAGAAAAGCTCGGTGCTAAAATAAAAATGAGGACATATGCCCTCTTTTACCTCTGTTCTGATGGGGAGAAAAGAGAGTATGGAGTTTTTTTATATACCGATGGAAGCACCTTTATCTTTGAGGATTTCTACCGCCCACCTACATTCCTTGGAATTGAGCTGAAAAAGAATGAGAAAGAAAAGTATGTTAAGATGGAACACTCCTTCAAAAAGGAGGAAGTTGCATCGGTGGCAATAGTTTCCAGAAATGCGGCGATAAAAAGTGTGGAGACGGGAAAGCCCTGTAACGAGGCAGGTTGGTTTACGAGGGTGTTCAGAAAGACACTGACCGAGGTCATCTTAAAAAACGGAACAAAATATTATTTCGAGCTTATGAAGCCGGAAGACTTCATAAAGCTTCTAAAATAGGAGTTAACATGGGAGCATTTAAAGCTTACGACATCAGAGGAATCTATAACAGGGATTTCAACAAGGATACGGCATATAAGGTAGGATATTTCCTTCCTTCCCTATTAAAGACGGACCACGTCGTAGTCGGACGTGATGTAAGGCTCAGCAGCCCAGAAATCCACGAATATCTTGTAAACGGTATACTGGACAGTGGCTCGGATGTCTGGGATTTAGGACTTGCAACCACGCCGATGGTATATTTTGCTACGGTATTCTTGAAAGCGGAGGCATCGGTCCAGATTACGGCAAGCCACAACCCAAAAGAATATAACGGCCTTAAGATATCCAGAAAAGATGCGATTCCAGTCGGAGGAGATTCGGGCCTTAAGGATCTTGAGAAGCTGGTAAACGAGGAGACGGTTATAGTCAGGGAAAAGAGAGGAAGTGTAAAGGACTACTCTCATGTCAAAGAAGAGTATGTTAAATTCCTCAAATCATTTTGCCCCGACTTAAGCGGAATGAACATAAGCATCGACTGCTCCAATGGTATGTCCAGCCTCATAATCAAAGACGTGCTTGAATGCGACAGCATCCATTACATCTACGATACTCTCGATGGATCTTTCCCGAACCATGAGCCAAATCCTCTGGAGGAGAAGAACTGTGCGGCAATAAAGGAAGAGACACTCAAGAACAACAGCGATGTCGGCATCATCTATGACGGAGATGCAGACCGTGTTATGTTCATAGATGAAAAAGGCAGATTCATTCAGCCTGATTACATAACTGCCGTGCTTGGATACTACTATGCGAAAAAAGGATTAAAGGGGCCATCACTCGTAGACGTACGTACAAGCCGCAGCACGACAGAGTACCTTGAGAACATAGGATTTCCTCCAACGCTGTGGAAAGTAGGACATGCCTTTGCAAAGATGAAGATAAGGGAGATTGACGGAGTATTTGGAGGAGAACTCGCAGGCCACTACTATTTCAGAAGGGATTTCTTCAACTGTGACAGCGGAATACTTGCTTCCCTAATCGTACTTAATGTCGTAAAAAGCCTTAAGGATGAGGGGAAATGCCTCTCCCAGTTCATCGATTCAATCGTAAAATATTCAAATACAGGTGAAGTCAACTTCAAGCTCGAGAATAAGGATGATTGCATTGCAAGCCTATTAGAGCACTTCAAGGAAGAAAACCCTGCTAAAATCCTTTCATTTGACGGATACCGCATCGAATTTCCTGATTGGTGGTTCAGCGTCAGAAAAAGCAACACAGAGCCTTATCTGAGAATAGTTCTTGAGGCAAGAAATGAAGATGAGAAGGAGAAGAAACTGAAAGAGATTGTGGATATTATCAAACAATTCAAATAGATAATCTTTTATCTTTTTACCTTTCATTGTAGAATTTAAGAAGCAAGGAGGAAGTTATGAAAGTAATACTCTTCGGAGGAGCCGGATATATCGGCACACATGTGGCACTCGCATTTCTTGAGCGTGGAGATGAGGTTGGAATCTATGATAACCTCTCTACAGGACTAGAGAGCAACGTAAGTCCAAAAGCTAAATTCTATCTGGGTGACATCCTGGACAGGGAGCATGTCAGAGAAGTACTCTCTGAGGGCTGGGACGTAGCAGTGCACCTTGCAGCATTCAAGGCTGCGGGAGAGTCCATGGTAAAGCCAGAGAAATACAGTGAGAACAATATCACGGGTTCCCTGATTCTCATCACGGAATGCCTTAAGGCAGGATGCAAGAATTTCATCCTCTCCTCATCGGCCGCAACCTACGGAGAACCGCAATACCTCCCAATAGATGAGAAGCACCCGACAAATCCTGAGAATTATTATGGATATACAAAGCTGTGCATAGAGGAGAATCTCGCATGGTATTCAAAGCTTAAAGGGCTGAACTATGCGGCTCTCAGATACTTCAATGCCGCTGGCTATGATGTTGATGGCAAGATGCTCGGGCTGGAGAAAAACCCAGCGAACCTGATTCCTATCGTAATGGAAACGGCGTGTGGCATGAGACCGAACGTACTTATCTTTGGAAACGACTATCCTACGGATGATGGTACTGGAGTAAGGGACTACGTTCATGTAACCGATCTGGCAGATGCTCATGTGAGGGCTGCAGATTACATTTATTCGAAGAACAAAAACCTCGTGGTTAATCTCGGTTCGGAAAAAGGACTCTCGGTAATGCAGATAGTCGAAGCTGCAAGAAGAATCACAGGCAAGGAAATCCCAGCAATCATCAGCCCAAGGCGCCCGGGAGATCCGGCAAAACTGGTTGCCACTTCCACGTATGCGAAGAAAGAACTTGGATGGAGCGCGAAATACAGCGACCTCGATACGATAATAAGTTCAACTTGGAAGGTGTATCAGGCTAATATGAAAGAAAAAGAAGGAAAATAAAACACATGGGGAGCTCGAAGGAGAAAGCTCCCCTTCTTATTGCTATTTTCCCTCTCTTACATGATAATTCCCTATTGAGGATACAGAATGAACGATCAGAGAGATTTTGAGTACATCGTAAGAACAAAAAAGAAGGATTTTACAAAAGCTGATGAGCTTTTCAACATCAGATACGCACGTTTTGCGCGCTCTTTTCACCGCCAGATTCCAGGATACAAGATGACAAGTCTTAAAAGTCTTGCAAACCTTGCCCACATGATCGGGCTGGAGGGCATTTACATAAAGGATGAATCAGAAAGGCTGCATCTCAATTCTTTCAAAGTAATGGGAGGTAGTTTCGCGATTGCACGTTTCATCCAGAAAAAGCTCAATCTGAGCGACGAACAGCTCTCATACGAATATCTTGTAAGTCCCGAGTGCCATGAGAAACTAAAGGATATGACATTTGCTTCCGCCACAGATGGGAACCATGGAAGAGGAATAGCATGGGCATCAATGAAACTTAATCTGAAATGTGTAATCTACGTGCATAAATACACATCACAGGCGAGAATCGATGCGATAAGAAATTACGGGGCTCGCGTAGAAGTCATAGATGGCAACTATGATGATGCCGTAAGGCAGATCGCGATTGATGCGGAAAAATATGGATGGCAGATCATAAGCGATACTTCCTGGCCAGGTTATGAGGAGATTCCTACCTGGATCATGCAGGGCTATACGACAATCATGCTGGAAGCTCAGGAGGAGTTTGCAGGACTAGGCATAATCCGCCCTACTCACATATTCGTTCAGGCGGGAGTTGGAGCACTGGCTGCCGCAACAATCGGGTTCTATGCATCACTGTTCAAAGATGATCCTCCTAAGTTCATCGTAGTCGAACCGGATAAGGCGGCATGTATCTTTGAAACGGCAAAATATAATGATGGAACACTGCACAACATAACAGGCTCTCTCGATACTATCATGGCAGGTCTTGCCTGTGGAGAAGCAAGTCCAATTGCCTGGAGCGTCTTGGATGGAACAGTAGATGCCTTCATGAAAGTACCTGATTACACATCGGCACGTGGCATGAGAATTCTTGCCGTACCGCTTAAAGGAGATCCGTTCGTCATATCAGGGGAAAGTGGAGCGGTTCCACTCGGCGCACTCTATTCAATAATGACGGAGGAAGGCTCAGAGGGTTTAAAGGCTGTTCTTGGCTTAAACGAGAAATCGAACGTACTTATTATCAACACAGAGGGAAATACGGATCCCACTCACTTCAGACAGATTATCTGGGATGGTCTCGATAATGTTCCAAAGGATTATCTGACTAGGAAATAATTTCGGACTCAGGCTTTACGCCTGGGTTCTTTTTTTGCAGAAACAACACAACATGATAAATATAATCTGCCTAAAACTAGACTGTGCGTTTTGCAAAATGAAATAGAATAGTCTATAATCTTAATCTATGTTGCAAAGAGATGCATATATAAGAAGACTGCTGCTTATAAAGGATGAAAAAGGAGTCAATTTCATCCATGGGCCTAAAGGCTCTGGTAAGACGATGTTGTTAAATCTTTTATTTGACAGCCTTACAAAAATAGAAGGTGCTGATGTTGCAATTTGTTTTCCATCCTCACATCCTGATTCTGTTGAGAATAAGAAATATGTTCTCATAGATGATATTGATGAGCATCCAGAGCTTCTCACAACTCTCATTTCTGATGAAATGACCATTTACGCAACATGTAAATCATTATCTGCAATTTCAGCGGTGACAGGGAGAAAAAATATTTTAAAACTTTATCCTCTCTCTTTCTCTGAGTATAGGTCTCTCCTATGCAGAAATCTGAGCTTAAAGAAGAGCTATGACAGATATAGATCAAATCTTACCTTGATTCCACTGGATGAGGTCAGGGCGATGAGTAATTTCTCCAATTTCGCATATTTCTCTGACACGCTCAGCAGTCTAAAAAACAGTTTGAGAGAAAAGATGAGTATAGAAAGAGAAGACTGCGATGCAGTACTGAATTTCATCTCAAGCAGCATAGGACGCATTCTCTCCATAAATGACATCTCTGTAAGAACAAAAGTCTATGAGCGCGATGTTATTGAAATAATAAAGGCTCTTGAAGAGGCTGGAATCATAGCAGCGATCAGCGGATATGACGAGGAGAAAGAAGAGCTTCTCGATAATGGAAGAAAATATTACCTCTCAGATAACTACTATATTAAGAGACTGTCGGAAAACCTCTCTCAATCATTTTTCTTTGAGAATATTATAGCCATGGAGCTACTAAGAAGGGAAGAACATGTATATTATGGAGTTTATTCAGATTTCATTACCTTCTATGAATTTGAAAGAAGAATATTCCAGAGTGCTGTTACCGCAGAAGATGCAAGAACAAAGGCAGAAAGTATCAGGAAGTTTAAGGGTGCGAATAAGTATGTGATTACCGAGGCAATCGATGACATAGATGTTAACGGTATAGAATTCATCGATGCGATATCCTTCCTTTCATCTTCAACATAGCATTTTGTGTTTTTATTGGCATAAAATAAAAACCCACTTTCAAAAGGTCAAATAATGATACAAATCAAAATTAACAAAAAAAAGCAACCCATTACATTATAATGAGTTGCTCGTGCTCCCCCGGAGGGATTTGAACCCCCGACAGGGTGGTTAACAGCCACCTGCTCTACCGACTGAGCTACAGGAGAATATCTTTAACCTCTAGGATACTACTCTAAAACAATACATGTTGTCAACAAAGATGGAAAATATTTTTTATTTTTCTCATCATCAGCTACAAATCGCAGGAGAAAGTGCAAAATTAGGGCTGTACGCAATTGCCATTAGAGCAAACAGAGCAGAACTGGCATACGTAATATCATTTCCTGGGGAAGGTGTATTTCTATGATAAGATTTCTTCCAACTGCCCAAATCAGAAAAATATCCTCTGGACATTTCAATTTCCGTCTGTGAAAAAAGCAGTTCATCTATCTCACTCTCCCATGCGATATGTTCTCTAATCGAGCCAAGAAATTTCTTAGTATGAGGGAAGGAAAAAGAATCTACTATGTAATGGGCGGCTCTACCAGCCTTATAGAAATCAAGCAGACTCCATCGTCTTTTTTTTCTCAAACAATCGATGATACGAAGAATGTAATTGCTTACTCGCTCATCTCCATGTCCCTTAATATATGTGAAAAAATTAATATCCGGTTCAATAGAGCCAAAAAGAAATACAAACTTTTGACAAATCCCAATAAACGGGAACACAGAAGAGCATACAAGCGCAGTAAGCTTAAGGTGACATCTTTTATTCACTATCTTCTCCCTATCTTATTATCAGGCAGGGAGGAAACAAAATGATTAATGCAATGTAAAATCCTGATGAAATCAAAAAAACAGGGCGCAACATGTGCGCCCCATATTAAGACATTCAGCCTTAATTAGCTGGTGGGTAGAGCTGAGCAAGGTAATCAGCGAAAACCTCGTTAAGCACCCTTCCCTCCTGCGTAATGCGTCCGAACATTGTATATCCGTCACCGCCGGCAGCCATGAAGTCATTCGTAGCAACAGTATATGTTGCATTCCTGTCGATAGGCTCGCCATTTAAGCGGACTTCCTCGATTCTCTCACCTACAGGATTGTCAGCGGAGAATACGACTTCAAGATCAGTCTGAGAGAAAGCTCCGTTAGTTTCAGGAAGCATTGAATAACCGTGCTCTAATGCCTGGTAGACCTCATCTCCAGTAATTTCACAAACGGTTACGATATTAGTAAATGGAAGGACGGCATTAACCTCTCCAAGAGTAACATCTCCTGCGCTGAGGCTTGCTCTGATTCCTCCACCATTAACGATTGTGAAATCAGCACCAGTTTCAGCGGTAATAGCATCACATACGATTTCAGAGAGATTTGTCTTTCCGGTTCTGACATGCTCTCTTTCACCGTCAAGATTCTCTGGAATTGTTGCAACAACCTCACCGAAACGTGCCTCTATAGCCTCGTTAACACTCTCAATATAAGCGGAAACCTCAGGATCATCTGGAACATCCGTGATGCCATACTGCTGGCAGAGTGCGCTGTTAGCAGGATCAAGAACATCTGAACTTGCAATTAAGAATGCATTCTCACTTGCGACTTCTCCATTCTTAACGAGGATATCGACAACTCCGATATTCTGCATATATTCGCCTGCTGAAACGATTAATGTGCCATTTACATAGTTGTCGCCAGAAAGAACGCTGTGGCTGTGTCCATCAACAAAGAGATCGATTCCATCAATGTTCTCGCAGATGATTGTACTTGTAAGTCCGCTCTCGCCATCGGCAACTGTTCCAATATGACCGAGAACTACTACATAATCAGCAATCTCATGTGCAAGATCAATCGCAGCCTGTGCATTCTCATAGACTACAGGATTATCGAATTCAACCCCTTCCGTATTCTTCGGATGGCTCTTTGTCTTGGTATCTGGAGTCGTGAGTCCGATTACGCAGACCTTGAAACCATTGAAGTCATAAATCTGATATGGCTGGAAAAGAAGATAGCCATTCTCATCCGTTATATTTGCAGAGAGGACCTTGAGATCAGAAACAGCTTCTGCCTCATCGCTAAGAGCAAGAAGATTATCTATGCCGTAGTTGAAATCATGATTTCCAGGAGCAACCGCATCATAACCAGACATTATGAGCAATTCCCCTACTGTCGCACCATTGAAGAGGTTTGCGAAATTCGTTCCATGTGTAACATCTCCAGCATCAAGAACGAGAATGTTGTCAGTGATGGAACGTGCCGTCTTGATTATAGTTGCAAGCTTCGCATATCCGACAGAATCATCCTCTCCCGCTGTAACACGTGCATGGACGTCATTGGTATGAACGATAAAAAGATCAAATACGTCATCCCCCTGCGTGTTTTTCACTATTGGGGTAACCCCAAAAGGATACTCCTCTGCAGAAGCTGAAACAATCACATCCTCAGAGACAGGAGCAACCACTTCTTCAGCATCACTTACCTCCGCTGCTGGAGCAGGTACTGGTGCTGGGGCAGGAGCTGGAGCCGGTTCTGCGGGAGCTGCGGCAGGGACAACTATCTCAGGAACCGATTCAACAGTGCTCTTCGTGCTACAGCTTATTAAGGCTATAGCCAATAAGGCAACTAAAGCGACAGAAACAATCTTAGATAAACGTTTCACGCTGATCCTCCTAGTAATTATTATTGTTGTTGATAGGGTCTAAACCTTCTGTGTTTAATTTTAACATAGGATAATCTCAATTCATATGGAAAAAATGTAACATCGATATTAAAAAATAAAAAAACCTGTACTCGTCAGTACAGGCTAAAATCAAAACTTAGAATTACATTAAGTCTTTTGGCTTTCTTGCAGTATTGCCAGTCTTCTCGCAATATGCAACATGGCGGAGCTTTCCATTTTCAAATACGCTCTTCATCTTAATTGCGCCGCCCCATCTGCTCATCAAAACCTTAGCACCTTCACGGTGTGCGTTCTTAGATACGTTACCTGCCATATATAATCGTCCTCCACGTAGAAATAGACAAAATCTTACAATATAGTACAAAACTACAGATTTATTGTCAAACCTCAGTACTTATATCACTAAAGCAAATCAACATCAAGATGTATGGGAATATAATAACGGAAATGAGTACACCCATTTTCACTTTTTTACCTGAGAATTTTAATTTTTTATTAAAACCTCTTGATATTGTCCATTAAATCGTGTACCTTAGCGTTGTTCAAAAGAACAGATGCCTCCTTAGCTCAGCTGGCCAGAGCACGTGATTTGTAATCTCGGGGTCGTTGGTTCGAATCCGACAGGGGGCTTCAAAAGCGGTGTATTTTTACACCGTTTTTTTATGAAAAAAAGAGGTGGACTTTTACCCACCTCCCATGAACGGATTTATTTCCCTCTTTATTTGGAAGAAATTGTGAAATCATTTGACCAGGTATTTCCATCCGTGTCTTTAACAGTGACATGGATAGGAATCTGCCTGGAACTCTCAGTTCCCGTATATACGATTCTTGTAGAGACGGTTCCGATTCCTTTTGCCGGCAACCTCCTGAAATATAGGGTGTCATTGAGAACCGTCAGATCATCATCTGAGCAAGAGATGTTCACTTCAAGATTCTTCAAATCCTCGCTTCCCGTATTTTCAACATTAAACGTCGCTGTCACCTGAATATTCTTAGGAAGTTTGGAATAAGGACTTGTGCTTAAATTGGAAATCTCGACAGATGCATACAGAGCTTCAAACTGAGCTCCATTTCCGCGGACTGTGTAGCTCTCCTCCTCAGGTCCAAGGAACTCCCCTGTCGTAGAATCATACCAACCGATGAATACATTAGTCCCATCTCCATTGCTGATTTGAGGAATTGCGATCTCATCCCCTTCACTTACACCTTCGCTGATCTCATCTATTCCGCTTACATCATCCTTAAACGTAACGGCATTACGCCAGATGGCATAAAGAGTCTGATCCGTCAGAGGCATTGTAATCTCCTCTCCGGCAGAATAAGTAACATCATCCTCGGTAACACCCCAACCTACGAGCTGTCCAAGGTTATTAGAATTAGCATTGATTGATTCCTGATCCGGAAGACGCACAGTATTACCTGGTTTGACACTAACACTCGAGCGGTAGCTGTAAGAGAAATTCTCTCCGCTGGTTGAGTAATCGAGAGACAGCGTCGGCCTGTAATATGGACTGATGCCATAAAGCCACTGGGCATCCTTTAAAGCCTCCTCTTCCGACTCTTCCACAATCAAGGCAAGAAGGGCATCACTCTGCTCTCTTGTTATCTTATATCCAGAGAGTGCCTTCAGCTCACCTCTGGCTTCAAGATAAAGATCCATATTATTCTTCGCATAAGCCTTCTCAAGCGATTTGTTCGTACTTGATAGCTCTTCACTTAAACGCTCTGTCAAATCAGAATAGCTTTTAATCGCACCGTCTAGGTCTCCCTTTTCAACTGCCAAGGAAAAATCCTCATAAAGTCGCTGCGCCGATGCGGCAAACAGCATCGCTGATGAGAGAGCCAACATCATTAGAATTAAAACAATTTTTTTAGCTTTCATCGTCATTTACGCTCCTTATACTTACTAATATCGGATGCGAAAATGACGATATGGTGAATTCAATATGTCTACTTTTTGTTTCTTTTAAGAATATTGCCTGTAAAGCATGGATATCAGCCTTATTCCGTTCCTCACGCTCTCATCATCGGTCGAATAATTCAGGCGCAGGCATTTATCATAGTGAGGATGAGGATACACCCCTCCATTCAACTGCTGCTCCGAACCATAAAAGGAATACTCACCAGGAACAGTAACCACACCCTTCTCCTTAAGTTTCTGATAGAACTCGATCGCACTTATCTTCAGCGAAGGGAGATAGAGCCAGATGAATATGCTTCCCTCACTCCTATGATAATAATAGTCCGTCCCTTCAAAATACTCTCTGATGTAATTTTGGCATTTTTCGGATTTCTTTTTATAGTACGGCATCACCACGCACCTAGAAACACGTTCAAGCTCCCCTGAGGCTATGAGTTCGCCGGCAAGTGCCTGCCCGAAAGAACCAGCGGTAAGACTTACGATGGCGTTTATATTGGAAAGAGCCTCTATTATGTTTTTATTTGCTATGATTATCCCGGTTCTTATAGAAGGAAGTCCTATTTTGGAAAGGCTCATCGAAAGTACTATGTTCTCATTCCACATCATGTTTGCGTCTGAGAAAATAATCGAAGGGAATGGAAGTCCGTAAGCATTATCTATAATGAGAGGAAGAGAGTATTTTTCAGCCTCCTTGGAAAGGAACAGCACCTCATCATCCCTTAAAACATTACCACTTGGATTAGTCGGGCGTGAAAATGCGATTGCACCTACATCTTCATGGCTTTCAAGATACCTGGAAATCGCATCCTTATCGAGGATGTATTTGAAAGTGTGATCATCGTAATACTCTAAACGAGAGGGAACACTTCTCATCATGTTCCTCTCTATTCCCTGGTCGGCGTATCCAACGTACTCAGGCATCAAAGGAAAAAGAATGTGCTTCTCCTTTGAACCGAACTTTCCAGCAAAAAGGTTAAAGAGGAAGAACATGGACATTTGGCTACCACTTGTGACTGCTATGTTCTCCTCAGTTATCGGCCAGCCGTAGCGTCGTGAGAAATATGATGCCAGAGACCGTATGAATGCCATTCTTCCCTGCGGCGCATCATATGAGCAGATCACGGATAGAAACTCTTTCGACTCGAGCATATTGCGCATGCGCTCCTCATAGAGAGCCTCAACCTCTTTTATCCTCGCAGGATTTCCTCCACCAAGGGGACACGGTGTCACACCTTCAGGAAGAGGACGTCCAAGATCGTCCATCAATGAGAGTATGCCAGAGCTCTCAGTAAGTTTCTTGCCAAAATCCGAAAATTCCATACGGCATATGATATGACTTGCTTTTTCATTTTTCAAGGAGATTAACAAACTATGTATTTGCGTCTATAATACCATCTGCCATGGCTAAGATAGATCTGGAAAAAGATAAACTCATACCATTATGCCTGCGTCTGAGCATACCAACTGCGATCTCACAGGCCGTACAGGTTTTATATGCAATCGTGGACAGGATGTATATCGGACACATAGATGTAATAGGAACGACCGCTCTCTCTGCGGTAGGCATCGCCTCTCCCATTACATCGCTTGTAAGTTCATTCAGCGTACTTATCGGGCTTGGAGGAGCCCCTATAATGGCGATGAGGCTTGGCGGAGGGGAGAAAGACAAAGCAGGAGAGGTGCTATCACTCGCACTTTATCTTCTTATTGCGCTCTCCGTAATACTTACTCCACTCTTCTTCTTTCTGAGAAACCCGTTACTCAGCCTCTTTGGAGCAACAGAGAGCAACATGGGTTATGCTTCAACATACCTTGGCTGGTATCTTGCGGGAACCCCGTTCATAGTTATAGCAACAGGCCTCTCAAACTACCTGATTAACCAGGGACAAAGTAAAAAAGCCATGATTGCAGTTCTTTCCGCTACCGTATGTAACGTCGTTCTTGATCCCATATTCATATTCATTTTCAATATGGATGTAAAAGGTGCGGCAATCGCCACGGTTATCAGTCAGGTCGTTCAATTCCTTCTTACCATACATTTCATAACGGGCAAAGACCTGATGCTTCCATTGAAGCTGAAGGTGGTGGCAAATCCCCTTCCCCTAATTGGGAAGATAGTGAAATTCGGACTGTCGCCGTTCATCATCATCGCCACTGACAGCCTTCTGATGATTCTGCTGAATACGATGCTCTCACGCTTTGGGAAAGAGAGTGCCGATATTCTGATAACAGCCTCTGCGATAATACAATCATTCCATCTGCTGGTAATGAATCCGCTTGGGGGAATAACAGCAGGATGCCAGGGACTTATAAGCTATAGCTATGGAGCTGGAAACGATGAGAGAGTAAGAAAAGCTGCAATGATAGCTCAAATCTATGCGGTAATATACTCTCTTTTAATGTTTCTCATAATCAATTTATTCTCAAAACCTCTTGTAATGCTATTTACAACGGATGAATATGTTGCAGCATTCAGTGCACGTTACCTGCGCCTGTTCGAGATGATGATAATCCCCCTGGCATTCCAGTACAGCAATGTCGATGCATTCACAGCACTCGCCGAGGTACGTTTCTCCCTCCCTCTTTCACTGGGAAGAAAACTCATATTCCTCATCTCAATCCTGATTCTCCCCAGATTCTTTCAAGCCTCAAGTGCATTCCTTGCCGAACCTATTGCAGATCTTTTGAGCGGAATAATATCAACAACTCTGTTCTGGACAGAGTTGAATAAGATACTTTCACACAAGAAAAAGCTCTAATTGCTGTAATCAGGGCGCAGGACTTCTGCTCCGTTAATATACACATGGTGAACGGGATTCTGCTCTTCATGCGCTACAAGCACCAGAACTCTTATTACCTTTCTCAGGCTTCCCGATACCTCAGCTTCCGCAACACAGAAAAGAGGAGTTTTTCCTGCAAGTCCACTCTGACGGAACGCAGCGGCGGCATTCTTACTCTTTAAATCCCCGGTCTGCGAGAAAAGGACAAAGGCAACATCTTCCTCCCCTATCTTGTTCTCACTGTAAAGCCTGTTCATCATTTCAGATACACCGCTATCGATATCCTTTGGATTATCAAAAGGGATACAGACAGCACCACGAATAGCATATTCTTTCTTCATAAATCAACTCCGATTGTTATTCCGCTGTTATTAAGGGCGACTATGAAATCAAACATGAAAGAGAGGAGGAAAAAGACAAGAAGCCGCAATACGGTGAGAATGAAAGGTTCCGCAGCGACAACCTTACTTAAAAAACTTATATGGATGGATGAAAGCAGAAGGAAAGCCCCGACAAGGACTATTGTCCAACCAAGAGCGCGGGAAAAAGATACCATCAAGCCATAAAAGGACGATGAGATATCCAGATGAAGGAAAAGGATGAAAAGCAGGAAGAAAACCGCATAAAGTACCGTAAGATAAGTATGCACTCTGGATAAGAAAGCTATGAGTCTCCTGTAATTCAACATGTAATAATTTTAGCCCCTGAGGAGAAAAAGTCCATAGGAAATCTTATGAAAAGAGGGACACTAGATGTTATTTCCATGTTTTTATTCTTACATCTGTTAGATAGGGAAATAAAGGAAAGGGATATCTCATGAGCACTTAAATCCCATTCAAGGCCATGAGTGGTAACCAGAGCCCTCGAAGAAAGGTCGGCAGGAAAGAAAGAGAGCGGATAGCCAGGCTCCAGACTTGCTGAAAAATGCGATGAGGAGAATATTACATCCTCATGTGTAAGCCACATCCTTGGTGGCCCGAAATTATGGAAAGCAGAGAATATGGAGATAAGATGATCCAACCTGCCCTCCCCACCTCCAACAAGGTCATAGCAGCCGTTTGCTGCTTTGAGTGCAAGAACGAAATCACTATCGTCCTTATCATGGGGACAAGGAATGAAGCCCTTATTAACAATCTCTTCCCTGAGCCTGGTGGAATCCATATCCCCGATAACGAGGTCGGGCATTATATCGAATGACCTTGCCATGTCGTACCCACTATCAGCGCAGATTATTTCCTTGTACGCCTTGATATCCAGATCAGGCAGCCTCTCAGGCCCTTTTCCTCCAATGAATATGAGACTCTTAGCCATATTAAAATTTCTCCTTGAACCGATGCAAAAAGGACTCTACCATATTTATGATAACAAAAAAAGTGGAGGATGCTATCATGGATAGATCTGAATTAGGAGTAAAGAGCGCGGATATTCTCCTGCCAAGAGAAGGAATCGATCTGGAAAAATGGGCAACTGTCGCCTGTGATCAATACACATCTGAGCCAGAATACTGGGCTGATGTAGAACAAATCGTGAAAGAAAGTCCTTCGACATTCCGAATAACATTTCCTGAAGTCTACCTTGAAAAAGACGGCAAGGCGGAAAGGATTCATGACATAGTTAAAACCATGGAGAAATACCTGGATGACGGTATCTTCACAGAGTATAAGGACTCGTTCATTCTCGTAAAAAGGACTTGTGACGGAAAGAGCCGCTATGGCCTTATAGCCGCACTGGACCTGGAAAAATATGATTACAGTAAGGACTCGAAAAGCCTGATAAGAGCGACAGAGGGAACAATCCTTGAGCGCATACCACCAAGAAAGGAAATCAGGAAAGACGCACCGCTCGAGCTGCCACACATAATGGTTTTAATAAGTGATGAGAAAAGAAGCGTGATTGAACCATTTAAGGATAGGCTCAATGACCTGAGAAAAATCTATGACACATCACTTATGAAGAACGGAGGGCATCTTGAGGGCTATCTTATTGATAGAAAAGAGGATAAGGAGAATATATATCTCGCATTCTCCTCTCTTTATGCCTCATTGGATAAGAGCAATCCTCTTCTATTTGCTATGGGAGACGGTAACCACAGTCTGGCAACGGCAAAAAGCTGTTGGGAGGACATTAAAAAGGGTCTAAGCGAATCAGAAAGGGAGACTCATAGAGCACGTTATGCCCTTGTCGAGATTGAGAACATCTACGATGAGGCACTGCTGTTTGAGCCTATTCACAGGGTTTTCTTCGGCTTAGATAAGAGTGAGCTGGAAAAAGAGATTCTTAAATACGCTAAAAGCATTCTCTACCGCAAAGAAGAGAGTCTTGATTGCCTGATAAAAAGAATCAACAGCTCAAAGGGTCTTCATTTCGGACTCTGCTGCTCGGGAGAACTTTTCTCTGTAGAGGTCAAAGGCTCAAAGAACTTCCTCTCTGCTTCCCTGATGCAGTCGGTAATAGATTCGCTCAAAGAAAGAAATGCCTGCCAGATAGATTACATACACGGCGTCGATGTGACACAAAAGCTATCGGAGGAAAGCGGCAACATAGGAATCATCCTACCCGATGTGGATAAATCAACATTCTTTGAGACTGTGATAAAAGAAGGAAGCTTCCCACGTAAGACGTTCAGCATAGGCCATGCGAATGAGAAAAGGTATTACATGGAAGCCAGAAGAATCAAATAAGAGCATGGGGGTCGTAAGCCCCCATTCTTATTACCCTATACGGTTTTTGTGTCATATCTATGATTGTGGAAGGAACTCCTTCTGAGACATCATTCGTTCTTACTATGAAATCCAATGTTTTATCAAATGTGCAAAGGACATCGTTAAATGTAAGAAGACTCCTCTCACCCGATATATTCACACTGGTAGAGAATATCGGGCCTGAAAGGGGAAGGAGACGAAGCATGAAAGGATCGGAGGGGACCCTGATTGCATGAGTAGTGCCCACCTCGTCCATCAAGATGGCTGTAAGCGGCGCAGGATACACATCATAAAGCACCGATGGTACCTTAAGCGATGATAAGCGGAGATCATCAAGCGAGATAAGGGTAATCAGGCTCTTATTCTGAGGTCTCTTCTTTATTTCATAGATTTTCTCAGCATTTACATCGTTTGCCCGTGCGGATATCCCATAAATCGTATCGCAGGGAATGGCCCCTACCTTATCAAGGTTCAAAAGCTCTGCGATGCTTTCAATTGAACTAAAACTTTTATCGATTATTACGCTTTGCATTACGCTTATCCTTCTTAAGCCAATCAAGAATAAATGTGATTGCAAGAGATGCGAAAACGCTTAGGAGAAACAGTGCGGAAAAAGGAAGATAGAACACGCTCTGGCTCTCATCACGCCCCTTATCCTCTATAGGCGCAGCCGATGATGCTCTGTTTACCGCCACTACCTCCTCTCGTCCAAGGGAAAGGAAATTCTCTCCCATGCCTCCACCTTCTTCGGCTTTAAGCATCTCAAGTTCCGCTTCCCTACGCTCAACCTCATCTTTCAAGTCGTCAGAATATTTTCTCAACTGCCGGTTCACAAAGTAACCATTTGCGCTTAAAAACGTTACAGATAGTGAAAATATTATTACGAAACTTAAGGTGAAAGTAAGCAATTTCGTTCTTGCTAACATCTTATTTCTTAGTTTATAATATTCTTTGAATTAACATGCAATAGTATTGTATGAGAATGCATTGGGGGCGAATGGCTAACAAATGACACTTTCATGCATATAGCTGTGTGTTAGTAGGTTCTCATGGGAGCCTGATGAAAGTAACCGGAGGAAATAGTGTCTAAATCTAACAGTTCTTTGAAGCTCATTATTTCTAGTGTGGTTATATCTGCCATCGTTCTCGGAATATTCGCAGTCATATTCCTTTTATATCTGGTACCTGCCTATCAGATTACGAATGATAGCATCTATAATGGCCTAATTAAGTTCTTTCCCGTCTTAATCGGATTGATTCTGATTCAGATAGGAATCATCGTCGGTAGAAGGAATGATAGGGAAGAAGATAAATCCGATCTTCTGCCTCCGAATGCATATGATAAGCCTCTCTATCAGGAAGCAAAGGATGATCCTAGTGCTGTCGAAGGTGTAAATTATGCTAAATTCGACAAGAGTGAAAGCAATGAAAACGTCACGGTCAAGGAAGTTCCAGTAGAGGTTGTTAAGGAAGTCGTAAAAGAAGTTCCTGTCGAAGTCGTTAAAGAAGTTGTCAGGGAAGTTCCTGTCGAGGTCATAAAAGAAGTCATCAAGGAAGTCCCTGTAGAGGTTGTTAAGGAAGTTCCGGCCGCTCAGGAAGCTGAGAAGACCATAGAGGTCGAGGTTCCTGTTGAGGTTATAAGGGAAGTTCCTGTTGAAGTAGTCAGGGAAGTTGAAAAAGTAGTTGAGAAGATTGTCGAAGTCCCTGTAGAGGTCATAAAGGAAGTTCCTGTTGAAGTAGAGAAAGAGGTGATAAAAGAGGTCGCAGGTGCGGTCGCAGAACCTCGCTATCTTAACCTTGAAGACACGATTAACGCAGAGATTGAATCGGCCAATACTTACGGATATGACTTAACCGTAGTAGCAATTAAAGCCAGAGAGAATCTTACAAGCATGGGAATCGAAGAGTTCTTCGGAGAAGACACGCTGGCATTTGATGGCGATGGAGGTAACATCTTCGTCGTTCTTCCTATGTATAACGAGATTGAAGCTAAATTCGCTCTTAGGAAGTTTGAACCACTCTCAGTTGTCCAGTATAAGGACGGAGATGCGGAAAAGCTTCTTTCAGCGCTGAAGAAAGGACTTAAGTAATAAAGGTTTGAATTCACATCCTTCCTTTCGGGGAAGGATTTTTTTTATGCTTTAAATGGGATGTCAAAACTCATCCTGTCACGGGTAAGCACGGTATCAGAAAAGACAGAACTGGCCTCCTCATAAAGGAGACGCAACTCATCTTTTGAATATCTTGGAGAATAATGCTGGAGACACAGCTTCCCTACATTGGCATCCTTAGCAATCGTCGCAGCTTCTTTTGCCGTCATATGCTTCTTCTCATGGGCATCATCCTTAAGAGATTCATCGAACATCGCTTCACAGAAGAGTATGTCGCTGTCCTTCACAAATTCTGATATCTGCGGGAAGTATAATGTATCGGTGATATAACTGTATTTCCGGCCTTTCCTCTCAGGGCCCATGACATCTAAACCTTTGACTACACGGCCATCATCCGTTACTACGGTCCCACCACTCTGAAGACGACCCCATAGCGGTCCTTTTGGTATGCCAAGAGCCTCAGCTTTATCGGGAAAGAACTCCCCTTTTCTGTTTTTCTCGACAAGTGTATAGCCAAAGCATGGCTTCGTATGTCTTAGGGCAAGGGCGTAGACGTAGAACTCATCCCTCTCCATCACAAGCCCCTCTTCAACGGGAATCACGATAATCTCGTAATTGATATACATATCGAGAATCTTCCTGTTCTGCTCAACATAATCCCTAAGCTTCTCCGGGCCATAGATATATAATGGCTCATCCCTGTCCACCTGGCTTGAAAGCATCAGAATACCCGGCAGTCCAGTGACATGGTCCGCATGCATATGCGATATGAAGATCGAATCTATTTTCTTCCATTTGAGATTAAGCATCTTAAGGGAGACCTGTGTCCCCTCCCCTGCGTCAAAGAGGAATAAATCGCCATCTCTGCGAACAAGTGATGATGTAAGAAAACGACCAGGAAGAGGCATCATGCCGCTGGTTCCTATGCTGAAAACTTCGAAGCTCATACTAGTGGAAAATGATAACAGTTTTCTATTCGGCAGAAAAGAGGCTTATAAGATGTACCTTTCTCAAATGCCTAAGCCCAACAAGCAGGCTTATAAAAGAAAAGAGCGCCAATACACTATTCAAGCCCGCCATACCTACCACGGGGTATCTTATGGAAAAAGATGTCAAATACGCATCCAGCGCATCATAGTCCATTGCAGATAGCAAGTTCAGTAGGTAAGGAAGAGATAAAGAGAATAAAAGAGCAAGGGCAATACCGAGGATAATCGATATGAGCACGACAAGGAGGGTTATAATCGAATAAATATACCTTATCTCCCCTCCTGATAGCCCAGAAAGATATAAAAGAGCGATATCTTTTTTATCCCTATCGATATAACGGATGGAGATGCTTGCAGCAAAGAACGATGCTAAAATGGCAAGAAGAGTCAACACTCCATACAAAACATTAACGCTGAAGACCACGTTATCATAGATGCTCTTATATAAAACCCTATAGTCATATGCTTTATACCCAATACTGCTGAAATAATCCACAGTCTCATCAATTAAGGAAGAATCTTCCATGATGATCTCTGTATATACATCGCCACTCAAAGATGATGAGGCGATATAACAAAGGCTCTCATCAAACTCCATATACCCTGAATCGAATACGGCAGAAAGAGTACAGAGCAAAGGACGGGTCCGATTAAGATCCTCATCATAGACAAGTAATGTAAACCTGTCTGAGACTTCAAGAGATAACAGAGCTGCGCATCTACGGCTTAAAATGACAGGATTCAAATACCCGCCATCAGAGAATTCATCAAGATTAAGAAGTTTTTTCCTCTCTCTCGTAAAGTACGTTTGAAAATCCACACCTTTGAGCATCAGTGGGATGCTTTCCTCTTCGCTGAAAGCAAGGGCTCCAGCCTCTTTTACATGGAACAATGAGAGAGAGGGGTCATCTATCTCACCCTCGACTCTTACAGAGCCAGAGCCAAGAAGGATGAGTAGCTTATCAATTCCTTCGGACATGCTTATGATGAATATGAGGGAGAAATTGAGTATGAAGGCAACCAATATGATCAGCAGTGCAGGAGAAAACAGCCCTGCTTTATAGCTTAATGGCATTGAGAACCCCATCTTCCTCTTGATGTATAGCCCTAGATTAGAGACGCTCAAGCACACCTCCTCTCAAAACAAACCTCGTCTCCGTTTTACGGCTCAAGTCACTGTCATGGGTTACGAGGATGAATGAAATACCATCACATCTAAGAGAGGATGAGAATAAAAGCTCCTCCACAGATTTTTTCGACTCCTCATCAAGACTCCCGGTAGGCTCATCAAGAAATATAAGTCTTGCACCGTTTGCTACCGCCCTTGCGAGAGCCACACGTTGCCTCTCTCCTCCTGAGAGTTCCTTGGGTCTATGGTTAAACCTGTCTTTTAGTCCCATCTTGATTAACACTTCCTCTGCCCTATCATAAGCATCTTTCTTCTTGAATCCTGCGATATTCAGAGCCAGAAGCACGTTTTCCAATGCTGAGAAATCCTCAAATAGAAGGGAATTCTGAAATACGAATCCTATCACATGCCTTCTAAGACGCTCAAAATCTGAAGGCTTGAATAAATCTGTGTCCTTGCCGTAATAGAGTATCTTCCCTCCATTTTTGCCATCGAGAAGAGCCAGTACGTTCAAAAGAGTACTCTTACCGCTTCCACTCTTTCCGATGATGGAACAGCTCTCTCCTTCCCTTATTGAGAAATCCAGACCTTTTAGAATCGCCAGGTCTCCATAATTCTTATATATTCCACTAGCTTCAAGTATCATATTATCCATGGAGGGCCTCCATAATACTTTTTCTGTTACTTTTTCCTAGAAAGTGAAGTACCGTCAGTGCGGTTAAAATGTAGAATACTACGTTGATTTTAAGAAAAAGAGCGTAATCTATGCTTAAATTCCTGTCATAGGATCCCAATGCCTCTCTAAGAAACAACCTGAATGCCATGATTCCTGCTTCCTGAAAAACAATGGCAAGCAATGATCCGATAAAGAGTATGAAAAGGAATGAAACTATGAAGATGATATCAGTGGCTGCTCTGCCATATCCGATGATCAGAAGCTCAAGACGCTCCTTCCTCTTATTGTTAAGAAACACACGGGATTCCCCCCTTATCTCCACATACACAATTACAAGCAGAACGGCAAGAACGCAGAACATCATGACGCTCTCAAGGGCGAAAGCGGAATAAAGCGTACTCTCTTTTTCTTTCCATGTCTCATATTCGTATCCATTCTCATCGAGTATGGAGACATCATCACTACCCTTGATTGCAATCAGGGGAGCAAGATCCTCTGGGGCTGCATCATATGGCATGAAGGCATAGTAAGAATCAAACTCCCCGGGGATTACGGTATAATATATTCCACTGATCCTTATATTCCTGTTTATCGGGACGCTTCTTCCTCCGCTCTTAAGCAAAGTAGAGAAACCAACCTCATCAGATTTAAAGCTGAGAAATGATGAGTATGACACCATCATCGAGCTTAAGTCTCCTGCAAGTATGTTTATGTTCCCATCATAACTCTCATCGACATACCTTATGAGGAACGCATTACCGTCTATGAGGGCATAGGACTCCTTGTAAGCAAACACACTGCAATCAGGATATAAGGCACGAATCTCGCCGATGCTAGCATCTTTTACCGTGATATCGAAGCTCCTTATTGCCCTCAGATTATCAAAGCGGGAAGTCTGAAGCATCTGCATCACAGAAAGAGTAATCATGAGAACAGCGAGACTCAGGGCAAAAGAAAATGCTATCTTCAAAGATGAAGAACGATGCCTGTTATACTTTGAGAATGAATACCTTCCAATCAGGGATAACATGTTCATAGCATTTCGATTCCCTTTATCGTACGTCCATCCATATCATAATGAATCACGGCATATGCCTTACCATCACGATAGCGCCTCTCATCTATAGCCTGGGAGGAATAGCTTATATCCTTTAAAAGGATGCCATCATCATAATACTCGATTTCATATAGCTCTCCACCACGGAACCTTCTTATAATCAGAGATGATGAGTGACTTTCCCTTGTAGCAGAGAGCTCCCCTTCTTCATCATAATCATATTCAATTAAAAGGCCGTCATTCTCCTCTCTCAAAAGCTTTCCATCACCTGAATACGTCCTTCTGACTCCGTCATTCTCCACCACGGAAACAGAGCCGTCATCGTTTTCTACGATTTCATCTCCATTAAAAGAGAAATCCTCCCTTGCCTTATATTCTACATCCCCTATCTGGTAATACAGCAATGGGGATGAGAACACATAGGATGAAGAGAGCTTATCTACCCTTATAAGACGTGAGGATGTATCGTAGTAATATGACGAGATGTCTATAATCTCATCACCAGAAGAAAGAACAGAGGAAAGGAGAAGCCCTTCATCGGAGTAATAATTCCTTCTAACCTCATTTTCCCTATGCTCTTCAATTATCCTATTCTCATCATCAAGGACATAACGGACGCTCTCCCCGTCTCTTTCCGTCTCAAAGCCATCATCAAGGAAATTCTTCCTCTCTACCAATATGCCATCAAGGTAAAGAACCTCTTCTGATGGGGAAACTAGAAGCTCATAGCCTCTTTCCTCCATCGCCTCCTTCTTCTCAAGTGCCATGCCAAGTGCATTGCTTTGATAGACCTGGGCACTCAAATTAAAAGATATCAACAGCGCAATCAGAGGAAGGATTCTTTTCAATTAAGACCTACCAGAGCATTAAGGAATTCTTCCTTGTCGAAAGGTTTTATGTCCTCATAAGACTCACCCGTGCATACGAATGCAATCGGCACTGAAAGCATCTTTCCAATCTGCACAAGAGCTCCACCTTTTGCAAGACTGTCATACTTGGTTAGTATGATTCCCGAAAGCGGAACAACCTGGTTGAAAAGCATTGCCTGTGACAGCCCGTTCTGTCCCGTAGTCGCATCTATGACAAGGAATCGATAATAATTCTCTTCCTTTATCCCCTTCGCTTTTATAACCTTATCAATCTTACCAAGCTCTTTAAGGAGATTCTCCTTATTATGCATTCTTCCAGCCGTATCGACGAGTATAAGGTTCTCCCCCTGCGCCCTGGCACTGGTTATGGCGTCAAACACGACAGCACCGGGATCTGAGCCCGTCTTCTGCTTGACGATTCTCATATTGAGCCTCTCTGCATGGATTTCAAGCTGGTCAACAGCGGCCGCACGGAACGTATCAGCCGCAGCTAGAAGTACCTTCTCCCCTTTTTTCGTATAGAGGCTGGCAAGCTTCGCAATCGTCGTAGTCTTACCTACCCCGTTTACTCCCAGCATCATGAATACCGTAGGATCACTCTTACTGACTACGGGATCAAGCGTCATCAAATATGGAGAGAGGAGTTCCTTCATAAGGGACTGAAGATCACCGCTTGTCGCCTTCTCATCTTTTGCCTTCTTCCTTAGCGCCTCTGTTATCTCCTCTGTAAGCCTTGCTCCTAAATCTCCCTCGATAAGCGTGTCCTCAAGATCCTCAAAGAAAGACTCATCTATTTTTCTGGTAGAGAAAAGATTCTTAAGCTTCTCTCCGAATTTCTTAAAAAATGCCATAAATCCTCCTAAATGCCATAGCTCAGGGCATCTCTATATTCAAATAGAGCTGTAAAAGTTCTTACCAGCTCAAGAATGCTCACACCACGCACAAGCGTTGTAAATGGTGCAAGATGCAGGTCATATATGTCCGCTACCACATCCGTGGCTATAGAAGCACCATATGTAAGGAGCGTCACCAAGAGATGGGTATAGAACTCATTCTTCTTTTCATCCAGCCTGTCAGGATAGTAAAGCGATGAGTCGAGTAATACCGCCTCAATGCTATGCTCACCGATATCCGACTGCACGGTTCTGCTCTCAAAACCTTCTTTTGATGCGATGATTGAGAATGGATATGTAGTATCCTCCACATACCCTCCGATTACCCTCTCTCCCTGATAGTATACTTCATCGGTATATGGAATGGTAGAGATGAAAAGCGGCATCGTACGCACCTTCTGTAAATCATACTGGAGTATCTCAAAACTCTCGTCTGCGATGAAATCGATAGTTTCGCTCTCATATGTAGGACTTGAAATCGTAATATGATTAAGCCCCATAGGCATTGCTACATAGTCTCCATACCGTTCAAGCATCTTCCCAGAGGCTCTAACTGCTGCTATCGTATTGCCTTGTAAATGTACAAGAGAATACTTTCCTGAACGGTAACGCAGAATCATGTAAAGTAGGATCTCCTCCTCGGCAGAGCTTTCGACATATTCAGAATAGACGAAATTGAACAGGATTTGTCCATCAAGGTAGATTGATACGAAATCAAGTCCATCATCCTCCTCTTGCCTTATGTAATAAAGCTCATCCAGGTCATTTACATACTTTAGATAGCGTATTGCCACATCATCAGAAGTGGATATGAACCGCATCATCTCTTCTGAAAGTTCTAAAGGGACGATCTCACATACATATTGAGAATCATCTGGCATCTTCCTGCTGACGCTTTTGCTATCCCGCTCAGCCCTGTATGCAGAAGAGAGTGCGATCTCATAATCACGCTCTGCAATCATCTCATCATTCTCTCTTGCCAACGATGTAAGGACATCGCTATCGAGCCTAGATGCGGCAAAAGAGAGGATGGAAGAAAAACTCCTGACATAAGGAACAGTCGAGTCATCATCTACAATGACCCCGATTCTGTATGGAGATGAATACAGGCTGAATGAGATGAAAAGAAGCAGGAATAGAATGCTAATCTTCTTTCTGCCAGTGAAGATAACTCTCAATGAAGTCATCGATATCACCATCCATTACAGCCTGGATGTTACCCGTACTGAAATTGGTACGGTGATCCTTTACCAACGTATATGGCTGAAAGACGTAGCTCCTGATCTGGTTACCCCATGCAATATCTTTTTTCGCTATAGCATTCTTCTCCTTTTCTTTCTCCTTCTCCTTCTGATAATACTCATAGAGCTTACTTCTGAGCATCTTGAACGCCATCTCCTTATTCATGAGCTGACTTCTCTCGTTCTGGCACTGAACGACTATGCCGGTTGCATAGTGTGTGATTCTAACAGCACTATCAGTCTTGTTAACATGCTGCCCACCAGCACCTCCAGCCCTGTACGTATCCAGACGATAATCCTCAGGCTTTATATCTATCTCTATCGTATCATCAACCTCTGCAGAACAGTAGACGCTTGAAAATGATGTATGTCTTCTCTTCTGCGCATCAAAAGGACTGATTCTTACAAGACGATGAACTCCCGCTTCCCCTTTCAGGTATCCGAAAGCATATGGGCCATCGACCTTTATGGTCACACTCTTTATTCCGCCCTCATTCTCCTCCATATCAAGAATCTCACTTTTAAAGCCATGCCGCTCCGTCCATCTGAGATACATTCGCATGAGCATGCTTGCCCAATCGGAAGCCTCTGTTCCACCGGCACCGGAGTGAATGGAGAGATATAGGTTGTTCTTATCGAATTCACCATCGAGAAGGGTCTTTGTTTTAAGAGGTTTGAACTTCTCGCTTATCGCATTGATCTGAGCCTCCAGCTCAAGGCGTAACGTCTCATCCTCCTCTGAACCGTAAAGCTCAATAAGTTCTGCCAGGTCATTTATTTCCCCGATAAGTTCCTTCCATGGGTAATAACTGTCCTTAAGCGCATTCAATCTCTGGTATGTCTTTTCGGCATTATCCTTATCATTCCAGAAATCCGCAGCGAGGGTCTTCTCCTCTTCTTCTTTTATCTTATTCTCAACCCCGCCCTCTTCAAAGACGCCTCCATACTTGGTAGGCTTCTTCTTTTACATTATCAAATAGGGCTTTGTTCTCTAAAAACATAATAGTTCTACTCCTTGTTTCTAATCTCTGCGCTTCTTAATATCAGCTTGAATGTACAACTCTCACCCTTCTTCGCTGAAAAAGGAAATGAGAATGTAAACTTGTTATATAGGTTAAAGCTCTCCTTGCCAAGTACTGTGAACTGGCTTTGAGTTCTTACATCCTGCTTTACAGAAAAAGGTGAGGTGCTTGTGAATGCAAGCTGCAC
Source organism: uncultured Spirochaetaceae bacterium (assembly GCA_944390015.1). Classification (GTDB taxonomy): domain Bacteria; phylum Spirochaetota; class Spirochaetia; order Sphaerochaetales; family Sphaerochaetaceae; genus Ornithospirochaeta. The sequence goes on from CALXOL010000007.1 coordinate 69,346, forward strand.
GTCACTTCCGGCAAAGATCCTCATCGTTCTTATGTTGTCCAATGAGCCAAGCAGCATCGCCCTGTTCTGTTCCTGCGTAAGAGCAAGCTGGTCAGGGACCATTAGGAAACAATTCAGGCTATACACACCATCAGACACGTCCTGTTTAAGGGTCAATGTACTCTCAAGGGAGAATGTCTGGTTCCTGAGCTTATAATGCTTGTCCAGTGCAAATGGAAGAGCCTCGTCATTCAAAGAGAAAAGATAGTCACTCCTGGTCTTATTCAAAGACTGTACTTCCATCTTGTAATGCTTGCTCTTATAAACTTCTCCATTCATCATGATAGTCTCAGAAAGGGAATGTCTGATACTGTTTTCTCCAGGATTCTTCTCAAAAGGAGACTTTGCATCAAACACGTTTATAAGCTTATCCATTAGATCAAACTCAAGCACGGATCCACCAAAAGGAGAGTAAACGACTGTGAAATTCTGATTTCGCGAGAAGAAATTCCCCTGTCCATAGTCCTCAAGTTCCGCTTCCTGATTCAAAACGAGCTCATTCGCTCCATAAAGAAGCTTTTCGACATTCAGTAGCGCATGCCAGAAAATCTTACGTTCGCTTGTCCTTAGTGGGCCACACTGTGGGTCGAAGAGGAAGAGCGTACCGGCTCCGGCATTTGCAATATGGTCCTCGCAGAGACGTCTGACATCCTTCTCCTTCTTAAATGAGGAAAGCGCCTCACTTACATAGAAAAGCCTGTTGAGCAGATACCTGTTCGTACCATCCTTGATGAATATCTCATTGAAAGACTGAAGTCCAAGCGTCGATGCATCCCTTCCATACCATCCTGAATCGAGATAGCACGGGCCAGATGGGGAGAAGTCAGAGACGTTGATGAATTTTCCATCCCTCTTTTTTACCAAATCTATTATGAAAGGGAATATGGATACAGCATCCTCATCATCTTCTGCAGAGAGAGCCATTCCCTGTAGAAGCTGATCAAGATTAATGAAGAAGAACACCTCGTCTTCATCATTGAGAGATTCCAGAATCTCTTCTGTTCCCCTCTTAAGTTCTGCCAAACCAATCTCTTTCTGTGCGTATTTTGAAACAAGAGATGAAAGAGCATCGGAAATCGGAATTATTTTAATCCTACGGCCAAGCTCATTCATAATCGAGCAATGCGAGAACAACACCTTCTTGCTCGTTGCCTTATAGCTTGAAATTGCGACAGAAGTAAGTGCGCAGTTTGAAAGAGTGGATATGAACTGCGGAGACCAGATCTGACCATAGAAGAACGCCGTTCTGGCCTTACACCCGTAAGTACGCCTTATGAAAGTCGTCATCTTCTCTATCTGCCGGCCCCTGTCCTTAGGCATGTTCAGTCCAATTATGGATTGGCTGTAACTTCCGCTGAGGATCTCAAGATCACCCCGCTTTGAAAGTGCGGATAGAAGCATGTTGATCTCAGGATTATTGCTTTCAAAATACTTCATCACCCCGCTTGACTGATAAAGATTAAACTTAAGATCCTCACTGTTATAAAGCAAGCGAAGCAAGGGCTGATAAATGAGTGAAAGCGCCCGTTTGAACGCGGGCGCCGGAGTTGAATTACTAAGCGTTGTGTACATGCCTAGTGCAACTTTCACCTACTACCTCTCTATGATACACTTCTTAGGACAGATCTCAAATGCAGCTCGAGCATTGCTCTGATCCTTTGAATAGTCGTTACATGAAAGGAAATTATCTACCTTAAATGGAGAATTTTCAACCTTTAATTCACACATCTTGCATCCGATGCATCCAACTTGACAATATGTGCGCACCTTGGCTCCACTTTCATGATTATTACATGCGACGATGTACTTTGCGGAATATGGAACCATTTTTATAACACCATTCGGGCAGACCTTCGTACATTTCTTACATCCGATGCATTTCTCTTTATCGACGACAAGGTTTCCCTTCTCATTGCGGCTAATGGCACCTACCGGGCAGACAGCCATGCAGGAACCGAGGTGAAGACAACCCTCTTTACAGCCGTTAGGTCCACCGAGAAGAAGCGCTGCCGCATTACAGTCGCTCATGCCTTTATAATCATATTCAGTAGATGTAACATCTTTTGATCCCTGACAGAATACGAAAGCAACCTCCCTCTCTTTTGCCTCGACCTCAATACCGAGGATTTCTCCCATTTTCTTTGCCAGAGCTGCTCCTCCGGGGCTGCAAAGCCCAGGTTCCGCCTCCCCCTTATAAACGGCTTCGGCATATGCTGAACATCCGGCAAAGCCACAACCGCCACAGTTGGCACCTGGCATTGCCGCCTCAAGCTCTTCGAGCTTCTCATCCTTCTCTACTTTCAACTTCCCTTCTGCGAACTGCAATCCGATTCCAAGAATGAGGCCAAGGACTGCAATTACGATGAATGCTAGAAATATCGCCATACATAACCTCCTTTAAGCCAGATGCAGATTCGTGATAAGACTACTGTCAAATCCCATGAATGCAAGGGCCATGAGACTTGCAGAGATGAATGCGATAGGGACGCCTCTGAACACTTTTCTCACCGGTGTCATCTCAAGCTTTTCCCTGATGTTACTCATCAAAATGATTGCAAGGGTAAAGCCAAGACCGGCAGCTATTCCTGCGGTAAATGACTCAAGAAGATTATATCCTTCATCAATATTTATGATTGCAATACCAAGTACGGCACAGTTCGTCGTGATTAACGGAAGATAGATTCCAAGCGCCTGATAAAGAGCCGGACTCATCTTCTTTATAACCATCTCAACCAACTGCACAAGAGCTGCAATGACAAGAATGAATGCGATTGTCCTTAAATATTCAAGCTCAAATGGAACGAGTAGGAACACATGTACGGCATAGCAGACTACCGATGCGATTCCGGTAACAAAGGTTACCGCTATTCCCATTCCTATGGCACTCTCACTGTTCTTGCTGACACCAATGAACGGGCAAAGCCCCATGAACTGCACAAGTATGAAGTTCTGGATGAAAATATATGTGATTAAAATACCAATATAGCTCATTTCTGCCCCCTTGCACTCTTCCACTGGAAAAATGCCTTAAGATATCCCATTACCAGCAGTGCACCGCTCGCGAGAGTCAGAACACCGATCGGGGACTCATGAAGACCAGGAATCTCGATGACACCATCAAAACCACCTACGGCAAACAGAGTAATCGTTCCGCTTCCGAACACCTCCCTGATTAAGGAGATGAGAGTCAGTGACATCGTAAAGCCCACCCCCATTCCAATTCCATCGAGCGCACTGTCTAAGACCGTATTCTTATTTGCAAATGCCTCAGCACGGCCAAGGATGATACAGTTTACTACGATCAGAGGAAGATATACACCTAAAGCGGCATATACTGAGGGCACATATGCGTGAAGCACCATCTCAACAATCGTAACAAAGGAAGCGATGATAACGATGTAAGAAGGTATTCTTATCGTATCAGGGATGATCTTCCTTAATGCGGAAATCGCCATATTGGAGAATGTAAGGACGAAGATTACGCTCAGTCCCATTCCAAGTGCGTTTGAAACCTGTGTCGATACTCCGAGAGTAGGACACATGCCAAGCATTATTATGAACGTAGGGTTCTCTTTGAAGAGGCCCTTCGTTAGTTCCTTCATATGAGCGCTCATACAGCACCTCCCAGGCTCTTAGCCAGCTCGCTTCCATTTCTTAGCGCAGTAGATACTCCGGTGAACGTGACGGTAGCTCCACTTACGGCAGAGGCATCATCGGCAGAAAGGTCTGCAGAAGATGAAGGAAGAGGAGAATCGCCTCCAAGACCTTTGAACATGTCCATATACCATGAGTTCTCGGCATTCTTACCAAGGCCGGGAGTCTCACTGTTCGTGGTCAGCTGCGCATTAATGAGTTCCCCATCGAAATAATATGATGCGATTATGGTCATTGCACCACCATAACCACTTGCATTCAGCTCAAAGACGTAGCCAACGGCCTCGTCTCCATCCATGATCGTATATGCGACGTTCGCCTCGGGAGTATCGACAGTAATCTCATTACCTACTGTGTACTCACCTGCGGCAACAGCTAAAGCCGCCTCTCTTTCCCTGATAAGATTCTCCTCGATGACAGGAGCTGTAACACTGTTGACAATACCACATAATCCTGCGGAGACTGCACAGATTAAAAAGAGGATTATACCGGTTCTTAAAATCTCCCTCATGCCTCAACCCCCTTTTTCTTCTTCTCAGGTTTCACATAACCGAACTTCTTCGGTCTGATATAGCGGTCGATTGTCGGAGTTACGATGTTCATCAGAAGAATTGCAATTGAAACACCCTCCGGCAAAGATGCGAAATACCTGATAAGGAACGTGAAAAATCCACATCCGATAGCATAAATCACCTGGCCTTTCCTGCTTGTCGGGCTTGTTACCCAGTCAGTAGCCATGAAGAACGCACCGAGGATAAGACCTCCTGTAAGTATTGGAAGAAGAACTTCGCCCTGGAATAGCCCAAGTCCTCTTGGAAGGCCTCCGAAAATCCAACTGAGAACGGCAAAAGATCCTATGTATATTACAGGAACATGCCATGTGATTATGTGCGTGACAATAAGGAAGATTCCTCCGAGCAGAAGTAAGAATGCACTGACTTCACCGATACATCCAGCGATGTTTCCGAAGAAGGCATCGACCACATAACCGCTGATTCCCGTGGCATCTTCAATACCTGAAGCGAAATGACTCATCGCTACCGATGCACCTGAAAGGATGTCCACATTGCTTCCACTGGCACCTGAAGAGACTGCCGTCTTAATCGCAGAGAGCATAGTGGCACTAGAGACGGCATCCGCCGCATGATATACATACCTTGGTACGATGAATGTACTCATCGCACTTGAGAAGCTGAAGAATACGAACACTCTTCCCGCCAATGCTGGATTCATCCAGTTACACCCCAAGCCTCCAAAAGTCCATTTTACGACCACGATTGCGAAAACAGATGCAATAACTGGAATATAGAGTGGAATCAGGGGACTCATGTTCATACCGATTAAAAGGCCCGTGACTATTGCCGAATAATCCCTGATCGTATTCTCCTTGCTTATGCGTCCCATGATATACTCAACGATAACGCATGATGCTACGGAGACCAGAAGTACCAAAAGAGCTCTCAGGCCAAAGGCAAATACGCCCCAGATGGCGGAAGGGAGCAAAGCTATTATCACAAAGAGCATCGCCTTATCGGTCGATAAGGATGAATGCACGTGAGGACTTACAGATACGGTTTTCATTTCGCCTTCCTCCCGAGTTTCTTTCCAAGCTTGAAGCCCTGGACTAGAGGAAGATGGGACGGACACGAGTATGCGCAGCATCCGCATTCCTTGCAGTCCATAAGACCATAGTCCATTGCAGCCTGGTAATTTCCATATTTTATATTTCTGAACATCTTGTTAGGCATAAGTCCCATCGGACAGTGCTCAACACATTTACCACATGAGACACAAGGCATGGTATCCTTGCTTATCATAAGAGGAAGAGCGAGTAGCCCCCCTGTCCCCTTTGTCGTCGGAGTATCTTCCAAGGCAAAAGCAAATCCCATCATAGGGCCACCTGAAATGAGCTTATTGATATCGTCCTTAAGCCCACCTGCGAATGCATAGAGATCCGATGCCTTAACTCCGATAGGAGCTAGCACGTTCTTAGGCGTATTGACGCTCTCACCTGATACAGTGACTATCCTATCGATTAAAGGTTTATGATGCACTACCGCCTCATAGACTGCGTAACATGTGCTTACGTTCGCAACCACAGCTCCGATATCAAGTGGAAGCTTTCCAGATGGAACTTCACGACCTATCGTAGCCTTGAGAAGCTGCTTCTCATCCCCCTGTGGATACTTCACCTTCAGAGCGACGACCTCGATCGGATAACCGAGAGATGCAATCCTCTCTTCAAGACGGGCGATGGCATCCATCTTGTTCATCTCCACTCCGATCATGATTTTCTCAGGATTTACTATCCTGGAGATTATCATGATGCCTTCGAGCACTTTGTCCGTACGTTCAAGCATCGTGCGGTAATCCGAGGTAAGATATGGTTCACATTCAACCCCATTGACAACCAAGGCATCCACCTTCTTGCCCTTAGGAATCGAAAACTTTACATGTGCCGGGAAGGTAGCTCCACCCATTCCGACGATTCCCATATCCTTCACAATACCCAATAACTCCTCTGAAGAGAGAGAGCTATAATCGTATGCGGCATCAAAAATACCGTCATCCTGCTTTTCATCCACTTTAATCACAAGACAATCAGCAACAGCGCCGTTAGCTAGTCTTACCTTTCTCACATCAGTTACAACACCATCCACAGGAGAGTGGACGTTTGCAGAGATGAAAGCAGATGCAGAACCTACGAGTTCTCCCCTTTTTACGCTGTCTCCTTTCTTTTTAAGACAGGTTGCGGGTGCACCTAGATGCTGTGACATGGATAAAAGCAGTTCTCCTGGAAGAGGGAGCTTTTCTATAGGTGAATCCTTAGATAGCTCCTTCCTGTCAAGAGGATGCACACCACCTCTCTTGAACGTGGAAATTCTGCTCATATTATCTCCTTTGCTTTAGCTTTTATCGATGTTTTATTTTAAGACAAACTTCGCATCTATGCAAATTCAAATCTGAATGAAGCGGTTTAAAACTTCCTATTTATCTGCATTATTTGAAAAAACTAAAAAAGTATCGATATTTCCTTATCTTTTTCACTTAACAAAGGAAAGCTCATTTGACCACAAATACAGATAAAGGCTAATATGGTTTTATGAATCGATTCTTTAAATTTGCATTCAGCAAGATAAACGGCGTGAAGGTATACGCCCTTGTCGGACGATCTGGAACCGGTAAGAGCTATCACAGCAAGCTGGTTGCGGCAAAATACAGGATTGACTTGATTATAGATGACGGCCTCTTGATTAAAGGCGATAAGATAATAGCTGGCCACTCTGCGAAAAGGGATCCCAATTTCATAAGTGCGGTACGCACCGCGGTCTTCGATGATGATGAGCACCGCGACCAGGTGATGAACGCACTCTTAAAGGAGAAATATAAGAAGATCCTGATAATAGGAACCAGCGAGAAGATGATAGGGAAAATCACATCCAGGCTTGGTCTTCCTCCTGCGGAGAAGATAATACACATTGAAGATATAGCGAGCCCGGAGGAAATCGAGACTGCGATGAGAATCCGATTCACCGAAGGTAAGCATGTCATTCCCGTACCGAGCATAGAAATCACAAGGAGCTACCCGCAGATAGTCTATGACTCTATGAAGATTTTCAAAAAGAATATCGCACCCGGGAAGAAACAAAGTTATGAGAAGACAATCGTACGCCCTGAATTTTCAAGACCCGATAAAGAGGAGATCTCCGAAGAAGCGATAACGCAGATGGTAAAACATTCAATCGGGGACTACGATCCGGTAATCAAGGTGAAGAAAGCCCGAGGGGTTAAAAATTCCGATTCCACCTACTCGATATATGTGACGCTTCAGCTTCCTCTCAGGCATTACATGAGTACTACTATATCGGATTTGCAGGAATACATAACCGAGTGTCTTGAAAAGTATGGAGGCATCCTTTTAAAGAACGTCTCCATAGAAATTGAGGAATGGGGTTAGAGATCGTGACTCTCAGCGAGGGTCGATACGCTCTCAAACTCCTCTGAATATTCAACAGAAGGAGATATCTTCTTACTCTTTCTGGCTTTGCGGGGCTTTTTAGGTTTAGACAGCTCCTCTGGCCCTGCATTCTTCCGGCCCATGTTCTTTCCAGGCTTCTTTCCTTGAATAGAGGCTGCAGCCGCCCTGCCCCGGCTCTTGCTCTTATAGCCCATCTGCTCGAGTATTATCTCTGCGGATTTCTCTATCTCGTAGTTTGGAGGAGTCATCGGGGAGATGAACACTTTAATCTGCCTGAAGACCTCCTTCATCCTCTCATCCTGACTCATAGCCTCGGGACTCTCCAGTACGATTAACGGCTTGAGAAGGCGAGAAAATATTACGGCACGGTCAAGACTCTCCCCCTCCTTCTTCATCTTACGTGCATAATCATCCATCTCAGAAAGGGCTTTACGTATCTCAGGGTACTCAATGTACATGGCAAGACAAGGAAGGAGGTATGCTAAAAGCCTGTACTTATGCATCTCAGTAAAAATCTGCTCTGCAGAGCCTGAAGAAAGAATTTTACCGAGTTCCTCCGTAAGACGTGAGGTGGATACATGGGATAGTTTTGAGCAGTTCCTCTTTATCGCCCTCTTCACGTCAAACTTAAGATCAAAGCCGGTCGTGACATGGTACTTTATCGCCCTGATCATCCTGACAGGATCCTCTGAGAAAGAATATGAGAGCGGAATCAAGCTTCGGATCTTCCTCTTCTTGAAATCCTGCATGGCGTTATTGAAATCGAGCAATTGTCCGTTCTGAGGATTATAATACAGGCTGTTTACGGAAAAATCCCTTCTTTTCGCATCCTGCTCGATAGTCCCGAAGATGTTGTTGTTCCCCTCCTCGAAGTTCTCCTCATCGGACCGGAATGTCGTTACTTCAATGATCTTATCATGATTGAAATAGAGATGTACTATTCTGAATCTCCTACCTATGATACGGGCATTCCAGAAGAGTTTCTGAACCTGGCGAGGAGAAAGACTTGTGGCGATATCGAAATCCTTAGGTTTTCTGCCTAAGAGCATATCGCGAACCGCACCACCGACGATATAAGCCTCCGCACCCTGGCCTTGAATCTTCCTTATCGCCCAGAGCGCATCCTTATCTATCTGACTGTTTCTAACAGTATGCTCACTTGATGAATATATTCTAGCAACGATGACTTCCTTGCCACCTTCTGTCTTATACCGGGTAAACATCATTACTATTCTATTTAATAGGGCAATGGCTTTCAAGATAGCATAATGGGGCTTGTCTCTGCTGCTTTTTCAAAAGGTTGCAAACATCAGAGGAAAAAAGCTATCATCTGTGTGGAGGACTTGATGATAGACCCAATTGTATTAAAAGGTTTCAGGGACAGCCTTCCAGGAGAAGAGATCCCGAAGAAGAACATAGAGAGAAAGCTTGAAGAAGTGTTTGAGAGTTTCGGTTTCGTTCCAATCGACACACCGGTACTCGAATATGAATCAGTTCTTTTAGGCAAAGGTGGTGGGGAGACAGACAAGCAGATTTTCCACTTTGAAGATAACGGGGGAAGGAAGGTTGCAATGCGCTTTGACCTGACAGTCCCATTCGCACGCTTTCTTGCACTTCACCATGCGGAACTTCCCATTCCATTCAAGCGCTACCATATTGCAAAAGCCTGGAGGGGAGAAAACCCTCAGAAGGGAAGATACAGGGAGTTCATTCAGTGTGATTTTGACCTTGTAGGTGTGGATAACGCTGAGGCGGATTTTGAAATACTTTCCCTGATGTATGCGTCTTTTAATGCTTTAAAGATAGACAATCTTAAGTTTCATGTTGCAAACAGAGCTCTTTTCAATGAGTTCCTGGAGACGATAGAAGTCCAGGATAAGAGCATAGAAATATTAAGGACCGTAGATAAACTGAGAAAGATTGGAGAAGAAGAGGTAAGAAGACTTCTTCTTGAAATCACAGCAGATGAGAATAAGAGTAATAAGATAGTCTCTTTCATAACTTGTGGGGAGAACAAAGACTTCATATCCACAGTAGATGCAATCGTTTCTCTAATCGGAGGGGAAACGGAAAACTCTCTCAGAATGAGAAAAATCTACTCGTATCTAAAAGAGACCGGCATTGAGAAATACTATGTTTATGACCCTTCAATCACTAGAGGTCTTGACTATTATACAGGCATTGTATATGAGACGTTCCTCTCCGATTATGAGTCAATCGGCTCAGTATGTTCTGGAGGAAGATACAATAATCTGGCATCCTTATACACTAAGGAAGTTCTTCCTGGAGTTGGAGCTTCAATAGGCCTTGACAGGCTTCTTGCGGCCCTTACTGAGTTAAAGAGTCCACTTGTTAAAGATACGAGAAGCGCGGACATCCTCATCCTATATAAACCACAGGAAGAGGATATTGCGATAAAATGTGCGTTCGCCTTGCGAATGAAAGGGTTGAAGACTGACCTTTACCTCCTCCCTCAGAAAAAGGCAAAGGCGCAGTATGAGTATGCGGAGAGACTCTCAATCCCATACGCACTCACATTCAAGGATGGCAATTTCCAGATAAAGAATCTGAGTACCAGGGAGATGGAAGAGACCTCTAGTCTGGATAAGGTGGTAGAACTTTGCCGATAGATTTCTTCTCACTTCCAGTTTACCAGAATAAAGAAGAGATATTGAAAGCTCTCAGGGAGAATCAGGTAATAGTCATTGAAAGTCCTACGGGAAGCGGTAAAACGACGCAGCTTCCCCTGATTCTCAGAGAGGACGGTTATGACAGGCGTGGTATCATCGGTATCACGCAACCGAGAAGAATTGCGACTCTATCCGTTACAGAGTTCATAAAAAAGCAAATCCATGATGAGAACTCATATGTGGCATACAAAATGCGATTTGCAGATACCTCGACAAGTGAGACGAGGATAAAAGTGATGACGGATGGAATACTACTGCAGGAGGTAAAAGCAGACCCTCTGCTTTCCAAGTACTCAGTAATCATGGTTGATGAGGCTCATGAGAGGAGCCTAAACATAGATTTCATCCTGGGACTACTGAAGGAAATCATTGCCAAAAGAAGCGATCTGAAGGTCGTAGTCTCATCTGCGACGATCAACACAAAGGTATTCAGCTCATTCTTCTTTGACGCTCCGATCATTTCAATTGATGCAAAGACCTACCCCATCGCTGTTAATTACATGCCCTTAAAACTGAAAAGAGATAGGGAGGATGAATATTACTCGAGAATAAACGAGATAATCCATAAGGATAAGAGGAACAACCCCGGGGATGTTCTTGTATTTCTTCCAGGTGAAGCTGAGATAAAAGGCCTGATAGAGTATCTTAAAACCGCACCGTACTCTTCTAACTACCAGCTTTATCCTCTTTATGGCAGACTGAGCAAAGAAGAGCAGGAGAAAGTCTTCACCCCTACAAAAGAGGGAAAGACGAAAGTTGTCGTAGCAACCAATATCGCAGAGACAAGTATCACAATAGATGGCATTACGACTGTAATCGACTCAGGGCTTGCAAAGGTCAACTACTACAATCAGAAGGATTTCACATCCGCCCTCGTTGAGCAGCCAATCTCAAAGAGCTCAGCAAATCAGAGGAAGGGAAGAGCTGGAAGAACAAGGGCAGGTGTTTGTTATCGTATATACAGCGAGGCTGACTATAAGGCACGTCCAGAGTATGCTGAAGAGGAGATACTTCATTCGGATCTGGCAGAGGTTGCGCTCAGGATGAGCGAGCTTGGAATATACAATTACGACTCGTTCCCATTCATCACACCAGCAAAACTCAATGGCCTTAAAAGCGCTGAGGAGACCCTTATCATCATCAATGCCATAAATGCGGACCATACACTTACTCCTATCGGTGAGATGATGATAAAATTCCCTCTCCTTCCGCGACTCTCCCGCGTCATCGTCGAATCGATAATGAACTATCCATCTGTAATGGATGAAGTTCTAATCGCCGTAAGCACCCTTTCTACCAGGCAGGCATACGTCATGCCGATCGGTGAGGAATATGAGGCGAGAAACGCACATAAGTCTTTCCAGAATCCCAAATATGGGGACTTCATAGGCATGAGGACGCTCTTCGACACATATAAGAATTTCAAGACAAAAGAAGAAAGAGCTTCTTTTTCCAAAGCATATTATCTGGACATGCAGACTTTGGATGAGATACAGAACATCCACCGCCAGCTGTCAGAACAGATAAGCGAGGATGGAATCTACATAGGACATGGAGGCTCAATAGATGAGTATTTCTCTTGCCTGATAGCAGGGCTTAGGCAATATGTGGCAAAAAAAGAAGATAATTACAGTTATAAAACGATAACTGCAGACAGGATATACATCCATCCAGGCTCATCATGGTTCAAGATCCTACCCGACTATATTCTTGCAGGAGAGATTGTCAAGACGAGTAAGATGTACGCACGTACCGTCAGTCCCGTCCTTGCAAAATGGATTGACAGAGTAGATCCTTCATTAATCAATGAGCTCAAGGGATATACGAAAAAGGACAAGAAACAGAAGAAGGCAGAGAAGAGGAAGATCGACGTGAGAAGCGAGGAATCGATTCTGCCAAGCCTCAAGAGCATCAATGTCGGTAAAAAGACATACTTCGTCGTTCCCTTAAGCGACATATCGAAAATAAAGAACGTAAACAAGAATATCAAGTTCTATGTTGAAATAGACTCACATCTCTCAAGAAATCCAGTTAAAGCTTCGAGACTCATGGATGCGAGGCTCATCAAGAACATGTACCTGCTTAAGGGAAAGGATGCGAAGAGATGCGTAAATTACATGCAGGACGAGCAGGGGCTTATCGACATGATGGAAAAGATGCTGTTCGCACCTGTCGAATGTTCAAAGACTAACTATGACATTCTTGCCCTCGTACTGAGGGGGGAAGAGGCGGTCATGGTTCCATTCAGAAGCATAGTAGAGGCTGCAGAAGAGACGCTTGCCAGTCTGTATGAGTTGGCGGAGATGCTTCCGAAGAAGAAAAAAGGAATCTTTAAAAAGCTCTATCCGTACATAGAGATGTTGGAAGAATACCTGTGACAACTCCCTGCCTGAAGGACGGGAGAATTCCCGTAGAATTATTTTAAATGAAGATGCCGGGTCTCCCCGGCATCAATAACATCTTAGGTTAATTTATTTTACAATCAGGCTCTCGAGGGTAGCAACCTGCTCCTCACTCAGCCCGACCTGTGTTGTAAGATATGTCTCAGCCACTGCCTTCACCTGGTCCTGAGGGAATGGACGACCATTAATCGTTGTAAAGAAATCGGTAATGATGGAACTGATTGCATCATACTGTTCTGTTCCCTTTTCAACACCATAATAGTTCTCGTAGCTGGTCATGTAATCCGCAACTATCTCATCCATGCTAGCACCTGCTAATGCCTCGATAAGAGCACTGACCATACCTGCCCTATCCTTTCCTTCATTACAGTGTATGAGAACAGGTCCTGTAGGATCGGCTAAGATGAACTCTATACCCTCTTTCAGCTTGGCTTTGAAATCATCAGTCCTGTAATCTACGCCCATGTTAAGAAGTACGACATCGCCATTCTCGTAGAGTGTCGCATAATAAGAAAACGGATCTATCGTCATCAGGAGAGACTCATCGCTGTCTGCAAGGTTTACAACCTTCTGAATGCCGACTTCTTCGATAAGAGCATCCGCATAAGGAGCTCTTGCATCTCCTAACCCTGGATTACAGGAGCGGTAAATCATGTTTTCCTGAAGGTTTCCACCGCTAAGTGCTCTGAAATTGGCAAATACCTCGTCGCTTGGGTAATCCTCTCTCACATCGGTTCTCTCAAGATGCCTTACCTGGTACTCTGCAAGATATCCACCCTGCTCTACCAATGTAATTGTAAGCTCGCTTCCAACCGCTACGCCATAAGTAGATGCGAAATCAGCATAGGAGAGAGCAACCTCCACATTCTCACCATCGACTTTTACGAGTGGAGAACCGTTATCGACATCCGAGTAGCTTGTTACGACAGGAGCCTGGACAACATTCTCACCAGCACTGATCTCAACGACATCCCCGAGTGCGAATGTTTCAAGAAGCTCAGCCGTAGTCGTATCAAGATATGTGTTACCATACTTGGACACTTCAATAATGGTGCCACTGATAGCAGGAGCTTCTGCTTCAACAGCAGCCTCTGGAACCGCCTGCTCAACTGGTGCTGGAGCAGGGGTTGCAATTGCAGGAACTTCCTCTACCACCTCTGTCTTTGTTGAGGTACAGGATGAGAAAATTAGAATGATTGATAATAACAGAATAAAAATTTTTTTCATTTAATTCTCCTTTCAACTATGTATTCTAACATTAAGTTGAACGATTAATGAAAAAAATTTAACAAAGTGTTAACGAAAAAAGTGCGGCATTTGAACCGCACTCATTACTCAATTCTCCTCTTTGAGGAAGAGTCCACCTCGCTTGAACGCTCTCTTTCCCGCAAGAAGTCTGTAAGCAATTATACAGGCCAGAGTGTAAAGGAACGTAAGGCCCATCATAAGGTACATCAGTTCCGGCCTGTTCTGGACGTAGCTGTAAGCTGGGAGGTTCGCACATAATATGATTGGGATTACGAGGAAGAATACGATGCTGGTAGAGTATACGTAATCGGTCGAAGCTGGGCTCTTGAATTCAGGATCTACGACACGCAGCAGCGCAAGGCCTGTAGGAAGAGTACCTGTTGCAGTTCCGAACAAAAGAAGCATCCTGAAGAACTGGTAGTCCTTGAACAGCCTTGAGCAGTACCAAGGCAGAATGAAGCAGGTTATTATTATCCCAAGAATCGAGAGTAATAGTATCGGGAGCCAGTAATGCGCGATGGCTACGATACTGATTGCTCCAAGACTGGAAGCAACCGTTAAATCGACGGCAAGCCCATTAATCCTGTTCATCGTTCCATTATCAACAGTGTAGCTTATGTTAAGATGCTTCATGATCATCTTAACAAGAGAGGCGACGAATACGCTGAAAATGAAATTCACACCCCATAGACTGTTCATGAGTTCCTCTGCAAGTGCTCCGAATGGAGAGAGCGCTATGCCAAGAAGAGTTAAAAGCCCCCATGAAAGCAGATATGTAAAGAGGATGAGAGCAATGTGATATGTCATTGAATCGATGCTCTCACTCTCTGTTTTTGAGTATGAGGCCTCTCCATTTTCCCCTCTCTTTAAGAACCCGGTTCCCTCGCTCTGCCTGATTTTCTCTGCGATGGATTTATCCACCCATCCTCTCTTGAGTCCGATGTTGATTAGGATAACTCCGCCAACGGATCCGACAAGAAATCCGATTGCCGCCATGCATAGGCCAACTGATGTCGCACCCTCAAAGCCCATGCTCTCCCATGGAAGACTCATTGAATACGCCTGTCCTGGTCCAAGTTCAAAGCCAAGAGGAAGCGTCAATGCGATTGCAGGAAAGAGATCCGGCATTATGGTCTTGGTAAGGATGAAAACCAGTAAAAGTGCAAGGAAGCACTGCAGACCATATTGTGCGACGATAGATACGGTTCCCTCTGCAAGAACACCCTTTCTCTTATCCCTGCTACCCTCCGACGTACGTAGCATGGTTGCAATGAATGATATATTCAGAAGATGGTAGACCAAATCGCCAAGAAAATCGGCACTCAAAGAGAAATAAGGAGCTATGTAATTATAGAAAATCAACATCAATGCTCCTGCAATGATGGAAGAAGGAATGAGAAATCTCTGAAGGAAACGTACCCTTGTCCTTAAAAACGCACCGACCAAGAGAAATGCCGATATTATACCTAAATGAATGATGTATTCGAAGTCCATCATAAAACTTGCCCTCCCAAAATCAATAACTAATCGTCCTTTTCTTTATTGAGTTTCTGTATTTCAAAAAATAAATCCTGATATTTAAGAGTGCTCTCCATACCTTTGAGACGTATGCGGAAGAGTTTTCCCATATGATAGAGCTCTATAGTATACTTTGCGCAGATTATCATGGAATCGATCTCTGAAAATGGAAATACGTACTCCATTGCTTCCTTGCAACTGATAATCATCCTGTCTGAATAGCAGTGGAGCTTGAAGTCCTTGCTTATTAGCTCATTGCGTCTCTTTCCTCCCGTCTGAAATAAAATGCCGTTACCGGGTGGAAAGATCTCCTCATCGCTTTTCTTTTCAAGAAGGGAGAGAAGCATCTTTCTCTCCGTCTCATGATACTCTGAAAGCGATATGCTCCCGTCTTTTGAAACGAGATCAAAATAACCATTTACCTTATACTCTTTCTTACAGGAAGAGCAGCTTACTCTATCACGATTTGATTGCATCGTCTCAAACGAACCGCATGAGGGGCAAGCATATAACAGGCGCTCAATACCATCAGCCTGCTTCTTCTCATCGTAGTATTCAATGTGATTCTCTTTCTGCCAGAGCGTGTTATCGAATGTAAGATTTTCTGAAACTATTTTAATAAGATCTGTAATATTGGATGCTTTTATCTCATCAGGATAAAGCACCCTTTTTACTTTGAGATAGACTTTTCCCTTTCTTTCAGTGTGGCTCCATCTCGGTTTTTTAGAGAAGCCACCCTCTATGTTTATAAATACGGTTGGGACCTTGAAAAGACGGACAAGCTTGGCAGTCGCACTCGTAATGTCCATCATCTTTCCATCCCAGGTTCTCGTGCCCTCAGGAAAAAGCCCTACAATACCCCCCCCCTTAAGGGCAGAGCTTATGTCTTTTATAGTCTCTATATCGCTCTTACCCTGAGCCTTTGGGATAGCCTGAACCCAATGTCTAAGAAGGAAGGATGGTACCTTCATCTTAAAAAGATAGGCACCGGCGACCCATCTTATATGATTAGGAAATCGCGCAGATATAAAAAACGGATCAAGAGTATGAACGTGGTTTGCAAAAACAAGGGCGGGTCCATCAATGCCCTCAAGAGCTTCAAATCCCTCCGTTTTAAGACCAAAGCGGAGTTTCAAATAAGTACCATAGAATGGCACCAGAAAATATTTCATTGCCGGAGGCATTTTTGCCATAGTGTTATCCCTTTTGAAACAGGTTAGCATGACAAAAAACTTATAGTCTATCAGGGAGAAAGAAAAAAAATAAAAAATTATCGGCTACCCGAAGGCAGCCGAAGAAAGAGTTAATCTATTCTCTTTTCAAGCGCATAAGGCAAGAGGGTATAGAATCCAGAACATATTACCAGGTCCTCGACCCTGTTAATCTCATTTGGCGCATGTGCCTGGGCCTCATCTCCAGGACCAAATCCAATTGCAGGAATCTTATGGCGTCCCGTTGTTGCAACAAGATTGGTACTGAACGTCCACTTATCTACAACAGGATCCTTCTCATATAGCGCCTTATAATCACTTATCGCAGCCTGGACAAGCTCATGCGACTCATCAATCTTCCATGTCGGGAAATAGAGTTCCTGGGAGTATTCCTTGTTCGTCCATCCAATCTTCTCGTAGTTTGGCATCTCTACGATGATTGAATCTGGATCATCCCCCGTAGCCTCAGAAACATATTTTCTGACCTGTGCTATGGCAAGATCCGCATCCTCACCCCATGTAAGTCTTCTATCAAGATAGAGCATCGCATAATCGGCTACGGCACACTGGGAAGGACCCTTAACATCCATCTGGCTGACCGTTATTGTTCCTTTTCCAAGGAAATGATCATCATCCGGCTGCAAATCCTCATTAAGCTTCTCTATCGCCAGAGCTGCACGTGATGCCTTATATGCGGCAGAAACGCCACGCTCAGGAGCAGAACCATGACAGGAAATTCCTCTCAATATCACCCTGATTTCCATTCTTCCCCTATGCCCACGATATATTCTGCAACTGGTAGGTTCAGTGGATACGATCAAATCCGGCTTGAAGTTCTCCTCTTCTATGAGATACTTCCAGCACATTCCATCGCAGTCCTCCTCCATTACGGTAAATGTGAAGTATACGGTGTATTCCCCGTCATATCCGAGCTCCTTAAGCATCCTACCGGCGGTAATCATGCTTGCAGCTCCTCCTTTCTGGTCACTGGCTCCTCGTCCAAGAACAAGCCCATCCTTTATCTCACCAGAGAATGGATCGAAATTCCAGTTCTTCATATTACCGACTTCCACAGTATCTATATGAGCATCGAATGCGATTTTCTTCGGTCCATTACCAACCCTTGCGACAACTGAGCCCAGTCCATCGATATAGACCTCATCGAATCCAGCCTCTTTACAAAGCTCTACTATCAGACGGCATACATCCTCTTCTTTTGAAGAATAACTCTTCGTCCTTACAAGTTTAGAAAGGTTAGTTGCCGTATAATCACGGTACTTTTCTGCCATCTGACGGATTTTTTCCGTAATTCCCATAGATTCCTCCTACTTTATCTTATCTGCTTTTTTCCAAAGCTTCTTCGCACATTCCCTACTCTTTGCATAAATCTCATCTGCATCGATGTTAGTGAATTTCTTATCCTTTAAGAGCAGCTTTCCATTGACTATCACAGTGTCCACGGCATTACTGCTCATTCCCCAAACGAAATGCGTTGCTGCATTCTTCTTAACTATCGGTGTCGGCGCATCATAATCAAGAAGTACGAGATCTGCCTTATACCCTTCCTTGATACGACCAATCTTGATGCGTGATGAGAACGCACTCTCAACCAGTTTGTTCCCCCTATTGAGCACTTCAAGAAAATCAGCAGGCCAGAAAGGACCGCCGTCATCCTTATGCTTGAAAAATGCGATTTTTATCTCCTCAAACATATTTCCGCCGCATCCATCAGTTCCCAGAACAAGCCGCTCTATATCCTTCAGATGCCTGTTGTATCCGACATGGTTGTTCATGTTACTGCGTGGATTATGTGCGAAGAAACACTTCCTCTCATTTAAAAGCTCAATCTCGGAATCATAGAGATAGAGGCCATGGACGAGAAGACTCTTCTCATTTAGAAGACCATAATCATCAAGACGGTTTACGATATCCTTATTGTAATGATGATGTGAATGAACCTGGTCGTACTTATCTTCTGCCACGTGGATATGTAGGCCACGCCCCGTATCCTTCATCGCTCCATGGAGCATCTCAAGCCCTTCATCAGGAATCGTGAATGGAGCATGAGCACCTATCATGGCCTCGACAAGCACATCATCACCCCTCTTTATCTTCTCATCAACCTCTTTGGCAAAGCGTACATTCTCGTTTACGCCTTCCCATACCTCATCCATTCCCCTGTTGCGGTCGGTAACCTCGTAACATGTGACACCGCGGATGCCGACGTCCTCCATGCCTTTCGCAATAACAGAAAGAGAGCCATCTATGAATGAAGGAGATGCATGGTGGTCAACTACGCTGGTAGTTCCAGCCTTGATTGCATCAAGAGAACATATGAGGGATGAGTAATATGTGCTCTCCTCATCCAATGCCCTGTCCAGGCGCCACCACCACTCTCTTAGCACTTCAATAAAGTCCCTCTGAGCTCCAGCTGAGATAAGCATCCCCCTCGATAGCCCAGAATAATAGTGATGATGAGCGCAGACATTGCCTGGAATTAACGTCTTCCCACTGCCGTCAATCACAGTATCCGCAGAAAATGCTAAATTCTCTCCGACTTTTTTAATCTCAGTGTTCTCAATAAGAACATCCATTCCCTCCGATATCGAAAACGGAGGCCTTGTCTCAAAGA
Source organism: uncultured Spirochaetaceae bacterium (assembly GCA_944390015.1). GTDB lineage: Bacteria > Spirochaetota > Spirochaetia > Sphaerochaetales > Sphaerochaetaceae > Ornithospirochaeta. The sequence continues at coordinate 88,719 of CALXOL010000007.1, forward strand.
TACGGACATTTTTAATAAGGATACTACTCATAATCACTCCTCAACAGGACCAAGCAGATAATGATAGCTTGTGAATATCTCATCTATCAGCATCTCGACTTCAGGAGGTAGGCCTTCAACATTTACAAGACCCTCCTTATCGAGATCTCCTTTTAGAACTTCACCTTCATAACGTACGATGAGAGATTCTCCATCATAGAAGAAACCATCATTAGCACTGTTATCAAAATCCTCTCTCAAACTGAAAACCGTGAATTTCTTCCGATATGGACCGCCCGAATACGGACAGAATGTCTCGCAGTTTCCACATTCATTGCAGTAAGCATCGATATGCACAATCTCAAATGGATCAGAGAAAGCTTCCCATGTCCTCATATCAATTGGTACATTCGCCCTGTTTGGACATACATCGACGCACTTAGAGCACATGTAGGAGCATTCAAGGCAACGTGAAGCCTCCCTCTTGAAGAAATCAGAATCTGAAAGTGAGTTGTCAAAAGAGAGTATGCTACTCTTCTTTTTAAGCAGTGAGGCAAAATACTCATCCTCTGCATCCCTGAGAGCCTCGTCATCCTCTCCATCCTCATCTTCCTCCTCACCATCATGGTCGCAAGAGCACTCATGCTCATCATCATGATGATGGCCACATGAGCATTCAGAGTCGTGATGATGGTGATGAGAGCAGGAGCACTCCTCTTCCTCCTCACTCTCCTCCTCTTCGATTATATCTTCATAGACTTTGTCTATCGCCTCCTCAACAGCCTTACGAGCTGATGCGATACATTCAACTACGGTACTAGGCCCTGAAAGAGCATCTCCGATAAGATATACCTTCTCCTCTTCACTCTGATAGCAAATCTCATTTAAAGCAGCATCATCGGCATCCTCTCCAATCGCCTGGATAAGATAGTCGCAAGGAATAGATACTGTCTCTCCTGTCTCCACAGGCCTTCTCCTTCCAGATGAATCCTTTTCTCCTAAAGTCATCTTATTGAGAGTGAGAATGCCATCTACAAAGCTTATAGGATTATTCAACCAATTGAAGACAATACCTTCAGAGAGAGCCTCTTCATACTCCTCCCTGTCCGCAGGCATCTGTGCAAAGCTTCTTCTATATACGATATTGACAGATTCAACACCTGGCACCCTCTTTGCCGCTCTGGAGGCATCCATTGCTGTATTTCCCGCTCCAACGACGACAACGTTCTTACCCAGCCTTAAATCCTCTTTCCTCTTCACACGCCTGAGGAAGCTTATAGCACTTTCACGAGAACCGTTTCCACTTATCTTGAGATTCTTCGATTTCTCAGCTCCTATTGCCACAAAGACATATTCAAAGCCCTCGCTCTTCAGCTCTTTTATGCTCTTTTTTACATTGAAATGGAAATCTACACCGTTTTCCTCAATAAAGGCGACATCCTTATCTACCACTGATGCAGGGATTCGGAAATCTGGAATAGTAGATTTGCATACGCCGCCGGCACTCTCATCCTTTTCAAAGACAGAGACTTTGAAACCTGCACGGCGAAGGAAGAATGCAGCTGCAAGACCTGCAGGTCCCGCACCGATTACAGCAGCCTTTACAGAACCCTCTTCAGGTGTCTCCCAGAGTTCCTTCTTATACTCATCAAAATAAGAAGTAGCAAGACGCTTCTTTACCTCCCTTATCTTCACCGCTCCCTCATAATCTTTTCTCGTACAATGATTCTGGCACTCATGGGAGCAGATCCAACCCGTGATGTTGGGAAGTGCGTTATCGAGATATATCAAGGCAAGAGCCTCAGCACCACGCCCTTCTCCTGCAAGATTGACATAATCAGGAATCATCTGATGAATCGGACAGGATTCGACACAAGGTGCGACAAAGCAATCAAGAAGAGGAAGTTCCTGATTGAGTTTTATACTTCCAAATCCTTTAAATTCCTTTGCCGAGAAGGCCTTTGGATTTTTTGCCTTCTCAGAGAGCGCTTCAAGTTTTCCGACATCCACACCACTGCTTTCCCACGCAGAGATGGATGAAAGAATTCTTGCATCCTCTCTCATACGGTAATAACCACCTGGTTGGAGCATATCGGTAGCAACCGTGATAGGTCTTATACCCGTTTCAAAAAGTTCCTTGATGTTAAAGGCATTCGCACCACCAGAGTAGGAAATTGGAAGTTTTCCATCAAACTCCTTCGAAAGCTTAAGTGCGACAGAAAGGGAAATCGGCATGAGAGCACGGCCGGACATATACATCTCATCCCCAGGTAATACCCCCTGATTGTTTACAGAGCCAAGGGTATTAGTAAGCTTGACACCAAAGCCTCTTCCATCCTTCTCTGCCTTGGCAACAAGCCGTTTCAGCATTCCTATTGCATCACTATACTGCAAGTCATGATCAAAGCTCTCACGTCTGAGCGTAAGATAATCATATCCTAGTCCATCAAGGATTCTCCTGACCTCATCATAGCCAAGCAAGGTAGGATTTAGTTTGATGAAGGTATCAAGACCTTTCTCATCAAGCATATAACTTGCAATAGCCTCAATCTCTGCAGGAGGGCATCCATGCATCGTAGATAGCGTTACAGATGGTGAAATATGAGCACTGATCTTATCGATGTTCTTTATTACATCCGCTTCCTTTCCCTCATAGATAGTTCCTGAGAAGATTCCATCTTTCATCATCGCCTTAAGAGACGCTTTGTATTGCTCAAAAAGATCGCTCTTCCTTGCATCCATCATCTGAGTGATAAACTTATCCATTCTCTCACTCTTTATGCCCTCAAGGTTATATCCAACGGACATGTTGAAGATGAAGCCAGGCGCATTCCATCCATCATGGCTCACGATATCCAGGACATGTACGATGAACCAAGCCTTAAGATACTCATCAAAGGCTTTTTCAAGGCTGAGCTCAGTAGACCACTCCGTGTTATATCCTTCATCCCTCGCATCAATACAGGGTTTAGCTATCTCAAGGGAGTCCATAATCTGAACAGTCTTAAGTTCTATGAATCTTGCCCCGACAAGGTAACTTGTGATGATATTCTGTGCCAGCTGCGTATGGGGACCAGCGGCAGGTCCAAGAGGTGTTCTTGCACTTTGGTTGAAGACTTTTATACTCTTTTTCTCATCGTCAGAGAAAAACATCTCTTTTTTTATATTGAATATGCTCCCCTGATTGCGAAGCTCTCCTGTAATCCTCTCAAGGAGTTCCTCAAAAGGTACGACTCTCATTACATCTGCCATTGGTCTTCTCCTATCTATTTAAATTCTACCTTATCTAAATGAAGTGTCAATCAAAATATCGCAACAAAGCGCAACATAAAAAGACGGCTAATGCCCATTATTCCACATTGATATACGTTCTACCTTATATTGCTATTATGTCGGATAGAAGCTTTTATCTGCCAAAAACGCAAGAAGAAAACATGACAGAATACCTTATGTTTTTCCAATTATTCTCATCAGCTGACTGCGCCCACAGCCTTCTGTGGGAGCATGTGAATAGATTTACACCATATCCGTACATCATTCTCATTTGTCACAAGATAAGTTCTTATATGATTACTTTTTCACAAGCAGTACACTTGTAAAAAATATTGATAATGAAAACATTTTCTCTTTCCACTATTAAAATTTTTGATAAGCTTATGAATGTTCGGAGGCCACATGAGAAAACCAGTAATAGAAAGGCCATTTTATCAGGAAAAGCTGAAAAGCTATACAGGAAGCGACATTATACGTGTCATCAAGGGAGTAAGACGTTGCGGAAAGTCTTCCCTGCTACTTATCTATAAGACGTGGCTTGAGGAACAGTACGGTACGGGCAGCGTCATGTATTTGAACTTCGACGGCCCTGACTTCTTTCTGGATAAAAGCCTTAAGACCATGAGTGAAGCGATAAAAGCATCACTGTCCAAAACCACACGTTTCCTGCTTCTTGATGAGGTGCAGCTAATGAAAGGTTGGGAAAGTGTCGTAAACGCCTATTACAGCACGGGACAATACGAGATCACAATCACAGGCTCGAATGCGAAGATGCTCTCAAGTGAACTTGCGACGATGCTGACTGGTCGATATACAGAAATCGAAATGTTCCCCCTATCCTTTTATGAATATAACCGGTTCAAATCCCAACAAGCAACCGATCAAGACAAACTGTTCGATGAATATCTGCTATATGGAGGATTTCCAATCACAGTTCTGCTTAACGAACCGATGCAGAAGACGGACATGCTGCACTCGATTCTCGACAGCATACTTTTCAATGATGTCAGGCCGAAGATAGGCAGTGATGCGAGTAATGAGACACTTTCAAGTCTCGTAGCATTCCTCAACGATACGGTTGGCTTCCCTGTCTCAAAAAATAATCTAATGCATAGAATCAAGTCTGTCGGGTACAAGATGTACACGGATCTGATAAGCAGATATATGGATGCATTTAAATCTTCATTCCTGTATTACAATGCTCAATTCCACACTATAAAAGGCGGCGAAAGATTCGGACAGACCGACAAGTACTATCCTGTGGATACAGGCTTAATCTATCTTACTAAAGGTAATATGAGTGAGAACTACGGCTCTCTTCTTGAGAACGTTGTTTTTCTGGAGCTGAAAAGAAGAGGCATGAAAGTCAGCGTCGGCAAAAATAATGATAAGTCTGAGGTTGATTTCATAGCCGTCAAAGGTACTGAAAAGACATACATACAGGTATCGGCCACACTGGTGGATGAAAATACAAGAAAGCGTGAGTTCTATGCTCTGGAAAGCATATCCGACAATTTCCCGAAGCTGATTCTATCAATGGACAGGCATGATTTTTCCCGTGATAGCATACGAAACATCTACATTCCTGATTTCTTGATGAATTTACAGACGACTACGCAGGCATTTTAATCAAGATAAAGCCAGAAAAACTTTTTGCTCAGTAATCATACATTCCATCGCAAAAATCGCAGCAGAAAAGAAAACTGATTCTCAACCAAGGAAAGCTTCCTACTCAAGGCGTACACGCTCTCTGAGCATCAATGAAATCACTGGATGGAATACAGAATATGACTCATCTAAAAAAAGCATCTCTAACGATTCCAGGAAATCTCCATCGGTGATATCTTCTGCAAGATCCATATAGTTTTCAATCGAAAGATTACACCTTCATATATGAAATACTTATGCTGAAGTTGTGAGATGCCATAAAGGATACCTCAGAAAATCACTTGAGAGCTATAAATATCTTCAATCGTGTGAACTACCTCCACCTTAAAAGGTGGAAGCTTCGCCCTTCAACGGTCCATGACAATCGAGATTGCCTTTCATGAAGGCCTTTTCAATTGCTCTTCGGATCTCAGGTGCGCTTGTTTCGGTGCGTCCCACACCTACATTGTTTTCATAGAACCAGATCATGTTGCGGGCAGCATGGACATCCCTGTCCATGTCATCAGCGCCACAGTCGCAATGATAAATCCTGTCACTCAGGGAAAGGCTGTTCAGCTTCCCGCAATGGGGACAGAATCTTGTGCTCGGCACTGCCTTGTTGAGAACGACGACATCATCCCTCCTCATGAGATCGCTCTTGACTCTGCCAAGGACTGAATGCTGGACATGTCCTGCAAACCATCCCTTATGCCAGTGTGTGAGCATCTCATCCTGGATGACCACTGTCCTGTTCTCTACAAGTCCTGCAACGATCTTGTTCGCAAGGTCATCCTTGCAGTTTGTCATCTTCTGGTATTCAACCCTTATCAGATGGAGAGTACGTGCATGACGCCTTGAGCCTTTTATCTGCCGGGCAAGCTTCTTCTGAAGCCTTTTGATGCGCTCACTTTCTTGCACCGATGCATGTATCTTCTCTCCTTCCGATGTAGTGAAGTCGGTCTCAATGCCGAAATCGACACCGATGACCTTGTTGTTCTTGCGTTTTGATTCGACCTTGTCCTTGTCAATCCAGCAGGTGACAGCCATGTAGTGGCCATCAGGCCTGTTGAGAAGCTTGACATTAGCAATCTCATAATCTGGATTCTCATAGAACTGGTCCATTCCGTTCACTTTGAGCAGTCCTTTGATTCCCTGGAGCTTTATCCGGTTCATGCGTGGAATCTTGTGTGTCACGCCGAACTGTTTGAAGTCGAGGGATCTCAGCTCGCTGATGTATTTCAGGGAACCGACCTTCAAGCCTTTCTTCTTCCTTGCGGCAAGCACCCTTATGGAGTTCTTTATCTGGGCGTGTATCGTCTGTCTCAATGACTGGGGAAGATAGGCATACTCACATTCGATGTCGTTGCCATCCTTGTCCTTGTGGACAACAGTCTTTGATTTCGTGTCATAATCAAAGATGGAGGATGACTCGCCGGAATTGAGTATGGCATTGTAGCACCACTTGCCTTCCACGAAGAGCATCTTCAGCTCTTCCTTCTGTCCTGCAGTGAGCTTGTTCCTCTGTATCTTGCACTGGAATACACGGCACACCTGTCCCTCCCTCTTTGCATAGGTAGCCCTCATGGAATCGGCTATCCGCCTGTTCTTGTCACTCCTTCCAGTGCTTGTGTGGTCCATGACCATATAGTATCATATTTGAAGACAAAACCCAATTCTTAAGCAGAAAAATACTATGAGCAGGTTCAAGAGTTTCAATCATGCCAAATTCCGCATAAGCTATCACATCATCTTTTCGGTGAAGTTCAGGAGAAAGCTTCTGGAACCGATACATGATGACCTCATCGCATCATTCCACAGGGCTGAGCACATGCAGGACAAATGGCGGATTCTCCTTGTCGAGACGGACAATGACCATGTGCATTTCTTCATCTCGGCAACACCTTTCGACAGCGTCACCAGCATAGTCCATTCCCTCAAGCAGATATCCACCTACGACATGTGGCAGCTTCATCATGACTATTTGCAGAGGTTCTTCTGGAAGGAGCATCTGCTGTGGACAAGGGGATACTTCTGCTCAAGTGTTGGCGATGTGAGTGAAGAGAAGCTCAGGCAATACATCGAGACGCAGGGATAGGAGGAAGCATCGTGCCTTTTTTCAGTTACGACAACAGACGGATATATTATGAGGAACATGGTAAAGGACATCCTGTGATCTTTTGTCATGGCAACACCTCCTCATCGAGGATGTTCTCTCTGCTCATGCCTCTTTATGAAAAAGATCTGCATTGCATCCTGATCGACTTCCTCGGCTGTGGCAGGTCCGACAGGACTGCATCATTTCCCTCCGACATCTGGATCGACGAGGCAAGGCAGGTTGTCTGTCTTGTCCAGCATCTGGAACTTGATGAAGTCTCTCTCATAGGCACAAGCGGCGGTGCCTGGGTGGTGATGAATGCGGCAATGATTATGAAAGGCAGAGTGTCATCCATTATCGCAGATTCATTCGACGGCCGTACATTGAACAGCAGTTTCTCTTCAAACCTGACAAAGGAAAGAGAAAGTGCAATGAAAGATGAAGATGCAAGAGGCTTCTATGAATGGTGTCTTGGCCCTGATTGGCAGGACATTGTCCAGAAAGATACGAAAGCTCTTATTGAGTGTGCCGATAGAGGAGATTCTTTGTTCGTGTCCCCGCCATCTGCATTGGACTGTCCTGTTCTTCTGACGGGGTCTGTCGAGGACCTGATGTGCCGGAGCGACATGAAAGAGGAATATGGGGAGATGAAGAAGATGATGGGCAAAGCCTCGATCCATATGTTCCCACATGGAGGCCATCCTTCGATACTCAGCAATGCGGAGGAATTCGCTGTGATTGCAAGGGATTTCATCATGGAAAATGTCCGTCTCAATTGATGCCGTGATTCACCTGACCACCCTGAAGGGTGGCAGCTATCTCACGGGTTGTTGTATCTGACATCAATGGAAATCGGCTACAATACCATCATCCATATATTTTGCAAAATCGTAATATATATTCTGATTCTCTTCCAGCTTATTCTTAATATGCTGGGAAAGAGCCTTATCCGTACAGTAAACATAACAACCTTTCATTCCTCTTGACAGGAGGGTTTTATAGGTGTCCCTGATTATCTTATCTTTCTTTTCTGGATTATTCTTCAATCCGTCCAGCGACTTATCAGTCCTGGCCCTCTTTTCAGGATCGGTTATGACGTGACCATCCTCATATCTGAGGTCATCCCCGATAATAACCCCGACATAAGAGAATTCCAATCCCTGCGATGTATGAATACAACCAACCTGATCTATAGTGTCCTCATCTATCGCCCATGTATCTGTATCATTGAAATTCCAATAAGCATGGAAATCCTGGTCATCTATCACAATATCATATCCGGATGCGTGATCGTCTTTCGATATCCAGTTCCAGCAATAGCCTGCCAGCATCCTCGCCTTGTCATCTACCCTATTCTTCATCTTTATATCATCAAACATCTTATTCAAATCATCATAGACGACAATTTCATAGTCTGATGGATTAAATGTATAATACTTCCTCTTTATCTCAAGAACATCATCAAGGAAGTTTAGATATCCGTCAGACCCATTGCATCTGAACTGTGATTCAAGCTGACTTCTGAACACCTCTGCCTCTGCAAGTTTTGCGAATTTCTTGATTTCATCTATGCTTCCGATATCCTTAGCTGTGACAATCTGATCTTCGTCTATGAAAAAAATAGAGATACGTGCGGCATTAATGATTTCCTTAATCTGATTCTCACCTTTACCGAAAAGTCCGGACTTCGCATTCAGCCTATGCGCCTCATCAACAACCAGGACATCAAAAGAATTTTCACTACAATCTACAAAACTCCCTGAGCTCTTGAATAATTCGTTGATATAAGCTTTTCTGTATCTTTCTCTTGCAAGCTTTGCCTTATAGACATTACGCGGGGCGCTGTTCTTTGTGACATATGCTCCGTTCTTTCCATCCTTGATTGTTGCAGCAAGCAGGTTTATTGCAAGCACACTCTTTCCTGTTCCTGGACCGCCACTGATAATGAATACCTGCTTCTTGCCAGATTCGTTTCTGAGTCTCCTTATACGGGTCATGATGAATTCAAATACACTCTTCTGAGAATCAATCAACACAAATTCATTATTTTCATTGTTTTTATCCAGCATTCTTGCAAGAACATCCTGTAAGGATTTCGATGGCTTTATCCTACCATAGTCTATCCTGTACATTACATTCCCCTCGTCCGCTTTCGATACTTTTGAGACAATATAATCTCGTAATTTCGCAGAATCATAGCATGTGAAGACCGGAGCCTTATCTATTTCCTTGTATACAACGTTGTCTATTATGGGATCATCATAAAATGGAACATAATTGTGCATGAAAGCACACGGATAAAGTAATACACTATCTTTCTGAACACATTCATTATATTCCTGAAGGGTTACAGCATATGACCATGCTTGATATGATGGATGAGGAAGATTCTTGTTCTTACCGTTTATGACAGTCTGCACAAGATGCTCATCAACAAGTGGAGTTACGGTTGACCATTGCTTGAGCTCGACTATAACGACATTCTCCGCTCCTGCTTCATCCTTACCTGCGATTATGAAATCTATCCTGCAGTTCTGAAAAGGAAGACGGTATTCTATGCATACTGATGCGTTATCATTTATTTTATCCGTATCGATAATACCTGCGATGTGCCTCAGGGAATTCTGCCAGGCATGATATTCTCCATCATTCACCTTACCTATCCTCTTCTCAAATTCATCCTTTACGATATCTGCGATGTTTTTTCCCTCTGACTGAGGGCGAAGAGTCTTTTCAACAAATTCCTTCTTGGTTGACTTGTAGATTATCATATACTTTCCCATTCCCCATCTGTGTAAGAATACAGTTTCATATTCTATCCTAATACTAAGATTATGGCATACTAAATTCTATTTCCACCCGATAATCCATAGTATCATAGGTTATCTGTGGTGCCATAGGATCTCAACTGACTGCTTCTGTAGGCAATGCATACGGATTTTGCACAATTGTTTATGACTGCTATATATCTCAACAATCCCATTTATTTCAGAAGTTTCAATAACTTTTGGGGTCAAATCAGGGGCAAGCCTTATCATATATGAGAAGTTCAATCATCAATATTTCTGCAAACCCTCCAACATCCACTCTTTGAATTTCCTTCTCTGCTTATATAGCCGTGTTCTTTTAGCCACGAGATGTCACAATCAACAGTGCGTTTTGTAACTGCCATAATCAATGCCAGTTCAGCAATTGAAATAGAAGCATTTGCAGATATCAGCTCCAACAGTCTTTTGCGTCTGTCATGTACATTCAAGACATGGCTCTCATTGGTATCATCAACGACATCGACGACATTTGTACTTTGCTTAATGTCATTAACGTTCCTTCCATAGAGTTGCTCAACAAGTAACATGTATTTCTCAGAAGGTTTCAAGACAAGGGAATGGACATACCCAAATCTGAAAGAACAGCAAACCCAAGCTTATTCCTTGTTGAAAATCTCTGGAGGGCTCCTAACGAGAAAGAGATGGAAATCTGCAAAGGATACAACTGCTATGTAGGTGAAATCACAAACGGTAAGCAGTTTGCGAACCTAACGATAAAACGCAGCAGGGAAAATCTTTCAGAACTTGAATCCCGTTTCAGAAACAGGTATCTGACCTAATGATAAAAACAGCCTCTTGGATTGATAACAAATGCAAATCCTGTTTTATTCCAAGAACATGATAAGCTGGTTCAGATCTCCAGTCTTGTTGATCTTTATGAAGTCATGTCTCTCATACAGATCCACAAGGTCATCAACACAATCTATGAGGAGAAATCGTCCTCCCACATACTGCTTTGCAGCCATGACATATTCGATTGCGAAATCAATGAAATCACGCATCATCAGATCATCATGCGAGGCATTGTCATCACGAGCAAGTTGCCCAAGAAGATAGCAGGGAACAGAATCCGCAGAGTACCTTCCAAACCCTCTCATTTTCTTCATCATTGCTTTTGAGATTCCGGGAGGAATATCGACCACAGAAAGAGCCAAGGAGAAATATCCGAGAATATCGTCATTCTCATTTGTCACAAGATAGGTTCTGGCATTGTCACTCTTCTCATAAGCGACAGCATTGGTACGGATGAAGTTTTCAACATCCGGATTTCTCTTCACAGAAAAAGAGGATAAAGCCTGTAAAGCCCTATCCTCTCCTACGAGATCCATGAACTCACGGAGCTCAGTACACTCCAATCTCATTTACCATACCTCGCCTTAAGTCTTGCAGCTTTTTCAGGCGTCATCGTAGTTGCCTCTTTGAATTTAGCCTTGGCTTCTGGAGTGCTCAGCCTCTTTACAGTAGGAGATCCGTTGTCGATAGCTTTCTCAAGGTTCTTGATGCCCCAGTCTGGGTTCACAGTAAAAGTCCTGCTGAATGATTCTGTCGCCATGGCAATACCTCCTATATTCAAATTTATCAAGGGAAATTATTCCTTGACATATTTAAATAATACTATCAAACCACTCGACCCATCAATACAAAGAATCAACACTTATTATTCATAGATCAAACTATTTGAATGAAGGATAGCTATTTTTGTATTGACGCAATACGCTTGTAGTTTTAACATGCAAATGGAGAAATATATTCAATGTTATATAACATATGTTATAAAAGGAGAACCAAATGCCTCCGGCACAGAAAACAGGAAAGGATGAAATCATCAATGCTGCATTTGACATCGTGAAGGAAAAAGGCTTTTGCAACCTGAACGCAAGAGCAATTGCTAAGAAGCTAGGTGTCTCAACCCAGCCGATCTTCTCCAATTTCAAAAACATGGAAGATTTGAAGATGGAAATCGTAAGGAAAGCGTCTTCATTCTATTTCGCCATGCTTGAAGAGGAAGAGAAGAGCGGCAAATATCCTCCTTATAAAGCACGGGGCATGGGATATATCAGATTCGCCAAGGAAGAAAAGAATCTTTTCAGGCTGCTTTTCATGGATAAAAGAAGCTCTGATATGAGATTCCCGACAGACGATGCTTCAAAAGAAATCGGGCTCATATCGAACTCCCTGTCATTTGCAGAAGATAAGGCTTTAAAAATGCACACCCTGCTCTGGTTCTTCGTTCATGGTATTGCCTCCCTTATCGTTACTGAAAGCCTAGAGCTTTCCGAGGAGGATATCAGCGCTGCTCTCACAGACACCTATCTTGGACTCAAATCGAGGTTCTCTGATGAATAAGCAACAGATCTGGAACCCCTCCATATTGGATAAGACGTGCCGTCGCATGGTCATATCAACATCCTGGGTATATAGAATCCATCTGGAGGAACAGCGTTTACGAGATTCCATCCAGAAGCTTCTTTCTATCTATCCGATACTCGGAGGAAGAGTGAACAACGAGAATGTGATCTTCCCGTCGGGTGATATCCACTTTGAATACTTATATAGAAAAGGTTCTGCTGAGAATTTGATTGGAAAGAATACACTGCCTAAGAAATATGAGGCCAAGTTTGATTTGCAGAAGACGCTGAAAGGCCAATTCCCTCTTGTTTCTATCAAGGTGACAGATCTGGAGAATGGCTCAGTCCTTTCAATCAAAGCATCCCACTTACTGATGGATGGACGCTGCTTCTATCACATAGCAAATGCATTGATGGCACTTTATTCAGGTGAAACACCCGATGCTGATATCCTATTCAATGATTCTGTGATACCTCGGATTAACCTTCCTGATTCTCTTGATACCTCAATGTTCTACCCTATCCCAAAAACAGCGTTGCTTTCCGTTATGTGGAAGAAATTCCACAAGACTAGGAAGCAAAGGATTCTCATCACGAATGATGAAATCATGAGAATCAAGAATAAGGCTGGCGTAACAAGGACAGCAGTCCTGTCTGCAATGGTCTATGAGATCATGGGACGCAAAGTCATCTCAATAATCCAGACTGCCGATCATAGAGGACACGTAAAAGTGATTCCTTTAAGCTATGGAGGAAATGCTGCTTCAACTCTTTCCCCTATAAGTCTAAGCGCAGACCTCCCAACAGAAGAAGCTGCAAGAATCATCGATGATGGAATAAAGCGTTACCTGAAAGATGATGAGAAGTATTTTCCTGAATACCTCTATCTTCTCAGAAACAAGCTTCCTTATCTTCCCTTTCCTCTTGGTGATGCATGGAAGAGAAATCCCGCCTGCATAATATGCAACAGCTTCATCTCCTTCGGAATATATGATAGGATGGCGGCTAATGGAGCTGTTCCAGCCTATGCATTTCCTCCGAGTTTGCCAGATCCTGTGCGGTTCTTCCCTGCACCACCAGAAGAAGATGGCATCTACATACTGCTGAATCTCTAATCAATCCGTGTTGATATTTCTCATTGCCTTCGATGCCCACTCAAGAAGCATGAATGCATCATCTTCTGTACTTGAATTCTGAGCCTCGAGAATCATCCTTTCTTCTTCATCAACAACAGCAGTGAGCTCTCTAAATGCGGATACATAAACACCAGTCTGAAGATAATGCTTCATCCTTATCGTGAATCTTGCACTCTTATAGAGTTCTGGAAGGATCAACCAGTTTCTAGCATGAAGTATGTTGTGAGAGGAAGCATGGTATATTGCACAAGTTCCCTGCTGTACAGCTCTTCTGATATCATCCCGGGTTATTCGAGGACAAAGTTCTCCAAGATCTTTATAGACTTGCTTTGTATCAAGAATGAGCTGTGCTCTGTCAGCGCTTTCCCATGCTCCCAGTTCATCTATGGAAGAGACAAATCCACAGAGGATATCCTTTTCAGGAAGAGTGTCAATATAACCTCTGTATTTCA